>CBDTZL010000094.1:0-8760 GCA_965364895.1 uncultured bacterium
ACTTGCATTTCTAACCTGCCCCAATACGCGACTGTGCTCAGTCCTCATGCTTAGGTATGCGCCGACATCCTGCGGAGCCTGATCCACCGCGATATACTCCGACGCTTGAGCGAACCCATCCATGAAGATCAGACCCTTCTTAGCCGCGGCATGTGGTTTTTCTTTGCTCTTTGCCTCTTGTTCTCAAACTCCTACTCCTGAGGCTTCGGAGCCTGCTGCACCTATTGCAACTTCTCTCCCTCCGCAGCTGACGGCTACAGAGGAAACAACCCCAACCGCAGCTCCTTCGCTAACCCCAGAGCCTGAACCAAGCGCGACCCCGCAGGGAAGCAGGCCCGACATTATTGGCTACACAGTGGCGGGGCGACCGTTGACGATGTATCGCTATGGAGACGGACCTTCCCGGCGCCTGATTATTGCTGGAATTCATGGAGGCTATGAGTGGAACACGATCGCGCTGGCTCACCAGCTGATGAGTCATCTGACCGTCCATCCTGAGACCATTCCACCCGATGTCAGCCTCTACTTACTCCCCGCCCTGAACCCTGATGGGGAAGCTCGCTCTTCGTCCTACGAGGGCCGAGCGAATGAAAATGGCGTCGACCTAAATAGAAATTGGCCCTCGCAGTGGCAGGAGCAGTGGCCAAAGGCTGGCTGCTGGAGCTACCTGCCTATCCACGGAGGAACGAGCCCCGCGTCGGAACCGGAGGTGGCCGCTCTCATGGATTTCATCCTGGACAACCGGATCGAAGCCATCATCAGCTTACATAGCGCGGCGCTAGGAATCTTCCCTGGTGGTCAGCCTCCATTGGAGGCGTCCGTAAAACTTGCCGAAGTAGTGGCCGAGGTCGCCCCTTATCCTTATCCCCCACTAGATGCCGGCTGTCTCTACACCGGGCAATTTACCGACTGGGCCGCAGAAGTGGGCATACCCGCCCTGGTTGTCGAACTCACTAATCACCGAGATACAGATTTGGAGATCAACCTGCGCGTGTTAGAGGCGTTTCTACATTGGCAGCCAGGTGGCGATCCCGACTAAACAACGGCTGCTGTGGATTGCCCGTCGGAATCGAGCTGATGGGGAATTGCTCGTCAGCCGCGTGAGCCGGTGTGCACGGCTGTCGCCGAAGTATGCGCCTACTCCTCCCGCACGTAACCGAATTTGCCGGGCACAAAATCCGGGAAGATTTGAGCGATGGAGCCATTGTTTAGCCGCGTTTTGCAGACCTCGGAGAGAACGTCGCGATAGTCGGTGGTTACGGCGAGGTCACCCGGCCCAAACAGCTGATCCCGCTCCAGTCCCGGCCATGCGCCATGGACTTTGTTCCCCACCACATTCCCACCCATCAGCAGCATAAATCCTCCATGGCCATGATCCGTTCCGAGGCTGGCATTTTCCTTGACCCGGCGTCCGAATTCTGTCATCACTACGACACTGAGCCGTGAGTGATAGTCCTCAAGATCGTCGTGAAGTGCGGCTAATCCTGCTCCAAGCTCAGAGAGCAAGTTAGGCATGAGGCCTTGATTCGTACCTTGCGCGAAGTGTGTGTCCCATCCGCCGAGATCGATGGCTGCCACCTCAAGCCCAACCTGAGCCTTCACCAGCATAGCGATCTGGCGCAGGCCAGTGCCGAATTCGCCTTCTGGATACATCGTGGAAGTTTGAGGTTGATAGGCATCTGGGCTGAGGGTTTCCAGTGTTCGAAGGATTCTTAATGTCTCCTGGCCAAGCACCCCGAGCGGATCGTCCGCCGCGTAAAGCGCGGACAGGCCGGCCTGCATCAAGCTCTCGACCTTGCGATCCCCGGCAAGATGAAAATCCGAGATCGAGCGCAGTGCGCTCACCGGTACCGCGCCCTGAAGGCTGCGCTGCGCTGCCTCTCCCAAGCCCACCGCACGAAGCGGGGAGCCGTTTCCAGTGTTCAGGGTGGTGAGGTGGCGGTTGATCCACCCTGAGGCAGGTCCGTGAGTGTCCTCAACCCCTCGCTCCATCAATTCCATCGCTTTGAAATGGCTGCGCGATTCGTCCGGCGCGCCGCAAGCATGGATCGGTGCGAGATGTCCCTGTTCCCAGATTGGCATCAGAGGGGCTAGAAGTGGATGCAGTCCAAAGAAACCATCCAGATCGAGCGCGCGCTCCAGCAGCGGCGCCTTTGCATCATCCGGCCTAGCGACTGCAAGTGTGGGTCGGGTCTCATAGTAGGCTTGCTCGCCATGAGGGACGATGATATTAAGCGCATCGGCCGCGCCGCGCAGGAAGATCACCACCAGGACATCCCCGCTCAGTGATTCGGTGAAGGCCAATCTTGGCATCCAGGCCGGCCAGGTCGATCGTACGTAGGTCGCGGCCGCAGGATCACAGCACGAGGATTGAAGGGCATGCATAAAATTCGCTCGTTCGGCTACCTTGGGCATCGTTTCACCTCACATCCATTGGTAAGCCGGGGACGCCAGAAGGCCAGCGATGGTGAGTTCCATCATCGTCCGCCGCTCGGTGGCGCCTCCGTCGGCAAACGATTCGATGAGCTGGTCCCGAATTTCGGATTGAAGTGGAGTTCCGAGCAGAAGTTCTGAAATGCTATCGAAGTCGTCTGCGGCTGAACGGGAGCTGACAAACACGTTTTGCTCCAGCTCGGTCCCGTCAATCTGATTTTGGGAGAATGCCACAGCGTAGCGCCAGCGGGGCATCAGATTGCTGGTCCAGTAGGTTGAATTGTCTGGCGGCCCGTCGGGTGTCGGCCACCGAAATGCTGGTTGGCCCATCTGAGCCAAGAAGGTTTGGAGCGGCTGACCACCGTCGGTATCTGCTCCAAGAGATCGAATTGCTCCCGCGATGAAATCAGTCGGTCGCTTGATTTTGGTTCCGGGATCTTCTAGACCGCGTTCGAGAATATGTCCTACCGTGGCACGGATTGACCCCTGCGTACGCAGAAATATCTGCGCGGCGCTCTCTACTAGTTCAGGCCAACCCTCTTCGGTTACGAATTTGCGCACCAATTTTCGGGAGATGCGGCGAGCGGTGGAGGGATGCAGTGCCAGCTTTTCTAAAACGAGCTCGGCCTCGCGTTGGCCGGCCGGCTCAATTCTCTGGCCCAGAACCAATTTTGCACCCTGGTCGTGGAAATCTGGGTTAAAAGTGAATTCGCCCTTCCAGAAATGATCCTTTACTGTCCAGCCGGTAAAACAGCGTGCCAGCTCCATCACGTCGGTTTGCGTGTATCCCCCCTCCACGCCAAGCGTGTGCAGCTCCATTAATTCACGGGCGTAGTTTTCATTGGGTGCCTGGCCTTCATTGGCCTGGTTATCCAGGTAAACCAACATGGCTGGCGAGTGAGCCGATCCCCAGAGCAAATCGCGGAAATTTCCCAAAGCATGCCGCCGTATGACCTGGCGATCATCGACCCCTTTGAGGAACCAGCAATCACCTTTCATGATCGATATATTGAAGTGGTCGGTCCAAAATTCGACCATGCGCTCATACAACTGTCTTCGACTGTAGATTCGTCGGAGCAACGCCGCTCGTTGTAAGTCCAGCGACACGTCGTCTTCTTCCCAGACTGCAAGCGCGTCCGCATCCAGCGACAGAGAGTCGTACGGTCGCAACCGCCACAGGACACCCTCATCTTCAATGTGCTCAGCCGCTAATTGGCCCTCGAGCCACGCCTTCCAACCTTGTCGGGTGATTTGTTCTCGATCCTCGATGTTGGGCCCATAGGTGAGGCGACTAAGCACGCGAAAATCAAATGCTGGGATCGAGCTCCACCCATCGAAGGATCTAGGGATTCCCGAAATTTGCTTGTAAAGCGGTGAGCACGCAGAAAGGGCAGCTCCTCCTGCGACCAGACTGGCCAGTCGAAGAAACTCGCGGCGTTCGATGGTCATGCTTGGCCGAGAGCAGGTTGGTCATGCAGTTCCGGTGCAGCCATGGACTGCGGCATCCAACCCAGCACCGCAAAGGACGCCGCCCCAAGGGAGCAAAGTGTTATGAGCGGAATCGCCAGAAACCAGCCGATGACAGGAAAAGCAGCAGCTAATTCAAGCGCAATTGCTCCTCGCAGGAATCTTGCGGCTTCTGAAGCGGTTTCACTGGATCGTGGGCGCAATCGCTGGCCCATCATTCCTGCCATACCGCTAGCTCCCAAACTGGCAAGTGAGAGCGAGCCAACCAGCAAAGCCCCCCCAAGAAAGTTGGCCGGACCCAGGGCTATCGATAGAAGAGCCGCCACGGTAAGCCCGATGGGGACGGCAAGAGCCACCCCAAGTCCCAAACTGCGCCAGGGAGTGTGTTCAATGCGTAAGCTGGCCCTTCCCACGGTTCCAGGAAAAATCAGCGACCAGGCAAACAACATGCCAGGAAAGATGATCCCGAGCGCAAGCAGCGTTCCAAAAACAGCGTAGACATCGGCCATGATCGAACTCCCTTTGAGGCATGCGCGATTCACATTCCTCGTCCTTTGATGCGTATTACAGAGGAACTGACCGGAATGTTGCGGCCCGCGGTAAAGTTTCGGCCGCTACTGAGCGATGAGGGTTGCTATTTCAGGGGAGTGCTGGAAGCTCTGGAGAACAAGCTGAGGATGAAAGCACCTAGCCCGCGGAAAGAGATGTAAGGGAAGAGTAAGAACCAGCCGATGAACGGAGTGAGGCTGGCCACCACCATGATGGCTGCACCCCAGCTCGCCTGTCGAACAGCGCTAGATTCGGGTAAGACGCGTTCGCCAATCAAAGGCGCCATGCCTGCTAGACCGAAGGCCAGACCAATTACGAGTACCGCAAAGAGGATCAGTCCGAGCAACTGCGGAAAGTCACCACCGCCGCTCAAGGCAGCCACGAGCACGGAAATAAAAATGACGTTGATGAGCCCCAGTAGAAACGATCGGCCGGGCATGCTAGAACTTCTCGCCTTAACGTCGGAAATTTGCTTTGGAAAAAGAGCTCCCATTGCCACAAACAGCGCGACCAGGGTCAGTGAAACCAATGGAACCAAGATTAGAGCCAGGCCCTCAGACATTGCTATCCTTTCCCGTGCGTAGAACCAGGCCATTGCCCAGCAATAGGAGCGCAAACGCAATTGCCCCCGCTGCCCACAATAGCGAGCTTGAATTCAGGAAGCTCCCCATCAGTTCGCCAAATTGAACAAAGTCCAGCTGCGGGGAATCAGGCACCTGACTGAGAAACTCACCGACGCTCGTCCAGAGCCCTGCTGCCGCGACCTCAAACTGCGCGATCAATCGCTCCACGGCGCCGCCCAATCGAGCTTGAAGCTCTCCGCCCCCGAGCCAGAGCACCAAAACGAGAGTGAACGCGGCGGCAACCAACAGCTCGCCAACCGCCATCGAAGGAAGCCAACTGGCCCGCGGTTTAACGGCTGCCATGACACCAGGGACCAAATCGGAGGCCAGATTCTCGGATGGAATGCTTTCAATAGAGTGGAACAGGCTGCGTAATTGAGCCAGCTCGGCTTCACATGTTGAGCAGATGCGGAGATGTGCCTCAACCTGCTGCCGTTCCAGCTGAGTCAGTTCATCATCTAGATAGCCCTGGAACGTTTCGTTGTTCGGGTGTTCACTCATTGGCAGACAGCAATTCGGCCAGCTTTTTTCGCGCTCGATATAGGTGACTCTTTACATCACTTAGCGGTAGTTCAAGCGCCTCGGCAATTTCAGAATAGCTCATTTCCTGATAATGTCGCAACTCAATCACTGCTCGGTAATTCCCCGGCAGTGCCACGATCGCCCGGTGTACTTCCTCAGTAGCCTGGACGCCCTGGAGAGAGGCTTCCGGCTCTTCTCGAGCCGCTGCGGGAGACCGGTCGCGTTCCTCATCAAATTGGTAACTTTCTGGCTTCTGCATCTGTATATGGTTTAAACAAACGTTGGTTGCTACTCGACGTATCCAGGGTCCGAAAGGTCGCTCAACATCAAAGGTTTCCAATCGCGAATAGGCACGTATGAAGGTCTCCTGCGCAAGATCCTCGGCTTCCATTCGTTCGCCGAGCATTCGAAAGCAGACATTGAATACCGATTGCTGATAGCGGGCTACGACCTCCCCGAATGCTTCCACCTCGCCGCGCCGCGTGCGAAGCACCAGGTCACGGTCGGTGGGATCGACCATAGTTTAAAGAGTACTACAGTGCCCGGACACAGAAGTCGCGCGGCTCAGAGAGTGTTACCCTGGTTAATCAATGAGTTAACCCCCAGCGAGAATTGGTTAAGAACGAGGTCAATTGACGGATGAGCCTTTGATTGGTACATTTTTCACGAACGCATTCTGTTTAATTGCCGGAGGAGTCGACTAGCGAATGGCAGCAGCAGCGCTAATTGCATTACGCGAGGGACTTGAAGCCGCCTTAATCGTCGGTATCGTCCTTGGATACTTGCGCAGGATTGGCTATTTGGAGGGCCGAAGGTCGGTCTGGATAGGGGTCCTGGCCGCGGTAGTAGCGAGCCTTGGGCTCGCATTTGTTATTCAGTTGGTAGGCATGAAACTTGAAGGCCGGGCCGAGGAGATTTTCGAGGGCGCCACCATGTTCCTGGCGGTAGGCGTGCTGACCTGGATGATTTTCTGGATGCGCTCCCAGGCTCGGCTTATAAAAACCTCTCTCGAGCGGAATGTTCAGGACGCAGTTAAGACCGGAACGAAATGGGGGCTCATCTTTGTGGCGTTTATTGCCGTGTTCCGCGAAGGGGTCGAGACAGCGCTCTTTCTGTCAGCGGCCGCATTTGCATCTGATGGCCGAGGGACGCTGGTTGGCGCCGCTCTCGGCCTAGCGGCGGCGATCCTTATCGGGTATCTGATCTATGCTTCGACCGCTCAATTGAATGTTCGGCATTTTTTCAACATCACCAGCGTGCTGCTACTGTTGTTCGCCGCAGGATTGCTGGCGCATGGGATTCACGAGTTTCAGGAGGCGGGGCTGATTCCTACGGTAAACGCACAAATCTGGGACACCAACCATGTCCTGGACGAAAATTCCACCCTGGGCCAGATGCTTAAGGCAGTTTTTGGCTACAACGGGAATCCATCACTGGAAGAGGTTGTTGGATACTTCGGGTACTGGATCGTTGTAATCTTGGGCTTACGCCTGTGGATGGAAAGCCGCTTCGGACCAAAGCTCAAACAAGCCTGACCTAGCACCCTAGAATGCATAGAAAAAACCAGCCCCTTATTGGGGCTGGTTTTAGTTTGCGTCAAAGTCGCTCATCAAGCCGGGAAGGTGCGAGCGCAAAATCCAGACGACGATCGCGTCCGCCGCTGATTTATTTCCTTAGGGTGCGTTTGGCTCGGGGGCCTGATTGCGGAAGTTTTTCACGTATTGCTCGGCTATATCAGTATCAAATTCCTCAAAGCGAAGCAAACGGCCCCAGGAGGTCATGACGACCGGCTCCTCAATGGAGGACCATGGAAAAGCGATCACCTTAAAGTTGCCCACGCTGCTCATGACTTGTTGGATATCATCTTTCAAGTCATCGCACTCGGTATCTTCTAGGACATCGCAGTTGTACCAGAAGATTACATAGCCATGCTCCAGGCTGTGTACAAGGTATCCCGCTGGAAAATCTCCGAACGACTCCAGGCCGTCTTGGTCAATGAAGTCCGCAAATGCCTGAGTCGCGTAATGCTTGCCCGAGCTCGGTGGGTCCGAGTTGTAGGGCCCAGGATCGGTGCCCTCCGCAACGTGCACAATTTCCGGCATTTCCTCGATCGCCTGGACTTGCGGGATGGGGATCGTCTCACCGCTATCTCGAGCTCTAGATTGGGTAGCAAGCCATGATAGCCCCGCCACTACTGCGACCGCAATGACTCCTCCGATCACGATATTGCGGATGCGTTCTCGGCGTCGCTTTGACTTCAGTCTCTCACGCGTGGATTGGCTCATCTCACCTCCAGCAAAGGCCTAGGATATCGCAAACTTCAGTTGCATGCGTCCTATCGGATCGTCTCCAGGTCGGCTTCCAGAGTCTTCTTTTCCGCCGGATCTTCAATTTCGCTCGCCAGGACATAGGCTTGGCGCAGATGTTCCTGCGCCTTCTCACGGTTTCCAGCCACCCATTCGGCTCTGGCAAGCGCTTCGTGAGCGTAGCCCCCGTAAAAGGGAACTTGTTCTTTGCTGGTATCCAGCGCTAGCTGACCGTACTCTCGGGCATTCGTGGACTGCCCTAGGAGGGCATAAATTCTCGATGCTTGCCAATAGCCAATCGACATGTTCTTGTCCGTGCAGTCCTCGCGCTGGGTCCAATGCCAGATTGAGGCTTGGCTCAGCCGGATCATCTGCTGATCTTCGGCGGGCGTGCGTTCCACTTTATCGATAAGCCCCCACGCCTTGTTGAAGCAATCCGCGGAAAAATACTGGTGCGCCGCGGCTCGATCAAAGCCCGGTTTGTTCGTCATGAGTTACCTTCCTGGCTGATGTAGCAAGAATCTGCCGGATGCTGGAGAAGAAAGTTAGCTAGCCGGCTGCATCACGCCGAACAAGATTCCTTCAGGATCCGCGAAATAAGCGTGGGTTCCTTGGCCGGGTACTTCATTCGGGCCATGGACGATTTTCCCGCCTGCCGCCTCGATCCTGCTCGTGGCCTCCTCGAGCGAATCGACCTCCAGAGTATTGATCACCGCTTGATCGAGTGAGCGCTGCATAAACCCGCCGTTGATTCCTGGTTCCGTATCTGAGCCGGTGGTAGCAAGCCAGTACGTTTGATCGCCCCCACCCCAATCTGCAATCTCCCATTCAAAGACTGCCTTATAGAATTCGGCCAACTT
>CBDTZL010000095.1:0-8441 GCA_965364895.1 uncultured bacterium
ATGACCAGGACAACAATTGACCTAAAAGACGAACATCGAGCATTGCTCCAGGCGATAGCGGTAAGCCGTGGATGGCGTGGATTCTCTCGTGCAATCGAGGAAGCCGTCGAACTCTATTTACACCACCACGCCCAGGCTGAGGTGGCACGCCGTACTCTCCTTGAACGCAGGGGCAGCTGGACTCCTGAGCAGGCTAGGGAAACGGCTCGAACAATCGCCGAGGTTCGCCGCAATTGGCCAAGCTCCACGTCATAGATCGCCCTATCGTTGTCGATAGCGACGTCCTCATCGATTACTTCGCGGGCATTTCGCCCTCCGCCGAAGCGGTAATGGAATTGCTCAAAGCGGATCGTCTAGCGCTCACAACCCTCACCGTCTTCGAATTGAATTGTGGGGTTCAGAGCAGGGAATCGGCTAATGATATTGAGCTGCTCGTTGATGCTTCACGAATCGTTTTAAGGCTGAGCATTGATTCCGCTAAACATGCCGCGCGACAGTTTCGCCAACTCCGGGATCGCGGAGATCTCATTTCAACGCCTGATTTATTGATCGCAAGCTGCTGCCTTGCCGCAGAGTTGCCTCTCTTTACCCGAAACCGACGTCATTTTGCGAGGATCCCTCAACTTGAGCTCTTTGGCTTGGACGAAATTTGATTCCTTTTTATGATTCATTCCACTGTATTTGGCCGAATATCCTGACATCACTTCGCTCGTAAGACAGTGCTCCGGCCAACGCTATCATCCGTTCACTCCAGGAGCTCCCCATGGCCAACTATCCATCAGATCCGGGCACCAGCAATCGAAGCACGCTCATCGTCTTTGTTGTCGTCTTGTTAATCCTCGCCTGCGCGGGAGCCGCCGGCGCGGTCTTCCTGACCGGCGGAGGATAGCTCTCGGCCATACCTTCTTTCTTCAGTAAGCCCCCCATCCAGCACTATAATCAGCCCTTCTAAAGGACTCCTCAATGGCGCAATATCAAAGCGAACCCCAATCCGGAGAAGGAAGTCGCAACACGGTAATTATCTTCGTTGCCGTATTGCTGCTGATCGCTTGTCTGGGAGCTGGAGGAATTGGCGCCTACTTCCTCACGCGCGGGGATCAAACTGCAGATGAAGAACCTGCCGTTGCATATATTCTTGACACTTCGCCTCGAATGAGCCTCGCCGCCGAGCAAGGTTCGCGGCTATCGGTGGCTCAGGCCATCATGGCAGAGGTCGTTCGGCCATCCGATCCCGAGCTCACGGCTGGCCTTCGAGTGTTTGGCAGCGACGCCATTGCTCAAGCATGTGACGACACGGAGCTGATCGTTCCCTTCTCCACGGACAACCAAGCAGCTATTGCGGATAGCTTGCGACGCCTGGCCGTAGGCGGTTCAGCCGAATCGGCGTTAGCACAATCGATGATCGCTGCCATCCGCGATCTGGACGATGTCGCCGGCCCGCAATTTATCGTCGTGGTTACCGGCGGAGAAGATTCTTGCAACCCCCAGGCAGATGACCTGGTGGCGGCGGAGGCTGAACGAGCCGGGATCGATTTACAGACCTACGTGGTCGGCTTCATGGTGTCCGAGCAGCAAGCCGTCGCGCTCAAGACGCTTGCAGAGAAGGCCGGCAGTGGCACCTACTACAACGCGCCGGATGCGTCCGCGCTTCGAGTGGCGCTGCTCGATATCCAGGGTCGAATCGAAAGAGGCGGCGGCCTCTCCGCTGTCGCAGGTGAACCGGTTGCGGAAGCGGATGAACCTGAACCGACTACCGCCCCGGCGGCGCCTACCGCCGCAACAAATGGAGCCTCAACGAGCGCGGGCGGATACCAGTCGCAAACCGCTTGTGACCATCCATACTTCCCGCTGCGTGAGGGAGCGCATTGGGACTACTCGTACGATGGATTACCGGCGACTTGGGACGTAACCTCCGTCACCGGCGATCTAGAAGCAGCCACCGCCACCGTCGTTATTCAAACCGAGGGCGTGGGAATTACCTACACCTGGGATTGCGGCGCCGATGGGATTTTTTACTATCAAACCGGCGTCTTCGACTTCTCGGAACTTGGCGGCAGCTTTCAGGCGCAGCTCACATCACAAACCGGGTCTCCCTTGCCCCCTCCGGAGGCCTTCGTGCCCGGCGCGAGCTGGACCACGGCCTATACCATGACGATGAGCTTCGATGTTGAAGGAGTCGGGTTTGAGATCGTCAACGAAGTTGAGGAGAACTACACCGCCGGCGAGCTGCAGGAACTGACAAGCTCCGCTGGCACGTTTGAGGGTCTTCCGGTCTCATATTCAGGCACTACTACGACGAGTTCGTTTGGCAGTACATTCTCCAATCCGACGAGTGGCACTTGCGTGTTCGCGGTTGGAGTTGGATGGCTGGGGTGCACGACTACTTCAGCCGGCGAGACGAGCGTGAGTGAGCTGCTCAGTTACTCCATCCCCTGAGTTCGTTCCACCCGCAAGGTATCGAACAGCACCTTGAGTTCGCCGGGCTCTCCCAGTCCGGCCATCAGTGCGACATCTCCCGAGATGGTTGCGGACTCGGTCACCGAGACGACCGTTCTACCACCTACCTCCAGGCGAAGCTCGTCCTCCATACATATAGCGCGCAGATGAATTAATTGGCCAGGGATCACATCAACTGAAGGCGCAAACGCCCAATCCTGCAGCATGGAGGTCTCTCCTGCTCGCACCCGCCAGATTGCCGCCGCACCGTCAGCACGGAGCGCTAATGCCGTGAAGTTCTCCAGATCCTCCCAACGGCACAGGAGCGCAATCTCGCCCAGCAGCGGACCGGATAGTAGCCGCACTTCTGCCTCGATCAGCACGTTCAGAGCGTCTATTCTGGCTGATGGCGAATACCATCGCACGCCATCGGTGAGCACCGTGAACTGAAGCGCGCCGTCGGCATATTGCACGCCGCCGTCGGCATCGCTCAACACCGCGAATCCGCTGGTCGGGTCGGAGAAGTCATCCTGCAGCAGCATGTTGGGCGGGATATCGGTCACGGATCCCGCAGCGGTGACAGCTGGCAGTGTCGCCGCCGGGACCGGATCGCTGCCGCCGGTAAGCGTAGTCACCAGCGCGCCGACTCCCACAATCGCAATAGCCGCAATTCCGATCGCAATCGCGCCGATCAACCATTTCGGCCTTGGCTTGCCCTGCCCCAGAGCGGTCGACTCTAGATCGAGCGTGGCCCCCGATGCAGCGGTCGACTCTTGATCGGCTCCGGTCTCAGAGTCAGCCAGAGGAGCCTTATCCACCCGCCTGGCAAATTCGCCTGCCGTGTCTGGGCGATCAGCCGGCGCCTTGGCCATTCCCTGTTGTATGACCTGATCTACTGCGAGGGGAATCGCAGGTTCCAGCTCGCTTACCGATGGAACCGGGTAATGCATGTGCCGCGCGATGACTCCGAGGGCGGATTCAGCCGTGTAAGGCAGCTGACCGGTCAGGGCTTCGAAGAGCGTGACAGCCAGCGAGTAAATGTCCGCCCGCGAATCGATCCCTTCCCCCCGCCCCTGCTCGGGTGCCATGTAGGCCGCGCTTCCGGACGGAAGGCTTGATTCGATGTCTGCCAAAGTTCCTGCAATCCCGAAGTCACTGAGGTAGGCACGGCCCTGCTCGTCTAACAGAATGTTGCTCGGCTTGACGTCCCGGTGCACAAACCCGCGTCCGTGCGCGTAATCCAATGCCGATCCAATTTCCTCAAGCCATCGCTTGCACTGCGCCAGATCCATCGGGATGCGATCGGCAAGGCTTCCGCCAGGGAGGTAGCGCATGACGAGGTACGGAATGCCACTCTCTTCACCGTAGGCGTACACGGGGACGATGCGTGGGTGTTCCAGGCCAGCAATTGCCTCCGCTTCCCTACGAAACTCGGCCAGTATCTCGGCGTTGGGCGCGCGGCTCAGCAATTTCATGGCGACCGTACGGCGTGGAGAGAGCTGCTCGGCGATGTAGACCGTTCCCATACCGCCTTTGCCGGCTTGCTCCAGCAAGGTGTAGCCCGAGATCTCTGGGAGTGGTTGAGGCATCGAGAACTGCTAGGGGTTTCTGACTCGGCTTACCGTGTCCGCGGCTTCATTGGCGATCCACAAATCGCCGCAGTCCACGCCGCACACCATCCAGGCCAGCGCATACGGTCCACCTTCGATTGCAATTGATCGCCGCGCACCTAAATCCATCAGGTCAATTCCTATGGCCGCATCTCCCGAGGAGTCGGCAACCCAGAGCGTGTCGCCTTCGAGCAACAGCGCCACCGGGCTGGAGCCCGCGGCCAGGCGCTCGAGAGGCGTCCCATCCGATCGGTCTACTTTCAGCACCTCCCCGCGATCGGATAGTGCCACCCACAGAAATTCGCCGTCGAAAGCCAGGGCGACTGGAGTTCCGTCAACTGCGTAGACATCGATTATCTCCCCAGTTTCGCCGTCCATGCGCGCCAATGATTGGTCCTGCTCGCTGGCGATCCAGATGCTCTCTCCATCCCATAACAGCCCGCGAGGTGCGCTACCTACAGCGTAGTCACCGATAACATTGCCGGACGTGTCGATCTTGGTGACGGTCCCGGCCAGCTCATTCGCGGACCACAGATGCCCGTTCGCGTAGAGCAGCGTGCTGGGTACGTTCGGCAATGGGTAGCGGCCTCGTTCTTCGCCGCTGGAGGGATCCATCTCGGTAAGCATTTGACCCAGTGCGGAGGCGATCCAGAGCGAGCTGCCGTCGTGCGCCAGCGCTACCGGAAGATCGGATACAAGATAGGTGTCCTCGGCTTGCCCGCACGGATCCGGCGATCCGTCGCATCCGGCCGCGGTCAGTCGAGCCACCGTGTTGTCGAAGAAGTTAGCCACCCAGATCGAATCACCATTCGATAAGAGCGCCCGCGGGGAGTCGCCAACCGGATAGGTGGACACCTCAGACTCCCCAAGAATGCCGCCCAGAAGGACTGCGGCCACCAGCGCGACCCCCACCAGCGCCAGCCCCGCTGCTCCAACCCAAACAAGCGGTCGGATTCCGCGCCTCTGCTCAGGCCGGGATACTGCGGAAGGCGCAGCTACGGCGTTTCGCGCCCGCTCTGGCTCGGCCACCGCGGTCGGCGAGTCTCCGAGATCTTGCGCCGGTACGCTAGCGGGCTGGGATACCGGCACTTCCTCGCCGGTCATTGTGCTCCGCAGTTGGGAAATGAATTCCGTCGCTCGATCCTGACGCTTCTGAGGCTCCTTCGCCAGCGCCTGGGCGAAGACCGTATCGACTTGCGGTGGCAGCTCCGGCACAAGCGAGGTGATCGGCCGCGGTGGCTCCGACATGTGTTTGAGAATGTAGTCCATGGGAGTGCTGACCTGAAACGGATTCTCGCCCGCGAACGATTCGTACACCATAATTGCGAATGAATAAATGTCGCTGCGGTGATCGAGCTTATCGCCGCGGACCTGTTCGGGAGACATATAAGCTGGGGTCCCCAGGATGCCGCCGGTCGCCGTGAGGTCCCGAGAGCCCTCCATGGTTTTGGCCAGCCCGAAGTCTGCCAGGTAAGCATTGCCGCTCTCGTCCAACAGCACATTGGCCGGCTTGAGATCGCGGTGAATGACGTCCCGCTCGTGGGCAAAGTCGAGCGCTTCGGCGGTCTGCTCAAGCACCCCCAGCAGCTGCTCCCACGAGAGGCTTCCTTTCCGCAGGGCGTCGTAAAGTGACCCCCCGCGCATGTAGCGCATCGCGATGTACGGATCCCCCTCGACCTGCCCAAACTCGTAGACCGGGAGTATGTACGGATGCTCCAGCCGGGCGATCATCTCCACCTCGCGCTGGAAGCGCTGCAGCATTTCCTGATCGCCGGCCACATCGGTGGTGAGCACTTTGAGCACGACCTGGCGACCAATAGCAGTATCTTCCGCTGTGTAGACCGCGCCAAATCCACCTTCGCCGATCTTCTGGAGCACGCGGTAGGTTCCGATTTCTTGTCCGGGTTGTAGGGTCATGCGCTCAGGATCGATCCGCCTGGAAGTATCGCTGGATCATAATGCAGAGATTGCATGTGGGTTGCTGGGATTCAGCACAGGTTATTAGTATTGCAGTCTACGAGGATCTCAAAAGGCTTAGCTAATTTGATTCGACGAGGGCCGAGAGCTTCCATCTCAACCCTTGTCGTCATTTGTAGACGGATTGCTGAACCGCACGCCTTCAAACGAGGCCCCAGATTGAAAGCCCTCTGTGAGAATGACTGGGACCTGACGGTGCGATAAAGGGGAACACTCCCTGGCTAGCGCAAGATTACGAATTTAGGCATCCTCCTTGTAGGTGTGAAAATGAACTGGCCTTCCCACGCAACCGCGCAACTTCTGCCCCCTGGTCCTTGTAACTATGGCAACGAGTGGTTCATACCGCTAGACTATTGATCGTGAGGAAGTCCAATGCCTGATTCACCCTCCCCACGCCCGCTTCTTCTCGCACTTACGACGCTCGCAATCGCGGCTCTTGCCTGCCAGGCTGGCGAACCGACCCCGGCTTCCACTTCAGCTCTCGGCGAAATCTCCCAGCCTACCAATGCAGCCTCCGATTCGACCTCGATCTTCGATCAGAACCGCACCGCATTCGGCTTCTTCCCCGCCCCGCCGGAAGGCACCACCGAAGCCGTTCTCAAGCACTTCGGCAACATGGGCGAGAGCGCGGACTTTATCCTGATCCAGCCCAACATCCCCTGGGAGGACTTCGCGCAGGGTATCGAAGGCGAGTCACAGCAGCGCACCGACCTTACCAATCAGACCATATTGGCGCAGCAGAATGGCCTTGATTGGATCTTCGTCGTGGACCCACTCAACGGGCTCAACCGCCGCGAGTTCTTCGGAGCGCCGGAGGGTTGGGACGCCAGCTTCGGCAATCCAGAGGTGCGGGAAGCCTATACCAACTTCACGTTGTGGATCGTGCGCGAGTTTTCTCCACGTTACCTGGGCCTAGCATCAGAGATCAACACCTATATGGACGCTCGCCCGGAGGATGTCGACAACTTCGTCAGTCTCTACAAGCAGGTCTACAGAAAAGTTAAGGACGAGGCGCCCGACACTCAGATCTTTGTGTCCTTCCAATGGGACGACCTGAACAACATGTTCGCACCTGCCGCCGAGGGCCGACCTGCGGGGCAGACCAACTGGGATCAGATTGAGGCATTTGAGCCCGAGTTGGATCTATGGGTGATCTCGTCCTATCCCTATTTTGCATTTCCCAACGGAGAAGGAATCCCTGCCGACTACTACACGCCGCTGCTGGATCGTACAAACAAGCCGCTGGCGGTCGCCGAAGGTGGATGGACCACCGAGTCGATTGGTGGCGGCGCCATCCAGGGGGACGAATCGGGTCAGGTCGATTATTTGCAAGCGCTCCATGATCAGCTCGGCGATAGAATGAGCTTCTGGGTCTATCTGATCCTTTCCGACTTCAACATGGAATCATTTGCCGCGATCATGCGAGCCGAGGGTCGCGTCGAGAGCGATATTGAGGGATTGAGCACGTTTGCGGCAGTGGGCCTCACCCACTTCGACGGCACCCCCAAGCCGGCGCTGGCACTGTGGAACGCCTATCGCGACGAATAGCCGGAACTAGCGAATATATCAACTAAGGCGAATGAAGCCCCGTAGTGTTTACCTAACCCCTCTGCTCACCGTGTTCGCCGTTCTAGCGACTAGTTGCGCCATGACCGGATCTGGCGTTTCTAGCGTGAGATCTGAACTCAGTTCCCACACTCTTACCCACGCCGGACTCGAGCGATCTTACTTTCTGCTGAAATCGACCGAGAGCCCCAATCCCGTGCCGCTTATCCTTTCCCTTCATGGCGGTGGCGGAGATGGCCAGCAAACATGTGCCATGGCGGGGGGGATTCAGGAGCTGGCAGAGCAAGAGGGATTCCTTGTCGCGTGCCCGGAAGGAATCGAGAACAACTGGAACGACGGGAGAGTCAACGAACGCAACCGAGCGCACATCGAAGACATCGACGATGTCGGATTCCTGCGGGCGCTGATCGAGGAGCTTGGGAAGACCCACAACGTGGATCCCGATCGAATTTATGTCACGGGCGCCTCAAATGGCGGGATGATGTCGCTGCGAATGGCCTGCGAGGCCAGCGACGTCTTAGCTGCCGCGGGAGCGGTGATCGCATCGCTGCCGGCCGATCTCAGCTGCGAACCCGAGCATCCGATCCCAATCCTACTGGTGAACGGCACCGAGGATCCGCTAGTGCCATTTGAAGGTGGGCAGGTGCACTTCTTCCGGCGGGAATTGGGTGAGGTAATCTCGACGCCGGATACGGTCGCGTTCTGGGTGGCGGCAAACGGCTGCGATCCCACCGCTCAGACGGAGCAGCTGCCTGACCTCGATCCGCGGGACGGAACTCGCATCCTCCTTGATACCTATTCCGGGTGCGATGAGGACGTCTCGGTCGTTCTGTACACAGTACAGGGAGGCGG
>CBDTZL010000096.1:0-8340 GCA_965364895.1 uncultured bacterium
AGGCCTGGTCCAGTGAACGCCCAGTTGCTCCTAAACCGCGGTCAATATTTTCGGTGACCCGCACATCAGCGTCTCCAACCGTGCGCCCATAGTTGAGCGAGTTCCACGGCGCGGGGCTTTCTCCGCCGTGGCGAGTCAGGATTGCGTGGTCTAGGTTGGGATCTTCCAGGGAATCAAATTGAAAGAAGCGAACTCCATCAGCCTCACGGAATGGCATTCGCCGAGGCCTCGATTGCTGGCGTTGGGCCGTGCAGCTCATCCAGCCAGCCTTTGCAAACCCGGTACACGCTGGCAGTTCCGACCATGTCTCCGCTGACTTTGAGCTCCGCTGGATGCATGATAAATGGCTGCGTCTGATAGCCACCCAACCCCCCATGGAACCCGATCAACTCCTCAAACGCGGCCCCCTCATTGGTCTCGGAATTGTAGAAGCTGTTGACCAGGATGTCCGGGCAATTTGGGAAGCTGGTCGTACGCCGGAGATGGCTGGCCGCGTTGGGGCCAAAGTCTTCCAGGGGATTCGTGCCTTCAACGCGGTCGTCCCGAAGGTAGTAAGTCCCCTGGCTGCCGAGAACCACCGGGCCATCCTTCTCTGAACGAACCATGACGAAACCAATGAGCTCGTGTTCTCGAAGGCCTGGAAGCACCGCTGGAAAGGCCTCATCAATCTGTTCCTTCGTCATTCTTTCGGGCCATTTAGTGAACGAGATCAGCCCAAGATTTCCAGAAGCGAGCGCTACCACATCAGGCTGCTCATCTTCATCGCTCTCTGCCTCAATTACATCGTCCGCCTCTGGGCCCATAACAACCTGCCCATCTTCCGTCCGACCCTTGAAAGCGCGCGCAGCCACTTTGGAAGTGGCCGAATCCTCGTTCTCAATGGTGTCACTGATGTACGCGTTTAGATGGCCCCAGTCCTCTCCGGCCGCGGCTTCCCCAATCACCGCTCCTTCTGTTTCCATGAGCTCAAGCACGAAATCTTGGAGGGACTTGCCAAAGCGCTGCTTAAAGGTTGCCCCACCCGTCTGACCGTGATCCGAAAGGATCACAAAGTGATATGGTCTGGGCGCCTCGGGTACCGCGCTGGCCAGGCGATGGAATTGCTGATCGAGCTTGTACAGGATATCGAACGCCCCAGGATCGAGAACGCCCGAGTGGTGTGCGATTTCGTCGTAACCAACGAATGTAGCGTAGACCGCAGATCGACCTGCGAAGATATCGCCAAGGATGGTGTAGATATTCAGCTCTCGCATTACAACCGTCATAAACCCGCGAAGCAAGGGATAGATCCCGCCGCGATGATGCTTGCTCAAGATTGGCTGGACGCCATTTTTTCGTGCACTTCGGAATTGGCGCCATTCCAGGATGACGTCCCAGAACAAGAGCAGGAAGGTACGCGAGACGTTGTAGGGATTGGCAATATAGGATTGAAAGTCGGAGGTATGGAACTTGCTCTTGTCACGAATGGTGCTGGCGGTGGCCATGACATACGGCGCATCGCCCGAAAGCAAGTTCCCTCGGCTGGCGCCGTCGTTGCTCAGCAATCCATTGCCGTCGGAACGCTGCTTCTCGATTATGGGAAGCGCCTTCGGATCACTTGAAGCAACGATCTGTTGGGAGGCCTTATCGTACCAACGGAAGGCGGGAATATTCGAATTATCACCATGAAGTATCCCTGCCTGGCTAGCAGAGGTCTGCGACGATGTATCCGGCTCCCAACCGGTAATGATATGACTGCCGCTGTCGACCCACTCCTTCAGAGTCGGCATAAATCCGCCTTCGAGCGCCATCTCGAGAACCGGCTCTGCCAGCCCATCAATTTCGAGAAAGATCACCCCCGGTACATCTGTTTCCACCGGATTCTCAATTCGCTTCATGCGCCTGCGAACCTGATTGCGATACCAGGAATTATCGTCATCGATCGTCAGCAGCGTGCTGAGGATGATGTTGATGGCCGACATTCCGAGGGCAAGCCAAAATGCGGTCCAAAATCCGTCGATGCTAAAGCCATCGACCAATTGCGAGGCGAGCAGGACAAAGAGTCCGTTGAGAAGTAAGGCGCCAATTCCCAGCGTGAGAACCGCAAACGGCACCAAAATAAAGCTAAGTAGAGGCCAGAGCAATGCATTCAGCAAGCCAATAATCGCGGCTGCCGCGATCGCGGTGCCCACGCTGTCAATCGTCACCCCGTTGAGTAAGAACGCCATGATGATCAGAGCGACGGCCTGGATGGCCCAGATTACAAGGATGCGGATCACAGAACTTCGATGGCGTGGCTTCTTGGTTTTTTCGGTCACGGTTATCTCCGGGGGTTGATTTAGGATCGCCGCTGAATTCTACTCTGAGACGCGGCAAGGTTGTCTAGCTTCAGTTCGAGGTAATAGGCTGAGGTTCAGAATCCTATGAGTCGAGTTCCGGTGCTTGTTCGAAGCGCTGCTCCGCTTCAGCCACGGCGATCTTGGTTGAAGTGGTTTTGTTGGTATCTTTCATGGCTTCATTCACGTGCGGGTAGGCCATCCAGACATTCATAACTCCAAACAGCACTCCGGTTGCGGTGCGCAAGAAAGGCGTGCTTTCGCGAGCAGGAAACGGAAAAACGCCTAGCTGCGAAATCAGCTGCGTCCCACCATCCAGTGCGATTGGCACGATCCCAAACAGGAACCAATACTTAAGCGGGAGCGGCTTGACGTCTCTTCGGTTGCGGATGATTCCATAAACCAGTCCGGCAATAAAAATACCGACATAAATCCCGATGTCTCGCTCACATAGGGCGGTCTTGTATCCGACTGTCTCATCTCCTACATATTGCCGTGCCGCAATGACGTCGCCCTCATCTAGTCCAGTCGCCTCGCCATAGGAAACGAGATCAGTCCCGGCCAGCTCGCGCGGATACGCGGCCTGCGGCCCAAAGAGGAAGAACGACCGAAATGCAAACTGATGGCAGAACGGTGAATACAGTGTGTATATGATTCGTGCTGGGCCAGTTGCGCCGACCTTCATCAGCGTCGGGGCCATGAAAGGCAGCCCGGCGTAGAGCAGGATCACCAGTGAAAAGGCCGCCAGCCAGTGCCGCGAGAAGAAGCGCACTCCGCGATTCATTCGAATGCCCCAGGCCTGGCCACTCGTGGAGGATTTCTGGCTGCTTGTGGCAGATTTCTGGCTGCTTGTGGCAGATTTATTGTCGCTTGCCTCAGGTCTGCTGCCGCCTGCGGCAGATTTGTTGCCGTCTTCGGCGGAGGAGGATTGAGGGTCTGATAGACCTTCCGCTGAATCGCCATCGGATCGATCCGCCGCATCTCTGGCCGCACCGATCGCAACCCGAAGATCGATCTCGGCGAATGGCGCATTCAACGTATAAGCGCCGACCTCCACCACAGGCACGCGGCTGCCGTATTCTTGCTCGAGCGCCGGGTCTCGTGAGACATCAATTTCCAGTAGCTCGTGTGGGATATCCTTTTGAATTGAGGCCAGCGTTTTCCGTACCTGATCGACGTCTCCTACTCCATCAAGAAAGTAGAGTGTGGCACGTATCATTGGCTCAGACCTGCGATCTGCATATATCCGTCCAGTTGGGAATGGGTTAATACCCCGATATGGTAAGACTGAATGCGACCCTCCCGATCCAGAATTACCGTCGTCGGATATCCGCGCACCTTATATTGCTGCTGAACCTTGCCGCCCGGATCGAGCAGAAGCGGGAAGGTCAAGCCCAGTTCATCTCCGAAAGCGTCGACAAGATCGGCCGGTTCATCGAAATCGATGCCTAGAATGACCAGACCTTGATCCTTGAACGATTCGAAGGTCGATTGCAGCAGCGGCATCTCAATTCTGCAGGGTGCACACCAGGTTGCCCAGAAATTAAGCAGCACTACCTGCCCACGATAATCCTCCAGTCCCACCATCTCTCCGTCCGCTGACTCCAACTCAAACAGGGGCGCCTGACTGCCTGTTCCCAGCCCGGCGATTGAGATCTGAGGTGCTCCAACAGTCGATTGAGGCTGCGGCTCGGCCGGCTCAGATGGGAGGCCGAAGAAAGCAAGATAACCGGCTGCGGCTCCGATGAGCATACCTCCGGCAAGTGCCAGCCACGGCCGGATGGATCGCTCCGTTCCAAGCTCCCGATTAAGCACAATACGCCCTGCGGGCGTAGCTAGTACTTCGCAGCTGAAACAGCCTGAGCCCTACAATTCTACGATCACCCGAGTACCTGGGTTCGGCCACTGCACCGTCAGATCGCCGGGTCGGAAGTCGACCACGGGATGGGTCCAGCGGAATATCCACTTAGCGTCTTCCGGCAATAAATTTATGCAGCCTCTTGAACGGGGAGCGCCATAGTCAGCATGCCAGTAGGTTGAATGCAGAGCGGCGCCGCTTCCGTGAAACAAAACGGTCCATCCCACTCCCGGCAGATCGTATCCGGTGACAGCGTCCCCGCCCGACATGTGCCGCGATATCATCTTGCGCCACGTCCACATCTGACCGATGGGTGTATTAGATGTGAAGTCCCCACCCTCAGGATAATATGCGTAGCCGGAGGAGATGCGAGCGAAGTAGACTTCGACTCCCGATTCCATCGCCGAGATTTCCTGCCGAGTGATGTTTACCACCACTGCCTTGTCCTCGACATTCGGCGAGATCGGTGTCAACTCAGCGGGCAGAATTTGGCGAAACGCTTCTCCCGGAGCGAACATGATCACGCCATTCTCATCGTGGACACGGTACCAAACTTGTCCGTCCGAGCCCGTGACGCGCTCGGCGACGTTTAAAACCATGCCGTAGTACAGCCGGTATCTCACCGGAGCATCGGGGTCCGCTTTCGTTCGTCCGTCTGCGAAAGGGACCGTTATCTCGGTCCAAATTCCTTCGGCTGGAACGGTATCCAGGATCTCATTAGGCTGATTACGCACGAGCTGGGCTTCGGAGGCCCAGATGAACCCTTCAGAAGTTTCAAGCCAGACGTTGTTATGAGGATAAATGCCCTTTCCGACTACCTTGCGCCCTACTTCTAGCAGCTCGTCGAAATTCCGGCTGCCGATGACAGCGCTTTCCGGGTTGGGCCGCAGACGCAGTTGAACAGCGGCATCCGTGATGCGGGCGTACTGTTCGGTCGCGGAAAGAGGTTGTTCGGCGCCTGGCAAGCCCCACGTGACGCTCCTAATAGGCAGAGCGGCCGCGGTGAGCGATGTGCCAGTGAGTTTCAGGAATTCTCGCCTAGATAGGGTCATCGGGAGTCTTATTGGAGGAAGGATACCTGATCCAAAAGGCACCAACAAGTGAGCTTAACTACCTCTAAGGTGCCCTTTGCATAGCCCGAAAATGTAGTTGAAGGTGTGCTAGATCTTCATTCGGCGTAAGCGAAGGCTATTGGCAACCACCGCGACCGAGCTGAAGGCCATCCCGCCTGCCGCTAGCATGGGATTGAGCTGCCCCATGGCGGCCATCGGGATCAAGAGCACATTGTAGAAGAAAGCCCAGAACAGATTCTGCTTGATCACCCGCATGGTTGTGCGCGAAAGCTGAATGGCTCGCGGCACAATGCGCAAATCGCCTCCAAGCAAGGTTACGGGAGCTGCGGCAATGGCAACGTCTGCTCCAGTTCCAATTGCAATACCCACATCCGCAGCTGCCAGCGCAGGCGCATCGTTGATGCCGTCGCCGACCATGGCAACCGGTTCGCCGTTCTGTTGCAGCTGCTTAACCTGTCCAGCCTTATCGGCTGGCTGCACCTCGGCCAAATAGCTGTCCTCACCCTCCAGTCCAACCTGGCGGGCAATAGCCGCTGCAGTGTGACGGTTGTCCCCGCTCACGATCTTGACCTCTAGTCCCATTTTTTTGAGCGTGTGGATGCCTTCCCTTGAGCCTTCCTTGATCTCGTCCGAAATTGCGAGCAGCCCGGCAACTTCTCCTTCCACCGCGATAGCGACCGCCGTTTTTGCTTGAGACTGAAAGGACTCGAACTGCTCGGAAAAACCGTCTAGCTGGATCCCATTTTGCAGTAGCAGGTCGGGACTTCCGATGAAAACCTTTCGACCTCCTACGTAGGCTGAGATGCCTGCACCTGGGATGGCTTCAAATCTCTCCGGTGAGCTCAATTCCAGTCCTCGTGCTTCCGCCTCAGCCACAATAGCCTGGCCCACGGGATGCTCTGATCCGAGTTCAGCGCTCGCAGCCAGCCGAAGCACCTCGTTTTCCGCGCCGTTCATCCGGATATCGGTCACGGATGGTTCGCCGCGGGTAATCGTGCCCGTCTTGTCCAGCAGCACCACTTTAATTCCACCAGCGAGTTCCAGAGCCTCGCTCGATTTGAAAAGGATCCCCATCCCGGCGCCCTTGCCCATCCCGACCGTGATAGCGGTTGGCGTGGCCAGGCCCATTGCACATGGGCAAGCGATCACAAGCACCGCGATCGTATTGAGAAAGGCGCGGGTGAATTGCGTGGTATCGGTCGCAGGAGGCGCCACAAACATCCATAGCAGGAAGGTAAGAGCCGCTATGCCGAGCACGGCTGGGACAAACACGGAAGACACCTTGTCAGCCAGGTTCTGGATAGGCGCCTTGCTAGCCTGGGCTTCCTGGACCAGGCGGATAATCTGTGCCAGCGCGGTGTCTTTTCCAACCTTGGTGGCTTCGAACCTCAGCAGACCGGCTTTGTTCAGAGTCGCGCCAAAAACCGGGTCTCCAGTCGCCTTGGTAACCGGCATCGATTCGCCGGTCAGCATCGATTCGTCGACTGTAGACGTCCCTTCGGTTACCACCCCGTCAACCGGGAATTTCTCACCTGCTCGCACAACCACCATGTCGCCTACGATAACGTCTTCGACGGAAATTTCTATTTCCGCGCCGTCACGAATTACATGCGCCTTCTTCGGCTTGAGATTGAGCAGAGCTCGAATCGACTCGCTGGTTTGTGCCTTGGCTCGAGCTTCGAGGTAACGGCCAAGCACGATCAACGTTACGATTACGGCTGCGGTTTCAAAGTACAGATGCCCGTCGACCCAGCCCAATAAGACTGGAACCGAATAGGCATAGACCGCCAGCGCTCCCATGGCAATGAGTACATCCATATTTGTCGTGCGATTGCGGAGCGCATAGTAAGAGCCCTCAAAAAATTGCCAGCCCACATAAAAAACGACGGGGGTTGTGAGAGCAAACATGAGCCATCCGTAGAGTGGGGACGATGCAATTGCCGCGGGCATGACTCCGAAGTCGGCGAGCATCGACAGTATGAATACTGGGACCGTGAGCGCTACTCCGATCGCGAGCAGGTTCCGCTGATGTCGCACTGCTTCTTCGCGTGCATTGCGTTCCGCATCTTCAAACTGCAATTCGAGGGAGATTGGCTCGAATCCGGCCTCGCGAATACCGACCCGAATCTCGCGTTGTGTGACGGCGGTAGGAATATATTGGATAAGGACTTGTTCACTGGCAAGATTCGATATGGCTGAAACGACCCCCGGGCTCTGGAGCAGCTGCTGTTCAAGACGACGACCATCACTTGAATCGTGCAATCCCAGCACAGCCATTTCGGCATCCGCAAGGGCGACATCGTAGCCGGTGCTTCGTATGGTGACGAGAATCTCTGATACGTCAAGCTTCGCCGGGTCATACGCTACGGTTGCTCGCTCTGCAACCAGATCTACATTGGCTTGCTCAATGCCATCGACCTGATCGAGCTTCTTTGCGATCGTCTCGGAACAATTCGCACAGTGCATTCCGGTGATGGGCAGGGTAAGTTCCATCGCGTTACTCATATTCAAACTTTAGAAGCCATTTCATAGACCTCGGTAATCTCCTGTAGCAGCCTATCTTTATCCGTCCCGTTCTCGGCCTGCACAGCATTTACCAAACAAGTCTGCAAGTGCTCATCCAACACGTCTACGCTGACCTTGGTGAGCGCCGACTGAACGGCCTGGATCTGGCGGATCACGTCGATGCAATAAGCATCATCATCCATCATTCGCTCAATTCCACGAATGTGGCCTTCAATCGTGCGGATTCGACGCACCCTTTCATGTTTTTCCACGGCTGTTTTTCTCCTTGCAGTCGCTTAAGCATTCTGCGTTGCTTAAGCCATACCCCCCCCCAGGGGGGTTGGGTTTATGAATTATAGGGGTTGGAAAGCGCAGAGTCAATACAAACTGGAGGAAGTTATTGATCTTAAACTAAACTATGCTTTGTGCCCGTTTTCGGCGTGGGGGTCATCTGAGAGCACCTGCGCGGCATGCTCAAGAACCGGCAAAATGACATCCAAATTCTCTCGTGAACCCTTCGGGCTGCCGGGCAGGTTTACGATCAAGGTGCTACCACGTATTCCTGCTACTGCTCTTGAGAGCATGGCGT
>CBDTZL010000097.1:0-8279 GCA_965364895.1 uncultured bacterium
CGCCCCATAGCATAGTGCGCAAGTGGAGATGTGGATCAGTTTCGTAAACGTTGAAATCGCCCAGGAGCACAAAGGGAGTTCCCGTCTTCAAATCCAGCTCACCTCCAGGAGTCTTGAAATCCCTGACATAAGCCATGATCGCATCTGCCTGCCTGGTTCTTTCCAGGATGTCCCCATACTGGCCACCGGCCTTGAAATGGGAGCAAATCATGTGCAGGTCTGTCTCTCCGTATTGCTCATCCGGCAGATCAATCAGCGCCGCGGCCTGGGAGAGATTGATGCGAACATTCCCTTTTTCGAGTTCATACCCCCGTTCCGCTAGGTCGAAACGAGTGGCGATCACACTGTCTCGAATGTTAGCAACTTGCCATGGCTGGTCAGGGGAGGTGCCCACTGCAGCAGTTAGAAACTCACTCAGCTCATCCTCGCCTCGCAAATAGTTGATCTCCTGCAGACAGACCACGTCCGGCTGAACCGACTGCATCACTCGTACGAAGGCCTCTACCCGATTGAAATCGCGCAGGCTGTGGTTTTTCGGATCGTCGTCCGGAAAGATCGAATCCCAGTTAATGTTGTAGCTCATTACGCGAATGCTTTCCGATGACGACTTCCGCATAAACTGGAAATTGTCGCTGCGCGGCTCAACAGCAAGCGACGCCGCAGTTTCCGTTGGCGGATTGACCTCGACCTCGGTTGCAGCTGGAGAAGCCTGAGGCAACGCTTGAGTTGAGGCTATTGTTGCAGTGGGGGGGCTAGGCGTGCTCGAAACGCATGCGGCGAGTAGGAAAAGCCAAATAGGAGTGAGTTTGGGCCAAACCATGCGAGGCATATTCTACGCTCACATCAGACAAAACGAACTCCCACTGGGATGGTCCCCAGTGGGAGTTTGAGATTGAAACAGAGAGTTCTCAGCTACTCTGATTCGGCGTACAGTTCGTTTGCCTCATCGTTGAGGGCGTCGAGAATTTCCTGAACCCCCGCCTCATCTGCAGCTTCCACGATCGCAAAGAATGCGTCTTGGATCGCGCCACGCACCGATCCCCAGGAGGGATGGTTAGGCTCGGCGCTGCCAAGAGGCAACAGAGCCAGGGCCTGAGCCCACTGCGCATCATCTGTTGGCAAAGCGCCTACGTCCGTTGCTCCCATCGAGGGGAAGTACTGAGTCGCCTGCACCCAATCGCTTTGGGTCTCAGGAGAGGTCAGCCATTGCAGGAACAGCCAGCTGGCTAGATCCGCATCGGGGTTGGTCTCAACTACTCCCAGCATCTGACCGAAAGCGTTTACGGTCTGATCACCACCGGGTCCCGAGAATGGGATCGGGCCCCACTCGTCTTCGCTGGCGATATTTTCGAAAGCGTCTCGTTGGAACGGAATACCCGCCGAGGAACTGGTTGCGAAGAGTGCCAAGCGGCCCGCAAACTCTGGGTTCGGGAAGCCTGGCGTTGAGATCGTGCAGCCGCTGTCGATCAGGTCCTTGAAGAACATGGCCACATCGACGGCTTCCTGGCTGTTGAGGTTGTAGGCCGTACCATCGGCATTCATAGCTTCGCCGCCAAAGGCCGCGATCCAGGGCATCACTGTGGATGCTCCGGGGAAGTAGACATAGCCCCCCGTGCCATCGTTATCCGGGTTATCGTCGGCATCGTTGGCGGCGCGTGCCGCACAGGCCTGTTCCTTGAACTCAGCAGAGTTCGCCGGTGGTCCGGCGAAGCCCAGTTCCTGTCCCCAGGTGTGGTTGTAAAAGTTAACCTGTGCGGACTGATGTACTGGGACCCCAACCTGGGTTCCGTCCGGCAATGTCCCAGCCGCTAGTGCGGCGGGGGCGATGTCCTCAACCAATTCACCCGACCCATAGACTGGATCTGACATGAAGTCATTCAGTGCTGCGATCACACCCAGTCCGTACCAGCGTGTGATCCCATTTGGAAATCCAGCCGTGACGTTCGGCAGCTCGCCTGTAGCAATGGCGGCGTTAACCGCCTGCTCCAGGTCGCCCTGCCTACCTTGTGCGATCTCCTCAACCGTTATGCCGTACTCATTGGTGGCATTGAATTCGGCCACCAGGGCGGTCATGGTTTCCTGTTGAACGCCGGTGCCCCAGGGGGTCCAGAAAACGACGTTTTGTCCGGTTGGATCACCATCGAGCATCGACACAGGACCCATGTCTTCCGTTGGCTCTGGCTCGGGCTCATCGGTCGGCTGCACGGCCGGCGCATCCGTCGGCTCTGGCGCCGGTTCGGGCGTTGCGGTCGCACAAGCGGCTGCTACGAGTGAAACGAACAGCCCAAGCGCGATCAAAGTCGTCCATCTCTTGCTAGTCATTTACTCCTCCTAAAGGTTTGTTGGGGTTGGGCTTCCGACAGCCCACTTTGGAAACTGCATACTGCGAATGGCGATGTTATTTCTTCAGCACCTCCTCAGGCATTGCTGGGCTGTATTGTAAACAAACTTTGCGCGTTTTCGCGTAGTTGGGAATTAACCTTTCAATCCACTTCGGGCGATGCTCTCGGTAAATTGGCGTTGGGTAAGGAAATACAACACCAGGATTGGAATGATGGTGATGACGGACCCGGCCATAATCAGTTGCATCTTGCTTCCCCCATCATCGACGAAATTAAATAAGCCGACCGCGATTGGGAGCCACTCATCTGAATTGGTCACCAAGAGCGGCCAGGCGAGCGCATTCCACGATCCGATAAATGAAAGGACGATGATCACCATGATGGGTGCTGTGGACAAAGGAAGAACGATCCGCGTTATCATCCGGAAATGCCCCGCCCCATCGATCTTCGCCGCGTCGAACAATTCATCCGGAATCTGCGCAAAGAACTGCCGCAATAAGAATATGGAAAAGACGCTGCCCATGAACGGGATGGTGAGAGCCGGCCAGTTGTCGATCCAGGCGATGGGTCCCACCCTGCCCAGCCAGGTTACGGTTAACAGGTTGGGAATCATTAAGACCATGCCGGGGATCATCAACGAAGCCAGCAATGTTGCGAAGATCAGGTTTCGACCTGGAAACTCTAGGCGCGCGAACGCGTAGGCTGCCATCACGCTGACGGTCAATTCGCCCGCCAGCGTAATTACGGTGATGACGATGCTGTTCCGCATGAAGTGCGAGAACTCGGCCGTGGTCCAAGCCTCGACGTAATTTCCGAATTGCGGCGCGCTCGGGAGGAGCCTCCCACTAATCGCTTCGCCAACGGTCATAAGGGAAGTGCTGACCATCCAGAAGAACGGAATGATCGAAATGGCCGCCCCAACCAAGAGCACTGCATAGCTGAACAATCGCCAGGCGCTCAATTTGGGTAGGCGAAATCCACGCCCCGCTTCAGTGGTTTCCTGCGGTTCGAGAACTGCCTCAGCCATAAAACACCTTGCTGCCTTGAATGCGATTGTTGATTAAGGTGAGGCTGAGAATAATGGCGAACAATACGAATGCCATGGCGGAGGCGTAGCCGTAGCGAGTCTTTACGAAAAATTCCTCAAAGATCACAACGCTAAAGGTCTCGATCGAACCGAGCGCAGTACCCACAGTCTGACGCAAGAGCCAAATGTTGTTGAACGCCTTAAAGGTTCCCATCACTGCGATCAGGGACAGGAAATAGGTGGTGGGAGAGAGCAGCGGGAAAGTGACGTGTCTGAACACATCCCAGCGATTGGCACCATCGATCTCCGCGGCTTCGGTGATCTCGGTGGGGATGTTGCCCAGTCCGGCCAAATAGATCACCACGTTGTAGCCCACAAAGGTCCAGATCGAGAGCATGGTTACTACTATCAGAGCCTGGCTTGGACCGGCCATCCAGTCGGCTAGCAAGGTTGAGAAATCTTCGGGGAGCCAGGTGGGGAGGAACGCGTCGGGATAGCCCTCAATCCCGAGGGTATTGGCTGCCATGCTCAAGATCCCCTTTGGCTCGCGCAGCCACCGCTGTGCCTGAACCCCAAACAGCGCCAGCAACTTGTTGACGGGGGCCTGAGCGCGATCAGAAAACATCAGCACAAAGACCGCTGCAGTTGCTAGAAACGGCGTTACATAGGGGAGGAAGAAAATTATTCGAAAGGTGCTCGATCCTCTTAGTTTTTGAAAGAGAATCACGGCCAGGAATATGGCGATCGTAAGCTGTATCGGCACGGTGCCAAGCGAGAAGAAGACCGTCACCCTGAGCCCCTGCCAGAGATCCTTGTCGCCGGCGGCCACGATAGTGGGAATTTCGATAATCAGCACCACCGCACCCACCATCAGTACTATCGCGGCAAAAATGCGGACCGCGAACTGGAAGGTAGAGGAGGCCTTCTCAGCGCTCCGCCATATGATCCAGGCCAGGCCGAGCAACGCGAATCCAGATGTGATCGCTATTAGCTGCGGCCAGATCCCAGGATCAACACCAGAATCGACGGCCAGGTCGTATGCCTCGCCGACCGCGTTGTAGGTAAAGAGCAGGAGTCCGACTCCGGTGGCGATGGCGAGCCAAATAATCGTCAGGTTAGATTGATATTTAGAGCTGTTGGGAACACGGCGCCACAAGCTGAAAACGATACCTACAATCACCGCGACCACGAATAGTCGGACAAACAACTGCCAGGAGGGATAAACGGTCTCTGCTCGAAAGGCCTCATTCAATAATCGCAGAAAAAGTTCACGGGTACGTTCCAGACCGCGCATTTTGGTGGCGATGCCCAGAAATTCGGGAAGCTGGAAAAAAACCCATCGCACGAATGCAATGACAATGGCAGCGTACAAGAATGCTGGAATGGCTAGAGGCCAGGGGGATGTCTCGTCTTTCAGCGAGCGCCGGTACACTCCGCGCAACAACAGGCCCGCTCCGACCAGCGCGCCGATCCCGAGCGCAAACAGCGCCAGGTAGGCAAAGTTGCCGATATTACCCACGTAATTCGTCAGCCCTCTAAACTCGCCTTGAATGATCAACCACTTGTGAATGCTCACGTATAGCGCAAAGACAACCGGGAACAAGCCGAAGACAAAGATGAGCAGCATCGCGGGGGCAATCAGAGCGTAGGCAGTAAGGTTTTCGCGCCAGATGCGCCGCCGGCGAGCGGTGAAATAATTGGAGAGCAGAGCGCGCAAATTTTCTAGTACAGCGGGAGTGGGTCGATCGGCCTCGCGCAGCGCGACATCCGATCGAAGTAGCGCGGATTCTTTCGACTGAGAAACTACTTGATCGGGCTCGGAGGTGGATACGCTCACTTCAAACGCTCACCGCAGCAACCATACCGAGAGTCTACCAAAACTCATTGTGTGATAATCGATATTGGAAGCATATGGCTGGAAAAGAGCGATCTGCGCGTGAGCGGATGGTACAGGTGCAGCTACGCGGCCGGGACATCACCGACGAGCGCGTCCTGGACGCCATGAGCGCCGTGCCGCGTCATCGGTTCGTGCCGGATGACATGCAGAAGCTCGCCTACGCAGACGGCCCGGTGCGCCTGGAAAAGGGCCAGACCATCTCGCAGCCGTACATCGTGGCTTTGATGGCGCAGCTGCTTGAACTCGAAGGTGAGGAGACGGTGCTTGAGATCGGCACTGGATCTGGTTATCAGGCGGCGGTGCTTGCGATGTTGGCAAGGCGGGTCTATTCCATGGAACGGATCCCGGAACTTGCTCGTTCAGCTGAGGTGAAACTGCGCGAGTTGGGCTACGACAATGTGGAGGTCCTGGAGCAGGACGGCTCAAACGGTCTGCCGGAGCACGCCCCCTATCTCGCGATCGTGGTCACTGCCGCTGCGCCGAAACCCCCAGAGCCACTCAAGGAGCAGCTAGCCGCCGGTGGACGTTTGGTCGTACCGGTCGGCAGTCAGGAGGGGCAGACGCTAGAGCGTTGGCGAAAAGGGAAAGGCGAAGCGTTCAGCCAGGAGCGAATTGCACCGGTTGCATTCGTTCCACTCAGAGGTGAGCATGGCTGGAAGACCGATCATCGTCCGTTTTGGGCGCGTTAGCATGCGCAGCATGGGACTCGAACCCGAGAATGCCTATGGAGAGGGTTACCCTATTGCAGTTTGATCGGCTTCAAAAAGGCGATCGCTTTGCTGGCCGCGCCATTCATGACCAATTCGGCTCGCAGGTCGTCCGGTAATTCGATGACGCTTACCAGGTCTTTCCATTTGGCTTCTTCTGGAAGCAGCCGAGCAAGCACGTTCTCCGATTTCTCGAAGAACTCTCGATTGAACTCATCCTCTGAATTCTCAAGCGCAACCGCCAGTGGATAAATTCCCGTTTCCACCAGATCCTGGAAAAAGTGCGTGCCGTAGGAGGGTTCTGGGGCCTGATCATCAGCCACGACTTCAATGAGCGCTTTGGCATGATAAATATCTCCGTAGCCAACCGGGATACCCAGCCTGGGATTCTGAGTGCCCCATCGGCCTGGGCCCATCAAAACAAAGGATTCGTCCGCAAGCCGAGCATTAATTCGGCCCACCAACCGGGCGAGAGCCGATCGATCGGCGTCGCTGATATCTCCTGCGTAGCCGTAGGGTGAGACGTAGACCATATAGCGAATGCCGCTGACCCGCCCATCGGGTACCAGGCTTCGGCTGGCGAAAAGCAGTCGGTCTTCGGGAACGCTGGCAGGCAGCTCAACGCTCTGCAACTCCAATTGGCTCTGCGGTCGGCATTGCAATAAATAAAGGTCCAGCTCTTGCGGCGAATCCCCTAGCAAAGCTAAGAACTCAACATCGACCGGCCTTTGATACGCAGTTTCCAGAGTTTCCAAGATGTGCTTCATGTCGCTGGCGAAACTCGAGTGGCGTAACAAGCCACTGAATGTGATCACCATTTCGCTTGGCTGTAGCGACAGCGGCGCGGTGATGAAATCCTGAAGTACTCCCCCTTGATAGCGCTGGCTGATTGAGCGCAAATGAGGCGTCCGGCCATTCAGCACTTCATCGACGGGAACCGTTCGCATTCCATTGGCTTTGAAATCGATCAGATCCACATTGTGCTGGGAGTAGCGACGGATTCGATCCGGGTCACGATCAGGCCGCAGCTCAGGGTGGCTGAGCGCGACTAATCTCGGGTAGTCGTTTCCGACCTGATCGACAGCGCGGGTTCCCAGGCCCCACACCAGTCGCACAAAGCCGGCCTCGCGGTCGATCATTGGACTCCAGCGGTATTGATTTTGAGAAAATGCCACGCCCGCAGCGTCAGGCAGCATGTATCCGTTCATCTGCCGCCCGCGGACTTCCTGAATTAGCACTGCCATGCGCTCGTCGTAATCCAGGAGCCCCTTGCTTCTGCGATACAGCAGCACGTCGGGGTGGTAGACGCCGGAGTAAACATCGGCGATTGCCTGCAGTAGCCCGCGCAGATTTTCTTTTGGGGTGCCTTGATTTCCGCAGAAAATACTTTCATACTTTCCGGCGAAGGAGAACCCAAACGAATCTTCAAGAAGGCTGGAGGAACGAACGATTACCGGCGTTGAACCTAATTCCTCCAGCGCCTCTCGCAGCGGTTCGACGAACTCCTCTGGAAAACGGCCGTTTTCGTAACGCTGGCGAATTGCCGGATATTCCTGCCGGATTTCCTCCTCGCTCTTGTACTTCTGATTAGCAAAGTCAAAATAGTTATTGAATTGATTGAACCGGTAGAACACATCTGCCGCCAAGAACCAGGATCTCGGGAACCGAACTCGATCCAATACCTTCTTGTCGGCGGACTGTTTGAGAATGGTGCGAGCCAGCTCGATTCCGGCAGCCTTTCCCCCGATTTTGCCGCGCCCGATGCGGTGCCTGCGCACAGCCCGTAAATCATCAATCGAAAACCAGTCTTTGGCGATTCCGACATATTCCAGATGATTGCTGATCATGGCCTTAATCAGCACGACCTTGATCTCTTGGAGGTGATGTTTCACATGCGCGCGCTCCGGATCGGGCAGCGCTTCGTACGCTTCGCCTTGCGCGAAGAGCATGTCCCAGGGAGCCAGCTCTGGATGGAAGGTGAGCACGACGTCCCTGGCCTGGCCTCGATCGGTCAGCGTCTGTCTAACGATCGATTCGAAAAGCTCATGCGGAAGGTTATAGGCGAAATAGAAATCGGTCAGGTTGTCGCGAGTGATGCGCAGCCGATTCATCCAGACATCCGGAGATTCCATGCCGTCTTGATCTCCCAGGCCTTCACGTTCGCGGGATTGGGTTGATTTTTCGAGCACTTCAAGCTCAAAAGCATCCTTCGTAACTACGCCGCGCTTGAACATCTCCTCCCGCATGTGTTCCCGGATCTGAGGCGCGAGAACAGGGTACTCGTGTAGTTCGAGCAGCAGCGTCAG
>CBDTZL010000098.1:0-8257 GCA_965364895.1 uncultured bacterium
TCCCGCCTCAGCAAAGCGCTGAGCGATTCCGGCGCCGATTCCGCTGCCGCCGCCAGTGACCAACACCACTTTGCGAGAGAAATCCAGCAACTGATTGGTGGGCATTATTTCCATTTCATCACTCCATTTCGCGCCTGCCTCGAGTGTAGTCGATCCACCAAGGTGCGACAACGCGGGTCCATGCGTTATCATCCCGCCATGCCCTGGATCAAACAGGTTGCCATTTCGGATGCCACCGGTGTGCTCAAACGGCAGTTTGAGGCCGCAATCAAACGTGCCGGGCGGGTATGGCACATCGTGCACATCATGAGCATCAACCCGCCCACGATGCGAGCCAGCGTGCAGTTCTATCGCACGATCATGATGGACGAATCCCCGCTCAGCCGAGTGCAGAGAGAGATGCTGGCCACGGTCACCTCGGCCGAACTGGGCTGCTTCTATTGAATTCAGGCGCATGCGCATGACCTCCGTGAAGAGGTCGAGAAGGTGATGGACGACCCGGAGGAAGCCGATGCCTACGTGGACGCGATCGCACGTGATTGGCGCACGGCGCCGCTTTCGGATGCCGATCGAGCGCTTTGCGAGTTCGCCGTCAAACTCACCCACGACCAGCACGGCGTGAGGCCTTCAGACCTGGACGCGCTCCGAGCGCAAGGGTTCGATGATCGAGCAATCCACGACGCGTCACAAGTGATCGGTTATTTCAACTACATCACCCGCATCGCCGACTCATTAGGCGTCGAGCCGGAAGATTTCATCCGACCCTGGGGACAGGACGAAAGCCCAGGTCGCCACCCTTAGGCTCCTGGTAAGCCGAAATATTGCGGTTTCCTGGAACCGCGTCGATCCTTGGGTGATCGCCGCAGTATGAGTAGATCGAGTTGCTGTCACTCAGCCACTGGCCGCCGATCGAATAGAATGGTATGAAGAAGTAACTTCATGGGAGGAAGAGATGCTAAATACGGCAAGATTTAAGTCGGACGTGCGATTGCAAGTCCCGGCAGCGATCGTGACGGTAGTCGCCATGATCGCGCTGCCGGCGTTGATTCACCTGATACCGCCTGTCAACGGAATTTCCTGGGGCTTAAGACTGCTCCCGCTCTTCTACGCGCCGTTCCTGGCCGCATTGCTATTCCATCCCGCGGTCAGCTTGATCGCTGGCTTCGTTGCACCGCTCCTCAATTACGCGCTTACAGGATCTCCTCCGTACGAAATAGCAGTGGTGCTGAGCTTCGAGCTCGTGGTATTCAGCGCCATCATATTGATTGTCGAGCGTCGCCGTCCTAAATTCCCATTACTCGCTCCAATTGCCCTGATTCTAGCCAAAGCTATCTCCGCCGTCGTTTTGCTGATTTCGCCTTTTGCCTTCGGCGGCTGGAGCTACTTCAGCGGCTCGCTGCAAGTTTCCTGGCCGGCTCTGATCGTTTTGGCGGTGCTGAATCTCCTGACTGTGCGGTATCTCTATGGATCAGACTAAGCCGATTACATTTGTCGATCTCAGCTTTACGGAAATTGCACGGCGCCTCAAGGGGTTAGAGCTTCCGGAGATCGATGGCGTGGTGGGGATTGCCAACGGTGGAACGGTCCCTGCCAGCCTGGTGGCTTATCAAATAGATCGTCCGCTCTCCATGATCCGACTCAATTATCGTGACGAGGAAAACGTGCCTCTCTATGATTCGCCTAAGGTTCTCGAGGCGCCGTCGATTGATGAGTCGTTGAAACGCGTGCTGCTGGTGGACGACGTTAGCGTGTCGGGCAAGACCCTCGCCAAGGCCCAGGAGCTACTTGGCGATCGCGTGGTGGCAACGCTGGTGATCACCGGAGAGGCCGACTACGTGGTTTTTCCGGAGGTCGGCGACTGCGTCAACTGGCCGTGGAATCCAAATATCTGACCCCCGCTTGCTGAGAATCTCATTGACGGCCACAATTAACTCCCTGGACGAGTAACCAAGGGGAGGAATCGCTATGAATACGACGAGATCGAAGATGCTCGCGCTCGTGGGGCTCGCCTTGCTTCTTGTCGCCGCGTGCAATCCAGCTCCGGAACCGACTGCTACGCTGGCGCCGACCGAACCTCCGCCGCCGGCTCCAACCAGTACGCCGGTGCCCTCGCCGACGCCAGTTCCGCCTACGCCGACACCAAATACCCGTATTGAAGTGGAGGACGCCGCCGAGGATGGATTTCACTGCGTGACCGGTGAACTGGGAGCAGCCGGCACACCCTTACCGGCATATGCGGATGTTACCCGAGCATGGGTTGAATTTGATGAACAGAGCCAGGCCTACCTGTTCAGCGTCGAATTTGGCCGTGCCGAGGCTCTGGATCAGCAGTTTGTAGGCGGCGTGCATATCTACGACGCGGCGAAGGGACTGGTCGAGCCCTTCGATCCAAGCTGGTATTTCAACAACACGACTAATTGGAGCCTCAACTTCTTCTTCACACCGCCCGGTCCGCCCACCGTCTCGCTGGCATTCGTGGAAGACGGCGCTTGGAATTCAGGAGTGTCGAATGCCACGGCCAGCATCGAGGGCAACGTACTTACGATGTCGATACCACTCGAAGAGATCACCGAGAGCGGAACCTGGGGATGGGGGATAACGAACCAGAGCTTTGCGGTCTGCGAGCGGGTCGGCTACGACGATAGCGATCGGCCGACGCTTGCGCTACTGCCCCGGCCGTAGCTGACTAAATGAATAGGGGCCGCCCGACTGCATTCTCGGGCGGCCCCATTAAAACCCAACGAGCGGATTTGCCTAGCGGTTGGTTGCCCTCTCCAGAGCGGTCATCGATTGCAAATGCTGCTCCCACAGGTTGAAGTGTTTTAGCGAATTCTGGATGTCTTCATCCCGCATGCCGCGCGGGTGCACCCCCGCTGCCCGCAAGATCCAATATATTTCCGCCATCTTGTCGATGTATTCAAGGTAATCCAGCGCCCGCGAGAGCGACTCGCCGGTGGCTACCGCACCATGCATGTGCCAGAGCAGCACCCGCGAATGCTCCAGCTCCTCCGCTGACCGAGAACCCAGCTCAACCGACCCGGGATTTGAGTAGGGCACATAGCGCAGCCCATCCGGGAACAGCATATGGGCTTCGCTCTGCATGCCCAGCAGCGCGTCGCTGATCGCACGGCTATCTTGAAGCCTGGGAAGATGCGTGAGCGCGATGAGACTGGCAGGGTGAGTATGCAGAACGACCCGATCCTCCGGTCGAATATCCGCTAGTTTCTCCTGAATAGAGATGTGTGCGGCCAGCTCCGATGTCGCGGCTGGATTACCCCACACGCACACCATGTCCTGTCCGCCCTGCATAATATTGAACAATCCTACGCCGCGCACGAGCTCGGTCTCCATTTCGCGGGCCCGCCCACCGGTCGGGGTCACGAGCATGTAGCGGCCGCCTAACTTGGGGGCGGCGGAAGGCAGGCGTATCGGTTGGCCGGGTGCGAGGTCTTCCAATCCAGGCGGAAGCTGATCGAATCGGATCGATATGTTGCCTGAACCCGCCTCGGACCATCCCTTCTGGGCCAGCCAGGAGGACACCCTCACCAGTTCCCGCACTTCCGGAATCATTTCCAATTGCTTGGTAGCCACGGCGGGGGAGTATACAACGCCCGAGTACCACTCGCATGCACAGGTCGCGGGGTAGATGGCCAGCTAAGCTCACGATTGACGGTCGCGGAAGCTCGCGACCTGCCGGCTTCTTGATGGGATGCTAGACTGAACGCCGATCGGGAGAATGACAATGCGCACGGTAATGTGGGAAGCGGAAGGCCCAGCGGTTCGAATGATCGATCAACGCCTGCTTCCAGGCGAGGTAGTAATGATCGACCTGCGGACTGTGGATGAGGTTAAGCAGGCAATCCGAGACATGGCAGTGCGCGGCGCGCCGGCCATCGGCGCAACGGCTGCTTATGGTCTGGCGCTGGCCGCGGCGGTTTCAGAAGCGACTGACTCGGAATTGATGTGGCGCGAACTCGAGTCGGCCTCTGAAACCCTGGCCGCCTCTCGCCCAACCGCTTCCAATCTGGCGTGGGCGTTGGAGCGAATGAATTCGCGCGCAAGGGCCGCGAGCGATCAATCTCCGCAGGCGATCCGCCAGCTCATGCTCGAGGAAGCTCAACGCATTGCAGATGAAGATGTAGAGATCAACAAAGCCATGGGGAGCTTCGGAGCCGAGCTCATTCAAGACGCGGATACCGTCATCCACCACTGCAACACCGGTGCGCTGGCAACGGTCGACTATGGCACGGCGCTGGGTGTGATCCGCGCCGCGCACGAGCAGGGCAAGCAGGTGCATGTGCTAGTCGATGAGACCCGCCCCCGCCTTCAGGGGGCTAAGCTCACCGCGTGGGAGCTCGAACAATACGGAGTCCCTTACGAGATCATCTCAGACAATGCGGCGGGATACTTCTTGAGCCGCGGTCACGTTGCGGGATGCTTTGTGGGCGCGGATCGGGTGGCGGCCAACGGAGATGTAGCGAATAAGATCGGAACCTACATGCTGGCGCTAGCCGCTCGCGACAATGAGGTCCCGTTCTATGCCGTGGTACCGACCTCAACCATCGATCTCAGCCTGCCCTCAGGAGCCGATATCCCGATCGAAGAACGGGATCCGGGCGAAGTGCTCAACCTGGAGCATGAGGGACGTCCGATCGCACCCAAAAACAGCAAGGCCCGCAATCCGGCCTTCGATATCACCCCAAACAGATTGGTCACGGCGATTGTGACTGAGGTCGGGGTCATGCGGCAGCCGTATGAGGAAACGCTGGCGGCGGCGGTTGAGCAGGCGCGAAAGAAATTCGAAGCCACCGACTAGGCTTCTGTGGCCCGCGGGCGGGCAAGCCCCTGCAGCAGCGCCCTCGGAAGCGTGACGATCTCCGAGATTCCTAACAAATATGCGACAAGCACGTAGGTGACCGTGCCAATCCCGCCGGCGACGACCAGCTGAACCAGCGGATTGGGAGGTAGGACCGCGAGTGCGATCCAGATAACCGCTCCCATGGCGAGCGTCGCGGCTGCCGCGCGACCCAGATCGAGCAGTACTTGCCGCACGCGAACGATTCCCCACCGCCGCTGAATGATGATCAGGCCGATCAACGCCTCGATCGCCACCGCCACCCCATTGGCGAGCGCCAGCCCGCCGGTTGAGAGCCGATCAGGAGTGGCCAGCCTGAGCGCCAGGCCAACATTGAGCGCGGTCGTGAAAAAAGAAATCAACAGCGGCGTCACGGTGTCCTGCTTCGAGGCAAAGGCCCGGATCACAACTTCGAGCACCGACTGGCTGATCAGGGCCAACACGTAGAACTGCAGCGCGAAGAAGACCAGATCGGTGCTCTCGGAAGTGAATTCCCCACCTTCGAACAGCACCTGAATGATGGGTCGACCAAGCAGCAGCAGGCCCACCGCGGCTGGCAAAGTCAAGGTAAGAATGGCACGCAGTGATCCGCTCAGCGCATTACGCTGAGCCTTGGTTTCGCCCTTGGCGGCGAGGATGGCCAGCGTGGGGAACACTGCGATTCCGATCGCGGTCCCGAATAGAGTCCAGGGCATGTTCATGATCCGGAACGCAAAATCCAGTGAGGATAGGCGACCTTCTCCTAGCCCAGAAGCGATGTTGGTATTCAACCATTGGATGGTGCCTTGAGCCATAAAGAGATCGATGACCCGCGGTGCCATCAGGATGGCCACTCGATGCAGGGCCGGATTCCGCCAACCAAGAGATGGGAACCAGTGCACCTTGAATCGAAACAAGCCCGGAATCTGAATCCCAAGGTGCAGCAGCGCTCCGATTACGGCTCCCCAGGCCAATCCATGGATCCCCATGGAAGGGGTAAGCACAAGCGCCCCAAAGATAATTCCGAAGTTGCGGACGGCAGGGGCGAGCGCAGGCAAGATGAAGTGCTGGTGCGATTGCAAGACCGACGTAATGATGCTGCTGATAGCAAAGATGATGGTCGAGAGCAGCAGCAGGCGCATCAGCTCAACGGTGAGTTCTTGCAGAGGTTCCGAAAAATGAGGTGCAAACCCCCATGAAGCCGATACGAGGGTTGGAGCAAGGATTGCGGCTAGCGCCGACACGATCAGCGCCAGGAGGAAGATTGTGTTGATAATCTGGCTGGCAAGCCGATCTGCACCCGTACGGTCCCCTTTGGTGAGGAATTCGGTGTAGATCGGGATAAAGGCGAAGCCCAGCGCGCCGCCGGCCAGCATGATGAAAAGTATCTCCGGCAGCCCGTCGGCCGCAGTGAAGGCATCCATCGGGGCCGAGGTGCCGAATTGGCCGGCAATGATCCGCTGACGGATCAGCCCGGTGAGCAACGCCGCCAGCAAACCGCCCATGACGATGAGGGTTGATCTGGCAACGCGGGTGCTGCTAGTTGGGGAAGCCTGAACTTCGCTGCTCATCGCGAGCGCGCGAATATCCGAAAGATGTCAAGCATGGAGAGGTTTTCAGTTATTCGCTCAGCCACCCTACGGCGAGACTCCTAAGCGATCCAGCTGCGTGAGCGCTGGTAAGAATCCGGGGTGTACGTCGACGCTGGTTTGGAAGTCTTCAATCGCGCCCGCCACGTCCCCCAGTGATTCCTTGGCCACCCCACGCCAGTAGTAGCTCTCCTCCAGCACCGGCTCACTCATTGCGTAGAGCGTCTGTGTGCTTAGATTGAGTACGTCCCAAGAGCGGCCAGAATAGAAATAGGCCCAGTAAGGGCCGGTCTGATACCACAACATGCGCCAGGGACGGGTCTCTGGATCCAGGCCTGCGTAAATGCTGAAGGCTTCGTCATAGGCAGCGGCCGCGCCATTGTAGTCCTGAAGCTCCACCAGGTTCGTTCCGCGATTGAACCAGGCGAAGAACTGATCGCGGCCGGAAGTGGCGAAGATTTCATCCGAGGCAAGTTGCGCCGAATTACGTAAATTGGTTTCTTCATTAGCATCCGACCCTAGCATCACCTGCAGCTCTGTCTCGCGCTCATTTGGATAGATGACTAGATACTGGTAGTTGAAGTGCCGCCAATACTCGTCTATGACGTCGTAGCTTATGGGCAAGCTGTTTCCATCGCTGAAATCACCCTCGTAGCTGTCGTAGGCGTTATAACGGCCCAAGGCATCGTCATAACCAGCCAGCAACTGATAGTGACCCATCCAGCCGTCGAAGCCCGGTCCTTCGAGACCCTTCTCAACAATCACCGGAAATCCAGCTGCGATCAATTGCTTGAGCAGTTCCTGGTCGCCGCCTGTGCGCGCGATCACATTTAAGCCCGTCTCCTCGCGTACGTATTCTGCCAGCTCGTAAGGCATCACGTTTTTGTCGCGCGGATTGGGTTTGGCGAAATTTGCGATCGGGCGCTGGTCGCCCTGCCACCCCCAGAAGGAGAGTGCCATTGACAATGTGGCCGGTCCGCAATTGTTCCAGCTCTGATACTCATGCCGAATCCCAGGCAAAAATACATGGTCCGGGAGTGGCGACGGAACCGGCGAGGGCGTGAGGGTCGGGCCGGGTTCGGTGGGCTCAAGGGGAATGTCGGTTGGCAGCGCGTTTGGAGTGGGGGTTATGATAGCCGCCAGGGTAGCGTCTACCATGGCCGAGAGGGTCGAGTTTGGGGTAAAAACCGCCTCTTCTGGCGGCGAAAGCGCATATTTGATCTGCGCCCGGAGCTCCGAGACACGCCAAGCGACCCGATCCTGAACAAAAGGCAAACCGTACACCCAAGGTGCGAGCAAGAGGGCAACAACGATGGCGCCGATCAGATAAATTTTGCGGCTCAAGTTTCAGGCTCCGGCTATGGACATTGTGGAAAATGCTCTGCGACCTCTCCCCTTGAGGTTGCCGCTCTCGGCTCCTTCGGCCGGAGGTGGACTCCGCTTTTCCTTCCCAGAGGACCCATTCCGCCTTGGCCGAGTGCGCGATTATACCCAAGCGGCATAATTGGCGGAGGCGCGGGCCTTGAACCACTTGTAGAGGATGCTGGTATACTCGCGGCTTGTGGGTTTTTTCACAACAGGCAGGAGAATTGAATGAAAAAGACACTATGGATCAGTTTGATTCTCGGCGTCTCGGTGCTGATGGCAGCATGCGGCGGCTCATCGGAAGGCAGCGAGACGGAAGCTGAGGAACCGGCCTACTCAGCCGAAACCATCGCCGAAGGCGAAACCCTATATGGGCAAACTTGCTTCGCATGCCACGGTGCGGACGGCAAGGGACTGCCTAATTTGGGCAAAGACCTGACCACCAGCGAGTTCGTCAAGTCTTCAAGCG
>CBDTZL010000099.1:0-8210 GCA_965364895.1 uncultured bacterium
CCGCCGCCGGGCGAACTTGGCCGTCAATGCCGCGGACCGCCACCAGATCGAGATCGAGTTCCAGCAGCGCTTCGAACGAGCGGCGGGCGGACTGGCCGGACTGAAAGCACAGGAAAAATCCCTGAGGGAGTCACAGGCCAGATTCGAGCACCTGACGGATGAAATCGAGGCATCTGAGGCTGAAATCCGAAGGTTGGCGATAAGTGTCGAGGGAACATTCAAAGGACTACATGCGGATGCCGTGCCGCAAGAATCGTGGTCCAAGACGGTTACCCAGCTGCACGCCTGGGCGGAGACCCAGAAGGACAATATTCAGAAAATCGATCTTCGCTTGACTGAGCTGGGGGTCGACGAATCGGACTACCGCGCAGAGCCAGCAGCAATTGAATTTAGCGCCGAACGGCTCGGCGAATTGGAAAACGAGAATTTGACGCAGAACCTGGAGATCCGGGAAGCCGAGCGGGATCTCGAAAACCTCAAGCAGGAGATCACTCGCCAAACCGGCGACGAAGTTAGCTCACCGTGGGCCGAATTGCTCGATAACCTCCGCAACAAACGCCGTGAGGTCGATGGTGAGTATCGAACGACCACCGCTCGCATCCTCGGCCAGATCGGGGTCACCCAGGTGCTCGAACAAATCCGGACCGAGGAAGATGAGAAGATTCGCGAAGGATTGCAGGCGCCCGAAGTTTCCGAACTGCTCACAGAAGTCGCCGGGGAGACTCGTTCGTTGGACTTTGAGGACGGCAACTTGGTCGTACGGGGTGAAGCAGCCGACTACGATCTATCCGCTCTTAGCACCGGCGCCCGGGAGCAGGTGCTGCTCGCGCTCCGGATGGGCTTTGCGAGCCGCCTGGCCGGCGGCCAGCCGCTGTTCTTAGTGCTCGATGACGCCTTCCAACATTCCGATTGGGAACGACGGGAGCGCCTGGTTGCTCAAGTCGTTGAGCTCGCCGAATCCGGTTGGCAGGTCACCTATCTTACGATGGACGATCACCTGCGAGACTTGATTAAGAGCGAGGGCGAGACGGCGTTCGAAGACGACTTCCACTATCACGAGATCTGATCATGGCTTCGCCAGGAGCACCGCCAAACCAATGAAGCAGATCAAACAATTTCCGTTCACGCCCATCCTCGGCTGGTCCATGTCGCGCTATAGCATGTTCTCGATCTGCAAGCGGAAGTACTTCTATCATTACTACAACAAGTACGACCCAAAGATTCCGGTACGCCTGATCCGGGAGATGAAGGACCTCGGCTCCATCCCGTTGGTCACTGGGATCGCTGCCCACCAAGTCATTGAAGCACTGCTCAATCGCCTGAAAAAAACCAGCCAGGATGTCGACCGTGTCAAGTTCATGGACTATGCCTACCGCACCGGAGAGCATTTGACCAAGTCATCGCAATTCCACGAGGTCTACTATCAGCAGTTCGAATCGGTATCCATTGAAGACACCTATCCAAAGGTGGAGCTCTCCCTCGAAAATTTGTTAGAGAGCGATCGCTATCGCTGGTTGGTTGAGGAGGCGATTGAGACCAGCAACGAGTGGGTGATCGAGCCCGGCGGATATGGCGAGACCCGCATGGACGATATGAAGGTCTACTTCAAGGTCGATTTCTTGTTCCCGGTCGGCGACCTGCTCTACATTCTGGATTGGAAGACCGGCAAGCAGGATCCAGAAAGGCATCGCAAGCAGCTGGTCGGGTATGCGGCTTGGGCTTCTTATCACTTCGAGGTCGACGCGGATCACGTGGTGCCGACCATCGCCTATCTACGTCCGGAGTACGAGGAGGTCGAAGAGGTATTCAACGAGTTCGACCTGGAGCACTTCGCCATCCAGGTCCGCGCCGAGACCGAGGAAATGTACGAATACTGCCGCGACCTGGAACAGAACATCCCGGTAGACAAGTCGGAATTTACCCGCATCGATGACCAGCGCATCTGCTCGATTTGCGAATTCCGTGGCCTGTGCTGGCCGGACGACTACCCGATCGAAGCAATTACAGAAGATGATGCCAACAACTGGGCACTTAGAGATCAAGCGGATCCATTATCAGCCTGACGTTTATGCAGCACACCCTGTCGCTTGCCTGAGCTAACCCCCACTACGACCATCCTGCTCTCTCCGGCCGCCGGTGGCAAAACCGAGCGGCTCGTCCAGCTGTTGGTCAGCGATCCGCAGTCCATCCGACCGCGCTGGGCGGTGCTGCCGGATCGCACGCAAGTTTCGACCTTTCGGCGGCGAATCGCGCAGGCGGGTGGCGCACTTGGAGTGAGCGTGGGCACCTTTGGGGACCTCTATCAGGAGATACTCGCCCGCGCAGGCCAGCCGGTCGCCGTCACTCCCGGCCCTGCGCGGCAGCGCATTCTGCGTCTGGCCATAAGACAGCTCGAGACGAACGACGAGCTTCCCTTCTATCAACCGATTGCTCGAACACCCGGTTTCCTAACTGCCGTAGGGGATGCAATAGCCGAGCTGAAGCGGGCGCGGGTCGAGCCAGAGGCAGTTGGCAAACTTGAGTCTCCGAGCATGCGCGAGATCGCAAGCATCTACGAAGAATACCAGCGTCGACTCCAGCCCATTCCCTGGACCGATCGGGAGGGTCTCAACGGGTTGGCAATCGACGTGCTGCTCAATAATCCCGGTGTGTTGGCCGATATGCCGCTCGTCGCGGTGGACGGCTTCGATTTCTTTGATGCTGCGCAGCTGGAGTTTCTGGCAGCTCTTGCCGGCCACATCGAGCGGCTGGTCGTATCGCTGCCAGGCTCGCAAGCGTCGGATCGGGTCGCATTCAGGCGTTTCGCCACTACGCTGGATCGTTTAGTCGAGGCACTTCCTGAGGCTGCAATCGACGAGCAGCGCGATCCAGTCAAGCTCCCGGCGCCGATGCTGCAACTCGAGGCCGCGTTGTTTGAACCCAGGGCTGATTCCATCGATGCTAAAAGGGTGATCGAGATGATCGAGGCCCGCGGCCCAGCCGACGAATCACGTGAGGCGATGCGCTGGATCAAGGCGCGTGTGATTCGTGACCGGCTAGCGCTCGAGGACTGCGTAGTGATCGCGCCGGAGTCGACCCGGTATGGACCGCTGCTTCGCCGAGCCGCCGCAGAATTCGGGCTGCGCCTTCGGTTTACTCACGGCAAGCCATTGAGCCAGGCTCCCTCGATCTCGGCTTTGATGGACCTGCTCGAGCTGAGCCGATCCAATTGGCCACGACGGCTCACGCTGCAAATCGTGCGGTCTCCTTATTTCGATTTGACGGAGTGGGGACTGATGCCCGGTGACGCGCTCAAGCTGGACGCTGCCAGCCACGCGGGGCAGGTGCTTGAGGGATTGGACCAGTGGGAGCAGGCGCTCACCCAGCTGATGCATGCAGAGGCAACGGAGAGCGTAGAGGATGGATCATCCGTATTTTCCGTCCCGAAAGGCGAAATCGCAGAGCGATTGTTGGGGGTCTTACAAGCGCTTGCGAAGCGGTTGACGCCGGCCGCTAGCAGGCCAACCTCCAAGTGGGTCGAGTGGTTGGAGAATTTGCTCGACGAGCTGAAGTTTCCCGATCGCACGAGCGACGAGCGCGATCATCCCGCATTCCTACGGTTGCGGGAGACAATGCGTGCACTGGTGCTTGGCGAGATTGTGGCCGGCGACCTGGAACTGAGCTATGGGGAGTTCCTTGACGAATTGCGCACCGCTGTTGATGCTGCCACATTTCGCGAAGGCCGGCCTCTTTATGAGCCAGCGATCAACGTACTGCGTCCGGTCGAGGCGCGCGGTGGTCGGTATCAAGCCGTGATCGTGATGGGATTGTCTGAGGGGCTGGTACCCGTAGTCGAGCGAGAGGATCCCTTTCTGAACGAGACGACACGTGAGCAATTAGGGCTCGAGTTGCGCCTCGGGCGCGAACAGGGCGGATTGTTCTATCACGCGATTACCCGTGCCGACTCAAAATTGCTGCTAACGCGGCCCTATCTTGCGGACGATGGGGGAGCCTGGGAACCCTCGCCATTTTGGCGGGCCGTCGAGGATTTGCTTGTCGATGAGCCACGACCAATTAGTCCAGAGGCGCCACGCCCACTGCAGGAAGCAGGTTCCCCCCAGGAGTTGATCTTTTGGGGAGTGCGCCGCGGTGGGATGCCGGCTTCGCTTCTCGAATCCCATTTCGAGCGCTGGGAACAGCTCCAATACGGCAAGAACATACTGCTAGCCCGCGGTGCTCCGGAACCGGCCGGACCCTTCGAAGGGGATTTGGCCGCACAGCAAGCAGAGCTCGCAACGACCTTTGGATCCGATCACCTGTGGAGTCCCAGCCGATTGGAAACGTACGGCACCTGCCCGCATATGTTCTACACCTCCTACCTGCTTGGGCTGGAGGTCCGCGAGCCGCCAACTGCCGGCCTGGATGCGGCTCAGCTTGGCTTGATCCTGCACGAGGTATTGGAAGAGGGTTACGGCAGGGCGGACGATCCTGCCGACATTGAGTCGGTGCTCGAAGCGCTGGATCAAGTGGTGGGCCCGATCATGGATCGCGCACCTGAGCGCTACGGGTTCAGGCCGACTGCACTCTGGGAGATCGAGCGAAATCAGTACGTGGATGCGTTAGTGGAAACGATTCGAGCCCTGTCCGAGGAGGGAGAAGGATGGACCCCGGCCGAATTTGAATCGAGGTTTGGATTTGAGCCTAACGACCCGCTCGAGTTGGAGGTCGACGGCAAATTAGTTCAAATCCGAGGCATGATCGATCGGTTGGATAGAAATGAAGATGGCCGGCTGCGCGTGATCGACTACAAGACTGGAAGCGGGCGGCTCAATGTCAAAGAGCTCGATGACGGCCGGCGGATCCAGCTTCCGCTGTATGCGTTGGCGGCTCAGGATGCGCTCGGCCTGGGGCGGATCGTGGAGGGCTTCTACTGGGCCATATTGGCCGCCAAGCGCAGCTCGCTTCGCTTGAGCAACTATCGCGCGCCGGAAGACGAGAGCGCGTTTGGCCCGGAAGCGGCCTATGACACCGCCCGCCGTCACGTGAGCCGTATCGTTGAAGGAGTAGGCTCCGGTCATTTTGAGCCTGTTCCTCCGCCAGGGGGGTGCCCGAGCTACTGCCCGGCTGCTGCCTGGTGTTGGCGCTATCAGCCGCAGGCAAGGGGTAGGTGAGCATGACCAATCCGCTGGCCCAATTCGAGCTCACAGACGATCAGCTTGAGGCGGCGACTGAGACCGAGCGCGATGTGCTGATGACGGCCGGGGCAGGTACCGGCAAGACCCGTACGCTGGTCGCGCGCTATGTTCATTTGCTGTCAAGTGGACTAACCGAGCGTCAGATCGCAGCCATCACCTTCACGGAAAAGGCCGCTCGCGAAATGCGTAATCGCATTCGTCTGGCAGTAAGTGCATACGCTGCTGCATCTGCAGGGGAAGATCGGTCGAAGTGGCTCGAGATCGAATCGCGAATGGATGCCGCCCGGATCGGCACCATCCACGGCCTGGCTGCCGAGATCTTACGCTGGCATCCGGCGGAAGCGCAGATCGACCCCGGTTTTATTGTGGTGGATGCAGGCCTGGGCTTAACGTTCAAGGCAAGAGCCGTTGCGGATGGACTGGCCTGGGCGGCCGGAGATCCAGAGGCCGCGCAGCTTTTTACGGCTTTCTCAAGTCCCAAACTATCTGCGATTCTTGACAGTCTCCTGGCTCGGCGCTTGGAAGCGGAAGCTTTGTTAGGTGCCGAACTTGGTCCAAATTTGCAGGACCTGATCCGTGCAAAAATTGAAGATTTCATGCATTTGGTTTCGGTCACAGATGGAATGCAAACCCTCAAGGATTTGGCCAAAAACAACGAGCTAGAGGACGATGCGGGCCCTTCGCTCGGCCCGCGAGTGGACCTGCTTCTCGAACTCTGGGATGAACTGGATGACGCGTTGAAGGCGCACGATGCTCTTGGAGCATGCGGCGTTCTCTTCCGGATTCGACGTGAGAGCCTTCAGAAGGTCGGTGGGAGCAAGAAAAGCCAGGCCCGAGCGGTAGTTCATGAATTGCAGGATCGCTACGACGAAAGTTTGAACCCTTGGATCGGCGGCGCGAAATCGAAAGATTCTCCGCCTTCGGTGGATGCAGATGCCGCCTGGGCCGAGCAGCTGCCTCGTTTGAAGCTGGTGTTCGATCACGTGCTCTCGGCTTACAGACAGGCGTTGGGCGCGCGCCGGGCACTTGATTTTGACGATCTGGAATCCGGCGCCCTTAGGCTGCTTGAGCGGCCGGAAATTCGTGAGTTCTGGCAAGCACGTATTCAGGCAGTGCTGGTCGATGAATTCCAGGATACCAATGATCGGCAGCGGCGCATCATCGAGGCGCTAGTCGGAGGCCGCCACGGTGAATTTTTCGCGGTTGGCGACGCACGCCAGAGCATCTACCGCTTCCGGGGAGCCGACGTACGTGTCTTTCGCCGCAAACGGCAGGAGGTGGAGAGCGAGGGTGGCCTGGTTATCGACATCGAGCTCAGCTTTAGGGCTCATGCCCCGCTATTGGGGGCACTCGACGACTTCGTGGGTCCGCTAATGGGCCGCGAGCAGACCGATGCGCTTCACAAGGTTCCTTATACCTCACTGACCGCCCACCGTCTCGAGCCTGGGACCTCGGGTGAGGGACCGCATTTTGAAATTGTGTTAGGCGCCGGCAAGGGAGCCAATCTCGGCCGTATTGCCGCTGCGCATGCGCTTGCCAATCGATTGATAGAACTGCGGAGGGAGGGGGTCATTCGAGACTGGCGCGAAGTTGCCCTGCTCTTCCGGGCTTCTACCGGTTTCGAATCCTACGAGTCGGCGCTCGAAATGGCCAAAATTCCATTTGTCACCGTTGCTGGGCGCGGCTTCTACGAGCGCCCGGAGATCCGGGATGTGATCAATACATTGAGCGCGATCGCGGATCCGAGTGACGATCTGGCGGTGGCCGGCTTTCTGCGATCACCGGCAATTGGCCTCAGTGATTCAGGGGTATATCTCCTGAGAGTGGACGGGCAAGACAAGCGCCCGCTAAGGGCTGCCCTCGCAGACGCTGGCCAAATCCTGGATGGAGACGATCTGAAGTCGGCGATCCGCGCCCAGGAAGTTTTGGAAGAGTTGCATCTGCTCGCAGACAGGCTTCCAGTGGCGGATCTAATCAGTCTGCTTGCCGGCCGTCTGGATTGGCGAGCGGTGATGGCAAGCTCGCACAGCCGTCTTTGGCGCAATCTAGATAAGTTAATCGACGATGCACAGGTCAGCGAGTTGGTGAACGTGAGCGCTTTTCTGGAATACCTGGCAGCGCTGCGCGATGTTGGGGCCAGGGAGGGTGAGGCTCCGGCTGGTGAGGGTGGGGCGCTGCAGCTGATGACGATCCACAAGGCCAAAGGCCTGGAGTTTGATCTGGTTGTGCTGGCCGATGCCTCGCGTCTAAGCCCGCGGCGAACAGAGACCATTTATCTGATGGAGGAGATCGGTGTCTCCGCCGCGATGGATCGAGTCGAAGAGGTGCCGCTCGCCTATCGGTTGGCGAGAGCCTTGGACGCAGATCAATCTCAATCCGAGGAGGATCGATTGTTGTACGTCGCGGCGACGCGTGCGCGCGAACGGCTGATCGTCAGCGGTCATCTGAGGGAGAGCAAGGGGAGCTATCGCGCCGCTGGATGGATGAAGGAGACGCTTGAGCTGTTTGACCTCGATCCGAAGCTGCTGGTTGATAGCGCCGGGTCAGAGACGATGATCGAGATGCCTGACGGTGAGCGATTGCGCGCCCTGGCAGATGATGGATCCCGTGTGCTCGAGTGGGAGAGCAAGGGATCTTCCGTCGCCTGGCCGGATTCGGCTGAACCTCCGCTGTTTCACGTTGCGAGCGTAGTTCAACGCGAGGAAGCAGATGAGGAAATGGATGAGGCGCCAGAACGATCCTGGAGGGCGACCGGGAGCGCGAGAAAGGCGCCTGCGACGGCAGTTGGACGAATCGTACACGCCGCGATTCAGCGCCGCGCGATGCCGGGAAACGCCGTGCACGATCGTTTCTTGGAGCACGAAGCCTTCCGCTCGGGATTAGTTGATCCCAGCCAGCGCCAGGCGGCGGTTCGCGAATCGTCTGAATTGCTCCGAAGGCTGGAGACGCACAGCTTGTGGGCCGAAATCACTGCGGCCGAGGAAATACAGCACGAAATTCCCTTCACAACCTCCGATTCCGAAGGCATGGTGCAGA
>CBDTZL010000100.1:0-8100 GCA_965364895.1 uncultured bacterium
ACAAGGCGCACGACACGCGCAGCGGAGAAGACGTGGCCATGAAAGTGCTTTCCCCAACCATTACGGGGGAAAAGCGCTTCGTTAAGCGTTTCCGTCGCGAGGCTGAATTCGTCAAGCAGAAGCTCAGGCACCCCAATATCGCACCTGTAATTGCATACGGAGAGACAGATGGATTTGTCTATATTGTGATGCCTTTTATCGACGGCGAGACTCTTTCGGATCGTCTGGTTCGAAAGGGACTTACCGAGCGTGAGGCCAACGAATTCGTCGGCCAAATTTGCGACGCGTTAGATTTTGCTCACCAGAAGAAGATAATCCACCGCGATATCAAGCCCGCCAACATCATGCTCAAGAAATCGGGCGAGGCGGTACTCATGGACTTCGGCCTAGCCCGGCACATGGAGGGCTCCGGGAGGTTGACCGGCTCGATGTTGATGGGGACGCCGGCCTTCGTTTCTCCCGAGCAGGCTCAGGGCAAAAAGCTGGATGCGCGCTCGGACCAGTATTCGCTTGGTGTGGTGTTGTACCTGATCGCAACCGGGCATCTCCCATTTGATTCCGATTCACCAATGGCACTGGTGCTGATGCACATCCAGGACCCGGTTCCGAGACCTAGCCGCTTCAATCCCGGGCTCAAGTCGGCCTTGGAGCGCGTGATCCTCAAATCCCTTGCAAAAGCCAAGGACGAGCGCTTCAAGGACGTCGCAGAACTGAAACGAGCCTACCAGCTCGCACTGGGAGGCGATCCGATTCCGTGGGTCGAAGCGCCAACCGAAGTCATTCCAGCACGAAGTACTGATTCGATTAGCGATGGCTCACGCAAGAGACCGTTTCCCACCTGGATTATTCCCGCCAGCGCAGTTCCAATCGTGGCATTGTTAGCGATTTTGGTGTTCCGATCTTCTGCCGCCGACGAGAGCGAGAATGGAAATGGGGTGGTGCCGGTGGGAGGCTTAAGCCTGACCGAAACTCCCGCCGTCCCGCCGACCGACGCGCCTCCCACCGTCGCGCCACAACCAACCGCGCTGCCGACGCCCGTCGAATTTTCTGAATGTCCCGGGTTGCGTATGATCGGGTTCTCCAAACAGGGAAACCATGTGAGCTGGAGCATCGAGAATTCGACCGGGGAGCAAGCGCGAATTTCGAGCATTGGCTTCACCTGGGTGGAAGACAACGTTCCCCGAGAAATACGACTTGGAGGCGGAGTTTGGCTGAACGAAGATGAGATTGCTGGTTTGATCGATGCCACCAACGCGGAAATTTCTGACGACCCGCGTGCCACCATCCCCGATGACACCATTCGCAGCTTGAACATCAAACACCTCTTCGGCCCACTCAATGATGGCCGCTACGCTTTAGACCTGCTGTTTGAGATAGGCACCGTCCAGTGCCTGCTTCAGACGGAATACTAGCGACTCGAAATCAATCCCCGTAGGGTCCGCGACTATAATTTCTCGGTCGAGATCAGTCGACCGTATCCATAATGGAGTACATATGCCCGATCCTCGCGTTGCCCAGCTAGCTCGTGTACTGGTGAACTATTGTGTAGCAGTCCAGCCGGGGCAGCTGGTATCTATCCAGGGACTGCCGGCCGCACAGCCGCTGCTTAAGGAGACTTACCGAGAGGTGCTCCGCGCGGGAGGCCACCCGTACCTTTTGGCCAGCATCGACGGCCTCGAAGAACTCTTCTACTCAGAAGCCTCAGATGAGCAGCTTGAGCACGTGTCCAAGGTGTCGGAAATGATCGCCAATGAATTTGACGCCCGCATCGTTGTGCTCTCCTCCTCCAACACGCGCAATCTGTCCAAAATCGATCCAGGGCGCCAACAGATCTGGGCTCGAGCGCATACCGACATTATGGAAACCACCATGAAACGCAGCGCGGCCAAAGAGATGAACTGGGTGGGGACCATGTTCCCAACCGCGGCCTACGCGCAAGATGCAGAGATGAGCCTGGAGGATTTTGAGGACTTTGTGTATGCAACTACCTATGCCGACACAGAAGATCCGGTGGCAGAGTGGATGGTCTTTCATGAGATGCAGCAGCGATTGGTGGACTGGCTAGATGGAAAGAGACAGGTTGAAGTAAAAGGACCGCATGTCGAATTGTCGCTCTCGATCGAGGGCCGCATATTTGAAAATGCCGACGGACGAAAGAACATGCCCAGCGGCGAAATCTTTACCGGACCGGTTGAGGACTCGGTGAATGGGTGGGTGCAGTTCAGCTATCCGGCCGTTATCCAGGGCAGAGAAATCGAAGGCGTGGAATTGCAATTTGAGCACGGGAAGGTGGTCAAAGCCACCGCGGATAAAAATGAAGAGTTCCTCCTCTCTGTCCTGGATGCGGATGACGGAGCTCGCTATTTGGGAGAGTTTGCGATCGGCACGAATACGAAGATCGATCGATTTACCAAGAACATCCTCTTCGATGAGAAGATCGGCGGGACGATCCACATGGCGCTGGGTGCCGGGTATCCGGAGACAGGCTCCGTCAACAAGAGCGCCATTCACATGGACATGATTTGCGATATGCGTGAGGGGGGTCAGATCCACGTGGATGGCGAGCTATTTTACGATTCGGGCGACTTTAAGATCTAGACCTCAATATGCATATCGCGGTCGACGGCAGCCCGCTTATTGATCGGCCAAACTCCCCTATAAGTTTGCACCTCGTTGAGTGGCTGTCGGCGCTGCATGGCGCAGGTGCCGACGTCACCCTGCTAACCCCGCCAGGAGAGCTTCCGCCAATCCCAATTGAGATTAGCACTCAGGCTGTCGTCTTAAAAGAAGGGACTTGGAGCCGAATGAGGTTTGAGCAGCGGGATCTGCCGCGGGCTGCTGGAGAGCTGAGGCCTGATTTAATGCTGGTTGGCGAAGGCCATGCACCATTGGTAAGTCCATGCCCTATCGCAACCGTCTCATCTCTTGCCAGATCATTTAGATCGCCCAGTCTAACGACAAAATTGGCATCTGCGGCAGGCAGCGCTGGCTCCCGGGGAGCCAGTACAAGGCTATTCCCAGACGATCTCAGCCCTGCCTCAGGCCGCACGGGGTACGCTCCATTTGTAGCGCAGGCTATCAAGAACTCCCCGCTGGGCAAGGGGGAAGAGTATGTACTGTGTTACGGCTTCAATCGCAAAGACATTCCCCTGATACTCTCTGCTTGGACGTTTGTCGACGGATCGTTGGGAGACACGGTTTCCCTGACGTTTTTAGGCGCTGACCCGCGGGTCACATCCCAAATCAATACGACGGCTGCCCAGTTGGGTATTGAAGCCTCAGTGCGTACACAATCAGAAGTGACTTATGCTGGTCTGCCTAAGCTGTATGGGGAAGCAGCGGCATACTTGGGTACCGAATTTGCAGCCGACGGACAGCCGCTGCGGTGGGCGCTGGCCGCTGGCGTACCCGTTGTCGGACTTAAGACACCCAACTTCGAGTCGGTATTGGGCGGAGCCGCGTACTTGGTTCCGCCGGGCGATTCGCGCAGTCTGGGGGCAGCATGCCTGACGGTATTGATCCAGGAAAGGGTTTCCGAGCCACTTCGGGAGAAGGGACGAGAGATGGCAAGGGACTATCTAGACGACAGCGCTCATATGCCGCTGGTTGAACTGCTGACAGAAGCCGCAAGTTAGGGGGAGGGAGCACTTGAGAATGGAAAAAAGCTCAGTCATTGTTGTTGGAGCCGGAGTATTTGGGTCATCGGCCGCCTTGGAATTACGGAAACGTGGCCACGAGGTCACTTTGCTTGACCCGGGGCCGATTCCCCACGTGCTGGCTTCATCTACAGATATCAGCAAGGTCCTGCGCATGGACTACGGGTCAGACGAGTTCTATATGGAACTCATGGAAGCGGCTTTTAGGGGCTGGGAGGCCTGGAACGAATCATGGGGTATCCCGCTATTTCATAAGACCGGAATACTTCACCTCGCGGGAGGTCCCATGCAGCCGGGGGGGTACGAGCACGACAGTTTAGAGCTTCTACGACGGCGCGAACACCAGCCGGAGCAGTTGCAAGCCGATCAACTGATGCAAAAATTTCCCGCGTGGGACACGGCGGAATTTCCGGATGGCTATTTCAATCCACTTGGTGGATGGGCCGAGTCCGGCGAAGTAGTAGCCCGCCTGATCTCGGAGGCCAAGACCCTGGGAGTGCAGGTGAGGGGAAGCACGGCTTTCTCCGGTACTCTGGATGAAGGGCCGAAGGTGGTGGGCGTCCGCACAAGGGATGGCGATGAGTTGAAGTCAGACTACGTAATTATGGCCGCTGGCTCCTGGACCCCCAGTCTGCTGCCGGAGATGGAGCAATTCATGTGGTCGGTGGGGCAGCCAGTATTCCACTTTCTTGTCGACGATATTCAGGCTTACCAGCCCCCGAATTTCGTGACCTGGACCGCGGACATCCATAACACCGGCTGGTATGGGTTTCCGGCGCTAGATGATGGAACTCTGAAGATTGCCAATCACGGTATTGGGAAACTCCAGCCGGCAGATGCTCCGCGCGAAGTGGATACGGCCAGCGAAGACATGTTCCGAGAATTCCTCCGGAAGGCATTGCCGGGGGTTAAGCAGGCTCCAGTGATCAGCAACCGGCTATGCATGTATTGCGATACCTGGGATGGCGATTTCTGGATCGACCACGATCCGGACAGGCCCGGGCTAGTTGTAGCTACTGGCGGGAGCGGTCATGGGTTTAAATTTGCTCCGATGCTTGGTCCAATTATCGCGGATGTACTCGAAGGAGTGTCGAATCCCTTTGCCCATCGATTCAGGTGGCGGGATCGTGGAGGATTGAAGACCGAGCCTGCCCGCTATTCTTAGGCTCTATGCAAGCAGCGGTATCGGCTTGAGAAGAGCACGATCGAGTTCAGAAAGACCGGTCTGCTCAACTCGATACAGCGCCTCAGAAAACGCTTCGACATTTCCCCTCAGCGCTGCCACATCCACACCTCTACATTGATCGGGAAGCGGATCAAGCCACTGCCTTACTCTGAGCAGCATCTTCACCGCACCCGCATAATTGTTTCTTTCCACGTGAAGATATGCGACCGAAACCTGAAGCAACGTTCGGTAGAGATAGCCCTCCCATTCTGATGCCTCAAGCCAGGCATGCTCAAGAGATTCGTGCGCCTCGAAATAATCTCCCGAATTGAGCAGGGTTAGACCCTCAGTAGCCAATTCTGAGAGCACGCCCTGGCATGCTTCCTTCAATGTATCCAGATCTACAACACGTGCGTGGTCCTGGATGAGCTCAGCCAGGGAGGCCTGCAGCTTGCCGCGGCTGATGACATGATCCGCTCCTGCTGCCCTCGCACGTTCCAGCACCTGAGATTCGACATGTGGCCCGAATGCGATAATCGGGATCCTGAGAGTTGAAGCTGAAGTCTTGAGGATTTGTGTCCAACGCTCCCAGGGAATCGGCTGACTTGTCACGTCTACCAGGATCAAGGCAGGCTGGCGGTCAACGATGGCCCGCATGAAGGCTGCATCAGGACCTCTGAGAGGCTCCGTAAGGGGGATTTGACGAACATCTGGTTCGCCGTCCGCGCCAAATGCACTGGGAGCTTCGACCACTTCGAGCTCGAACCCAAGTGCGCTAGCCGCGTCTTCTAGCCTTGGAATAAAAAAATAATCTCCAGTAAGCGCGAGGATCAGCGGATTGTTGTTTCGTGACATTCGGAATGAGAGGGTGGCTCGAGTGCCTAGCTTATCATGCTGAAGGTAGCCCGCCGATTAAGATGAATTACTCGTTCAGCAGTGGGGAAGCAATGTCGTATACGGCTCGAAAGTAGGCCGCCAGTGCGTCCTCGCCTGACTTGTCGCCGACAATTTCCTTATAGGGTAGGAGAGTGCCCTTCCAGCTCTCAGTGAACCATCGAGCGCTGCCCGGTAAATTGTAGTCAGCGAGTGAGTCTTCGAAGGGCCATGGGTTGGAATAATAGTAGGTCTCTTCATGGCTGCTATCGCCGGGCGCGAGCCCGAAATTTATTTGAGATGGAATCTCATGGGCGTCGGCGCCTTCTCCGTGAACTACTAACCGTGTTCCAAACCATTCAAAGGCCAAATCGAAATTGTGAGGCCAGAGCTGTATGGGTCCGGTCTCTCCGCTGAGGCCGGATCGGTGAGACTCTAAAACCTGGGCGGTCTTGAATAAAGCCTTCCCAAATGCACTCGCTGCTTGCGGGTCGTAAAACCGAGGGTCATCATTCTCGAATTTCTCCCGCTCAAACTCTGCCTCAATTCCAAGCTCTCCGAGCATCGATAGCAAACGATTGCCAAACTCTGTGGAACTCAGGCCCTCGGTCATGCTCAGGCTGCGGGTATCTGCCTCACTGGTTGAGACATCTACTGTATGAGCACTCAAGTTCATCAGCAGTTGAAAGGTGACTCCGCTGGATTTGGGATGAGGAATTGGATCGGTAGCAGCGCCATGCTCCTGCACCTTCAGGCTGATGTGCCACCATTTGGGGTGTGGCTCGGCAAGCGCCCGTGGAACAACTCCGACCACGGCCGCATACTGACTCAAGGTGTTGCGGGTCGGTGCCCAGTTTTCGAGTGGAGGGAATGTGTCAGAGGTCACAGCCTAGAACAATCCCAAGAGACTATCCAGGCTCCAAACCGCCCACGCACCGGTCGCAAATATCACGATCTCAGAGGCGATCATCATGAGGTTTTGGCCCTGTTCGCACTGATAGCAACGATTGACGTTGATGTCCTTTGTTGGCCGCACTCCGGCCAGGGCCAGATAATTGAGGTTCAAGAATATTGCGACCAGGGCTGCGAATGGCGTGAAGATGCCAAAAACCAATCCGATGCCGACCGCAAGCTCTCCCGCGAGGTTCAGGTAAGGAAACCACGAAGCGCTTGGAACCACTGTGCGCTTGATCAGCGTGCCGTAGGCGGGAACAGGGTGATTGTCGGCGAGATCAGAGACCCAGTTTGTCATCTGACCGCTCACAAATTTGCGAAGCGGCTTGTGGCGAACGCTTTCCAGCCACCATAGACCAACCGCGATCCGCAAGAAGGCCATCCAATCTTCAACGGTGAGAATTCCAAAAACGGTTTCCATAAGATCATTCTCCTGCCCGGACTAGCTCGATAATCTAGACGGCCCGAAGGTAGGATAACTTACCGTTCAGAGGGATCGTGGCCGGGATCTACCAGGCCCAAAGCATAGTGACGGGAGGAATGCGGGAAGGAGGATCCCTCGGAAGGTATACTCAGCTGCGAAAATGGCATCGACTGAAAGAACCAACGAGCAATGGATTAGCGAGCTATCTGAGCCTGGCGAGGCACAGGAAGCTGCCCTCTCTGATCTGCGGGCAATCATCATGCGTGGGCTTCCATATGCGCTCTCCAAGTGGCTGAAGCCATCAGATCCACATTTCGAATCTCTGTCAGAGGAAGCGGCCCAGGACACGCTCCTGCGTGTGCTGGATAGCCTGCATAGCTTCGAAGGCAGAAGCAAGTTCACGACATGGGTGCACAAGATCGCTGTGCGCATTGCGCTCACTGAGCTGCGGAGAAAGCGCTGGCGCGATGTGTCGCTCGACGAACTTACTGAAAACGCTCCTGGCGAAGGCCCGCGAGGGATCCTGGCAGCCCACGAGGCTGGTCCGGATGTAGTCGCCGAACAAAGCGACATGATCGAGCATCTGCAGCGAGTTATATCTGAGGAACTTACCGACAAACAGCGCGAAGCGTTGGTCGCTACCCAGGTCCACGGAATGCCTCTGCAAGAGCTGGCCGAGCGAATGGGTACCAATCGCAACGCGCTCTACAAGCTCCTGCATGATGCAAGGAAGCGATTGAAGACCCGACTAGAGCAAGAGGGATTGTCGCCTGAAGACGTCTTGGCAGCCTTCGAGGCAGGGTAAGAATTGACCTTAACCCCACGTCCCAGTGGCAGGAGAACGGATCGTCATGAATCAGTCTGAGGATATGATGCGTAAACTCATCGAGCAGATCGCGCTCACGCAGGAGCGTGAGTTGGACTGCGGGGAAGTTTTCGCGGTTCTCGATCAATATACAGAAGCGATTATCGCTGGCGGGGATGTTCTAGAGCAGTTTGCTCTAGTCATTCAGCATCTTGAGCTTTGT
>CBDTZL010000101.1:0-8069 GCA_965364895.1 uncultured bacterium
CCAGGCGCGGTTTTCTGAGTGAGTCGGGAAGTGCAAACGTTACGTAGCGCATGATCGATTTTTTTGGGAAGGGCGTTAATTTGTATGCTAAACCCCGGGGCTTGGTCCCCCTCAGCCAACGGTTGCGCGGCCCCTCCTACATGTTGCTTGCAACCCACTGGTTGCTTGCAACCCACTGGTTGCTTGCGGTCTACTGGTCGCTTGCGATCTACTGGTCGCTTGCGACCCACTGGTTGTTTGCGACCCACTGGTTGCTTGCGGTCTACTGGTCGCTTGCGATCTACTGTCTGCTCGCGACCTACAGGTTGCCGCGTTGCTCTTGCTCTAATTCCAACGCTTCGAAGAGTGCCTTAAAGTTTCCTTTGCCAAAACCGCGGCTGCCGTGCCGCTCGATAACTTCGATGAATGCCGTCGGGCGGTCTTGAATGGGCCGCGAGAAGATCTGCAGCAGGTAACCTTCGTCGTCGCGATCGACCAGGATGCCTTGCTTGGCGATTTCCTCCCATGGCTCGTCGATCTCGCCTACGCGATCGGCCATGATGTCGTAGTACTCATCCGGAACGCGCAAAAACTCAACTCCGCTTGCGCGCAGTGACGCTACGGTGGCCAGAATATCCCCTGTGGCCATCGCAATATGCTGCACACCGGGGCCCATATAGAAGTCGAGATACTCCTCGATCTGGCTCTTCCGTTTGCCTTCTGCAGGTTCATTGATGGGAAACTTGATCCTGCCCGTTCCATCCTGCATCACCTTTGACATCAGCGCTGAATATTCTGTTCCAATATCTTGATCGTCAAAATGCTGCAGTTGGCGAAATCCCATTACGCTGTGATAGAAGCTAACCCAGTGATCCATTTTCCCGAGCTGCACATTCCCCACCACATGATCGATGGCTGCCAAGCCGGCCGATTCGGCCTGTAGGTCCAGCGGCTCGTAGCCGGGTGCGAAGGCCCCCTTGTAGTCGGCTCGATCGACAAATACGTGGATTACCTCTCCATAGGTCTGAATGGCGGAGGTGCGGAAAGATCCGTCGTCATCATGCGTCTCGCGCGGTTCCCATACGCCGATTGCGCCGCGATCGGTCGTGGCTCGGTAGGCCTGCTCCACATCTTCCACCCCTAGCGCAACATGCTTCACTCCATCCCCGTGCAGCATATGGTGTGCCGCGATTTCATCGGTCGGGCTGTAGGCGGCGGTGACGATGAAGCGGATCTTGCCTGACTCCAGCACATAAGAGGAAGACCGGCGATTGCCGGTCTCCAGGCCAGAGTACGCCACCGGCGTGAAACCAAATCCTTTCCACCAGTAGTACATACATTGTTTGGCGTTGCCGACCCAAAACCGGAGGTGGTCTACCGACTTGATTTGCAGGAAATCGGCTTCTTCCGTGATTGGGCGCTCAGCAGTTGAGGCGATATCGGTCACATTTGCCTCCCATGGCGGGGTGCATCTTAAGGAATTCTATCAGCTTGACCCCTTCATCAACTCCTGCTGAAAGAAATCTGTGATGGCGTTGTAGCAGCGCACGCGATTGTCGTACTTGAGCACATCGTGCCCCTCGTCTTCGAAGATCAAGATGTCGATGTCCTTGCCTTTCGCCGATAAATCGGCGACAAGATCGCGCGATTCTTGCGCCACTACTCTCGGGTCGTTCCCGCCTTGAATAACCAGCATCGGGCAGGCGAGTTCGTCCAAGTAGGTTTTCGGCGACCGCTCTTCCAGTTGCTTGCGATCTTCGGGATGCTCCGGATCTCCAATGGCCAGCTTGAAGTAAGGCTTCCACGTGGGAGGAATGCGCTCTGAGAAAGTGACCAGGTCGTAGGGCCCAAACATGTCCACCGCGGCCGACCACAGGTCGGGATGCCGACCGGCGAGCATCAGCGTCATATATCCGCCATACGAGCGGCCGACAATTCCGGTGCGCGACACGTCTACTCTGGATTCGTCTTGCAGCACTTTCATCGCGTGCACGTGGTCGAGCCGATCCTGGCCGCCCCAATCACGATCCACCTGCTTCATATAAGAGAGACCGTAGCCCGAACTTCCGCGCACATTGGGCACGAACACCGCGAAACCCTTCAAAGTGAGGAATTGGATCAGCGGTATGGAAAACCAGGTAAAGTCGGGCCTCTCCTGGCTCTGTGGACCTCCGTGTAAGTAGTAGACCAGCGGTCTTGGTCCCTCAAATTCGAGAGCCTCCGCCGGGAGGTAGAGCCGCGCCGACACCCTTAAACCATCGAAGGAATCGAACGAAGCATCTTCGCCAGGAGATAGCCATTCTTGTGGAATTCCCAGTACCCGCTCGCTCGTATGAGTGTCGATCTGGCCCCCGCGGTCGATGCTGTAGATCTGGGCCGGGCTGGTAGCGGTCGAGAAGGAGAGAACGAAACTGTCGGTGCCCTTGTCATAGCTGGATTCCTGCAGCGTGCCCTCCGATAGCTTTCCCTGGCCCCACAGCACGCGCTCGAGCTGCATTTGTCGCGCATTTTCATCGAAGACCCCTTCGTATCCCCAGGAGCCTCCATCAATGTTGTACTGGACCAAATAGCGATCGTCTTTCAAGTGCTCCAGCTTGTAGAACTCGCCCTGACCACTGTGCACCTGGCCGGTCACACCAACCGGCTCCGGCTCGCTTTTACCGTCCAAAGACAGAAAACCGAGGCCTTTTGTGTCCTCAAAAAGCGCGGTACGGAAGAGCAGCCCTTTATCCTGCTCCGTGAACTGGCAGTAGGCAATGTCATTCAGCGCGACTTCTTCGTGTTCTGTTCGCTGATCGAGCGGCGCTCCGTAGATCAGCTTTGCTTCGCCGTTGCCGCTATCCCATAGAAAGAGAGTGTGATCGCCGGCTGTATATCCCTCGATCAAAGCGGCCTTCGTATGATCCTTGTTGACCGCACTCACGTAGTGATCATCGCCTCCAATGTTCCCGTAAGGGCTGCTGGCCAAGCGAGAGAGCTCCGGTTTTTCGCCCAGGCGGCCTTGAATGGCTTCTACTGTCGCCTCTTTCCTGGATTCAGCACCCAGGTAGAGAATGTTTTTTTCGCTATCGCAGAGCTCCAGATGCGAGCGGTAGCCTCCCAGAGCGCCGGGAAAGGCCTCTTCCGGAAAGCCTCCCGCGATCGGGATAACCATGGGTTGATAGTTTTCGTCCCCGTTTTGATCCAGCATGACCACGATCTGCTCCAACTTTGGAAACACGTAAAACGGCTTGCCTCCCACGAGAGTGGGGTTCTGGAGCGCAATGTCAGGCGGCAGCAGCGGCTCCGGAACGCTTCCTCCATAGTTCATGGCATAGAGGCTGAGCCTGCCAGACAGATTGCTTATGAAAAATATTCGTGTTCCTACTCGCTGTGGACTCATGAAGAGTCGAGCCGAGAGTAGAGACTCAATTTGGATCACGGGCGAAGCTCCTTCAGGCGGGTTTTTGTCGATTGAACCACAGTTGGACAACGTCGATTCGTTCTTTCAACTATAACTCCCTTGACAACCGCCAGAGCCGGTCTTATGCTCGCCGGGCTAATGGACCCTAACCACTCTCACGACAAACATGCGCCCCCCATTCGCGCCGAGTCGCTGCGAGCGACATACGACGGCACGCTCGCGCTGGAGGATCTTACGTTCACCGTCGAGGCCGGGCAGCGACTGGCGATTGTAGGACCGAACGGGGCCGGTAAAACCACCTTGTTCAAGGTCATCGCCGGAATCCTTCGCCCCACCGGAGGAACGCTTGATATCTTTGGACACGGACCCGGTCGGCACATTTGCGTTGGGTATCTTCCACAGCGGGCGCAGGTGAATCTGGATTTCCCGGTCACTGTGGCGGAAGTCGTGATGATGGGCCGCATACGGGAGATTGGGCTGTTTCGCTGGCCCAAAAAGTCCGACTGGGAGAAGGTTGACTCGGCTCTCGACCGTGTGGGTCTTGCGGTCCAGCGAGACAGACACATCGGCGCACTCTCCGCTGGACAACAACAGCGGGTTTACCTGGCACAGGCCGTGGCGCAGCAGGCCGACATTGTATTGCTGGACGAGCCGCTAACAGGCCTGGATTTGCCGGCGCAGGAAGCGATTTTCAATATCCTGGACGAGCTGAGCCAAATGTCCATCACAGTACTCATCGCAACCCACGACCTCAATCTCGCTGCCGAACGCTTTGACCAGGTCATGCTGCTTAATCGGCGGCTGGTCGCTATCGGGAGTCCTAAGACCGCAATTACGTCGGAGGCGTTGCAAGCGGCCTATGGGGGGCACTTGCATGTTGTCTCCGATGGGACGGTAGTGATCGATACCCATCACGAGGGGCGCGAGTAATGGAAACCCTCCTGGCAGACCCGCTGGCGGTGCGCGGTCTCATGGCCGCAATCATCATCGGGGCAGTGGCGCCGGTGCTCGGCTGCTACGTCGTACTTCGAGGGATGGCGTTCTTCGGGGATGCGCTAGCTCATATCGTGCTGCCTGGGGTTGTGATTGCTTTTCTTCTCGGCTGGCCGCTGTTGGTCGGGGCTCTCATCGCTGGGGTTCTGGCGGCGCTGCTGATCAACCTGATCAGTGGTACGACAACCATAAAGGAGGACAGCGCCATCGGCGTGGTGTTTGTGGCCGCATTTGCGCTTGGCATCGCCTTGATATCTTTGCGCGGGGGCGACTACGGGGAGGAGCTGGAACACATCCTCTTCGGTAACCTGCTAGCTGTGTCTCCGATAGACCTGGTGGTTATTGCGGTGCTGGCGATCGCCGTATTGATCTTCATCGTGGCCTTTTTCAAAGAGCTGCAGGTGCTCGCTTTCGATCAGGTTCTGGCTACAACGATGCAGCTCCCGGTCGGCTGGCTCAACACTCTGCTTCTGGTCCTACTTGCGGTTGTGATAGTAATCTCGCTCAGCGCAGTCGGGGTGGTGATGGTCTTAGCCATGCTGATTACCCCGGCCTCGTCTGCCTATTTGCTCACTCGGCGGCTGCCCTCCATGATGATTATTGCTGCCGTATTCGGGGTGTTCTCGGGGGTCGCTGGTTTGGTTCTTTCGTTCCAACTGGGGGTCGCCTCGGGGCCCATGATCGTGCTGGTTGCGACCGTGATTTTCGGGGTGGTGTTTCTTTTCGCGCCGGGGCGGGGCTTTATTGCCAGCCGGCGCCGGGGATCCGCTGCCTAATCCCCCATCGGCAGATCTTCTAGCGCCTCATCCAGCTGCTCCTGAAGATCTGTCTTCCGCGGCTTCCGTTTCCCAAACGCCTTCAAACGCTCGATCATGGCCTGCGAGGTCCGGATCATCAACGCCCTCATTTCCTCATTCGTCAATTTCCGGTCGCTCTCAAACCAGGTCACGGCTGCGTAGCCGAGGGCCGCGGTCGTCCCCGCTGCAACGCCGGCCGATAGGAGCCAGGCCGGAGGTCCACCGAACTTACTTAGCTCATAGAATGCCAGCCTGCCCAACGCGCCAGCTCCAAATGTGGCAATCATTTCCCGTGCACGGGCGAAACTAATGCGGTAAGCATAGACTCTGGCAATTCCCAACACCATGGTCACCTGCACTCCAAGAAGCGGAATGAAATCAATGATCGGCAGCGGAGTGAAGCCGATGGCTCCCGCCGCAGAAGCACCCCGCACGATGACGGTTTGCGCCAGACTTCTCCGATACGCCGGCAACTCCTCTGCCAGCGCGACCAGGATTTCCGGCTCTTTTCTCACCATTGCCAGGAGCAGGTCTTCGAGGCCCTCTTGGTGAAGAGCGCTGATCGGGATCAACTCATCATGATCTACTTTCAGCGTACCGATCGCACGGCCGGCCACCGCCGCGGATTCTTCACCAACCAAATCCGTCTTGTTAAGCGCAACGATCATCGGTATTCCCAAGGCGCTCAATTCCTGGTGCAGCGCCCGCTCGGGATTGCGCACTCCGTGGGATGCATCCAATACCAACACCAGCAGATCTGCTTCGCGCGCGGCCAGAAGCGCTTTCTGCCGATCTACGTCTCCTTGATGGCCTTCCGCATCGGTGCCCGGCGTGTCCACCATAGCGAAAATGCCGGTGTCGGCGGATTGCACCTCTCGGGTCGTCCCTGGAACTGCGCTGACTTCGGCGGGTTCCTCGTCTGGGTGAATTAAGGCGTTGTAAAGGGTGGATTTGCCCGCGTTTGCAGGGCCAACAATAGCTACTTTCCGCTTGGTTCCTGCTGCCACGCGTAAGTGCTCCGCGGCTTGATCGATGAGCTCCCGCCAGCCCTTGAGCCCGCCAGGCATATGTCGCAGCGCTTGCTCAACCTCGCCGCGCGCGCCTTTAGGGAGGTTATCCCAAACCTTTTGGAACTCGTCGGTCCATTGCGTCATGTGTTCTGACCGTTCTCCACAGTGTGTTGTGGAAAAGACTCCGTCCACCTGTGGAAAACCCCAAGAAACGGTGGATTGTTCCGCCAGTTGCGTGGATTAGGCACTTGAGTTATCCACAGTATTCACGCCCGGGCGCCTGCTCGCTCGAGATAGTAGACGGAGGCAGCAAAGTACCCACATTTCATTCACATCCATTTGTGCATAAATTTACGGCAATTCGTGGCGTGCTTGCCGCTTGCAGCGTGAATTCTCCACATATCCACGCCCCCTACGGCTACTACGAATCTTAACTAGTGAAATGAGGAAAGGGAAGGATATCTACCGGATACCCCTATAAAACAATCGGATGGAGCTCGGGCTTCCTCCGGTCACTACTTCTTTGCTGACTTAGCCGATCAGGAGACCCAACCGCGCAGCTTTACGGCTTCAGCAACCCGATTTATCGCAACCAGGTACGCTGCAAGTCGATTGTGAACCTTGTAGACCTGAGCGACATCATGTACAGCGTGAAAGGCAGCCGTCATCTTCTCGTCAAGCCGCTCGTGTACGAGCTCCTCGGTCCAGTAGTAATCGTAGGCGTTCTGCACCATCTCGAAATAGGAGACAGTCACGCCGCCAGCGTTGCACAAAAAGTCGGGGATGACGTAAGTGCCGGCATCGAAGAGGATCTTGTCTGCCTCTGGGGTGGTGGGGCCGTTTGCCAGCTCTACTATGATCTTTGCAGGCATATTAGCCGCATTGCGATCGGTTATGACGCTTTCAAGTGCGGAGGGAATGGAGATGGTCACATCCAGCTCGAGTAATTCATCGTTTGTGATGGACTTGGTGCCCGGGAAGTTGACCACAGAACCGGTATTCTGTTTGTGGGCCAGGATATCCGAGTAATCCAGGCCATCCTTACTGTAGATGCCACCCTGCGAGTCCGAAACTGCAACAACTTTGAGACCTAGGATTTCAACGCCTAGTTTATGAGCAAAGGATCCTGCGTTTCCGAAGCCTTGGATGGCGGTGGTGGCGTCCTTTAGCTCCATATCCAGGACCTGGCCCGCCTCCCTTAGGCAAAAAATTCCTCCTCGGGCAGTTGCGTCCCCTCGCCCCGCGGATCCGCCAAGCGCAAGGGGCTTGCCGGTAATCACGCCGAACTCGTTGTATCCCTTCATGAAGGCGTACTCATCTGCCATCCAGGCCATGATCTGAGGCGTGGTGTAGACGTCTGGCGCCGGCACATCCTTCTCCAGGCCAATGATCCGGCCTACCTGCCGGATATATGCGCGGCTGAGAAGCTCGAGCTCGCGGTCCGACATCTCCTTGGGGTTGCAAATGACTCCACCCTTGCCGCCACCCAGCGGAATGTCAACCACAGCGCACTTCCATGTCATCCATGCTGCCAGGGCGCGCACCGTATCGATGGTCTCGTCCGGATGGAAGCGGATACCACCTTTTGTGGGGCCGCGTGCGTCGTTGTATTGCACACGGAAACCATGAAAGATCTTTGTGCTTCCATCGTCCATCCGCACTGGCAACGTCACATGAAGTTCGCGTAGCGGCCAGCGCAGCAGGTGATGGAGTGCAGTATCCAACTCCAAAAGCTCGGCAGCCTCGTCAAGTTGCTGCTGTGCAATTTCAAACGGATTTGGAGAAGTTTCAAGCTTGATGTCGGACTTTACCTCGGGTGACATTGGGGATTATTCTCCTTATTGAATTGCTTTTTGCGTTTCGTTGCCTGTGACAGTGCTTCGTTGC
>CBDTZL010000102.1:0-7873 GCA_965364895.1 uncultured bacterium
GGTGGCGGTGGATTAGTGGTTTTGATCTATGGCGCCGGCGCCCTGCCCACCTTCCTGCTGTGTCTGGGCGCCGGACTCGCTCCGCTGCTCCTGATCGGATTAGCCTTGCTGGCCATGCAGTGGTTCGTCGATCGATCAGAACGGGGCTAGAAGGTCAGCGTTTCTCCGTCTGCCGGGATTGTCACCCGATCAGACAATCCTGCTTCGGCCATCGCGCTCGCTAATTTTGCTCTAGTCAGAACGCAGTGGTTGATGGTCTCCATATGCACAGCCACAATATGAGCCTGAGGGGCGCCATTCACCACCTGGATGACATCTTGGACATCCATCGTGATAGGGTCGCTATCGAGAAATTGCGCCGCACCGGCATTAACCACGATCACATCGGGCTTGTGCGCCTCGAGCGCGGTCTCCACTTCAGGGCACCAAACTGTGTCGCCCGCGATATACAGGGAAGGCTCGCTTTTCGACTTGATTACAAAGCCGGAAACCGGCCCGATGCGCTCCGCTACTTCGCCGGTTCCATGTCTACCGCCGGTCAATGAGATATTGAGCCCTTCCCATTCGATACCCGCGCCGGCCGGCATAACCCGGGAAAATCCTTCGTCTTCGATGCTATCAGTATCATTAGGTTGGCAGAAGATCTGCAGATCCTTGCTCAATTGCTCCTTTGCTGGATCGTCCCAGTGATCCGCATGAAGATGGGTGACGAAAACGGCTGCCAGCGCATCAAGTGTGTCTTCCAATTCATCGAGCTGCATGGGCAGCTCCACCATCGGATTCCGCCTCGGGTTGGCAGAATTGCTAACCGGGTCCCAGGCTTCGGCAGGCCCAAGCATGGGGTCGATGAGATAGCTCGAAGCGCCTACATGTACGATCAGCGTCGCGTGGCGGATCAATTGAACCTTCATATGGACTACCTCTCCCGATTGTGGCGCCAGGCCATAAGCGTCTCAACGAATGTGTCAGGTTTCTCAAGCACGTGAAAGTGACCCGCCCGATCAATTAGCTTGACCTCGGGATTGGGAAGGAGCGCTTTCAAGCGCAGGCCCACACGCTCCCAGGGCTGAAATCGATCGTTAGCACCCCACATCAGGAGTGACGGCAAATCTACTTCGCTCAATTCAGGCGCTATTTCCATCGTCTGAGCATTGTTTAGCGATGCGAGATGATGTTGGAATTCCACTCGACCTGCCGGGTCGCTGACCTTGCTATCCCAGAATATTCGTTTCCAATCTGCTCTGCTGACACGACTATGATCATAAAATGCTTTGTTCAGCTGGCTGGTTGCGTAGGGATTTGGAATTAATCGCAATGAAGCGGACGGGGCGTAAAGCCCTGCGCGTGCCATCAAACGGAACAATTTGATCGCAGGCACCGGCCATGAATCTTCCACCGGGCAGTTGCTGAGGGTCAGCCGACTGAGCCGATCGGGATAACGAGCTGCGAGAACCTGCGCCACTGCTCCGCCCCAATCATGCCCAACCAGCCAAACATCTTCGATGCCGCTTGTGTTGAGCCAGAAATCGATAAGCACGGCAGCGCCGAAGATTGAATAGTCTCCGTCCGGAGAGAGGCGCGTCATTCCATAGCCCGGAAGGTTCGGAGCAAAGCAACGGAAGCCCTCGGCCGCCAACTTTGGCATAATCCCGCGCCACAGTTCGGCGCCAGTAGGAATGCCGTGCAGCAATACCAGCGGTTGGCCGTCCGCGGGCCCCGCCTCAAGCAGCGAAACCTGCGCCCCTCCCGGCAGGTCTATTTGTTCGGCTGAGATGGTGAGCGGCACGCCTTGATCCTAAGAATCGAAGAGGTATTGTACGGCGCGTTCAACCTAATGTCCCTCAAAAAAAAAGGCGCCCGCAATGGCGCCTTCAAAGATAGGGTCTGATAGCTTAGAGTTTAGAGAGCGACCAGTTCCGTAAGGAACATGATCAGCAAGCTGAGTAGCACGCGTGTCTCCTCAGAGCCATCCATTTCAACCTGTTTTTCAATCCTAAAAAGATTCTCGAACAGTCTAGGCTGCTTCTCAATCCTCACGAGAGTTTCGCCATCCTCAGAGCGAACAAGATAGACCAATCGAGGGATGATAGCCCCCACCAGTGGAATCTCTCCCATGATGGCATCCATAAACTTTGCGATTGAGTTTTCCTCACGGATCTCCAAATTGGGCGGCTCCCCGTTCATGATCTCAAATCGCGTGCGCCAGAGTGAACGCTCGCCCTCGCGCCGAACGGAGCCGAGAAATTGGCCGTCTCGATCTGAGAAGTGATATTGAGCTGAGAAATCCAGGATCCAGTCAGGGCTGATGGTGTAGCTGGGCAAGCTTTGCTCGAGATTACCGTACACCAATACCTCTGAGCCGCTCTCGGAGGGCGCATGATTCATTGTCAATACCATATTGCCTGTTGCATCTGTTACGGATACTTGTGGCTTCAATTCGGTGGTCTTGTAGCTTAGCTCGAGGGGAAACTGCATTGAAGGCTCCAAATCAGGTTCATTGTTTCACTCGGCCTACCTCCGCTCAATAGCAATCCTTTCCCCCCGGCTCTCGGTTATGATTGGCTGGTTTCCTGGCTATGGATTCGGGGATTTCATGCAAATTGCATTGCTCTATGCACTCACCGCATTGATCTGGGGCTCGACTTGGTTAGCGATCACCTTCCAACTCGGAACTGTCGATCCCGAGATCTCGGTCGTTTATAGATTTGCGTTGGCTTCCGGAATCTTGATCGTGTACAGCCTGGTTCGGCGGCTGCCGATGCGGTTCACGCTCCGCGAACACGGCTTCATGGCGCTCCAGGGGTTGACGCTATTTTCGATCAACTACGTCCTCGTGTACCTCGCCGAACTGCATTTAGCCAGCGGATATGTTGCGATCGTATTCTCGCTCATCGTTGTTTTCAACGTGCTGTTCGGAGCCGCATTTCTTAGAAACCCAATTCGCCCGAGGGTGTTGCTGGGAGGGGCGATCGGAATTGTGGGCTTGAGCTTGGTGTTTCTGCCCAACCTGGGAGGGCTGAACCTGTCGGCAGGCGCGGGCCTTGGTATCGTGTTGGCGCTGGTGGGCACTATCATCGCTTCATTGGGCAATATCGTCTCAGCCCGAAATCAACGACACAAGATCCCCGTCGTGCAAGCAAACGCGTACGGGATGGGATATGGCGCTTTGATTACGCTAGGGATCGCCATCGTGCGGGGATCTGAAATTAGCTTCGATGCCAGCGCAGAATACGTGCTCTCTCTGCTCTACCTGGCAATTTTCGGTACGGTGATCGCGTTTGGCAGCTACTTGACCATTCTCGGACGGATCGGGCCCGATCGGGCAGGATACATCGCGGTCCTATTCCCGATCGTTGCTTTGCTGTTGTCGACCGTATTCGAAGGGCTGACCTGGGAGATGATTACGGTCTTGGGCGTGGGTCTGGTGGTGGTCGGAAACGTCATCGCGATGACCCGCAGGCGGCAGAGCGTAAAGGAAGAACTCCCCTCCCCCGCTCAAGCCTCGTAGTCAAATTGGAGCCGTCTCAACTTTCCGCCTCCCCATCTTCCTCAGCCTCACGCTTGAGCAATTGAAGCTGGCGCTCGATAGCCGGCGTTAGCGTCAGATCGGACTGCGCCCGGCGATCATCTGCGGCTTCCAGCATGCCTTCGGCGACCAAGCGGTCAATGGCATAGGCTTTGGCTTGCATGCGTGTGGTCCGCGCTTCCGTCATATCTAGCGATTTTCCTAGATCCGCCAGCTCATCAGATAGGCCGGTAAGAGCTTCCTGGATTTGCACCTGCGCCTCAGCTGCGCTGAAGCGCGCTGCAGTGACTTCTTGCCGCGAGTAAAAGGCCTCGATTCGGCTTGAAAGCCGGCTTTCGACCAGCGAAAGCCTACGTTCTTCCAAACCCACTTCTTCCATCTGGGCTCTGATATTTTCAAGCTCCATCTCAGCGACTGCGCGCCGTTCCAGTGCATTCCTTGCTAAATCCTCGCGGCCACGGCCAATCGACTTCCGAGCCTGATCCTCAAGCAGAGGGAGTTTTGTTTCCAGCTCGGCTGCCATCCCGGCCAGTCGTGACTCCGTATTCTGAATCTCCTTCAGCGCGGCCTGTACCCGCTCCAGCATCCCGCGCTGCCGCTCGTAGGAATACGCAAAGGTCTGGCGAGGGTCCTCTGCCGGTTGGAAGAGCGCCCTCAGCCAGACCCGAAGCGTTCGTTCGAGGATTCCCAAGGCTCTAGTCTCCCGCTGGTACTCGAGAGCGCTGAGGCTTAGCGGTTTTGGCCAACCTTCGCCGATCACGCTGAATTCGCCAGTAGTAAGTGCCCAAACCGCCCATTGCCGCGAGCGTGATGAGCCGAGTGATCAGAAGCTCGAGGTCCTTCAGATCGAGAAAGAAGGCTGGATCAGACACGAACGTCGCTCCCACATATGAAAGGAGGGCAAGCGCCGTGTACACCACCGTAAGTCTCGGCGTAAACACAAAGGCGAACGCCGTTAGAACAGGATAGTAAAATATAAAGAATGGACTATCCAGCCCGTTCTGTCCTCGCCAGGCCAGCACGATCAGCGTGATGATTGTTAGATCGATCAGGCTGACCAGCCCGGTTAGCATTTGGTTGATGGGCCTCTCCATTAGATAACGGCCATGGACGAAGAAGTTCACCGCCATGAGCGCCACAATGAGTAGGCTGGCTACCGTCAGATCGGTGACGGAACTTGCTGCCCACAACGCCAGGATGGCGCCGGTCAGGATCACAAACCAGCGAGCCCAGATGATCACGACCTGACCGAAGAAGATGTCTTCGGCTGCTTCTTGCTGGGGAGTTCGTAGCTCTTTCATCAAAATCTCCTTTTTTATTTATTCCGCGCTTCAATCGCCGGCAGCTTGCGCTTCTCTCAGTTGAGTGACCAATTTTTTGCGCGCTTTGACGGCCGCGCTTCTGCGATCGCGTTCGATTCGCCAGTAGATCTGGCCACACACGGCAACCGCGGTCATCATGATGAGCCGGGCGATGAGAACCTGGATATCGATATCGCCGAAGAGCGCTGAGCCAAGTGAGATGAAGCTGTAAAAGGCGGCTGCACCGCCAGCGAAGAGCAGCGTGGAGGCGGGCGAAAAGGCGACCGATAGAGCCAGGAGCGCGGGGAAGTAGAACACGTAGACGTTCGATTCGAAGCCCCCACCGAGGATCACCATCACACTAATAACTGCCAGATCCGCTGCGCTTGCAAAGTAGACCACCCCGCTGCTGGCAGGCTTCTTCATGAGAAGTTGGGCCTGGAGATAAAAGTTGGCGACCGCGAGCAGGAGGATGAATAAGATCTGCACCCGAAGTTCACTCATCGGCCCCGGGTTCCAGAGGGCGAGGAACAGCCCGGATACCACCAGAATCCACCGTGCTGAGACAATCACGGATTGTCCATACATCAGGTCTTCCGGGTCTTGAGGTATAAGCCTAAGTTTGTTTGTCATTTTGGTTCTCTCCTAATTTTGTGGCATCAGGCGCAGGAAGTAGGTTCATTTCTGTCTTCAGATTGTGTAGCTCCTGCTCCACGGCCTGGTGCTGCGTCAACTGCCTGAGCTCCTTGCCCACGGGATCGCCGGTATCGAACGCCAGCCCACCGAGCGAGCCACTATCGATCAGCGCGTCAAGCGCACCCGCACGTGCGGTCATCAGCCGAGTCTTTTCTTCCGCTCGACCAAGAGCGCGACTCAGGTCGGCCAAATCGCCAGAGATCCCGGTTACCGCCTCGTTGACTCTGACCTGCGCTTCCGCGGCCGTGTAACGCGCCGAGGCGGCCTCCTTTCGAGTCTGAAACTCATCCATGCGAGATGACAACTGGCGCTCCGCGAGCGCCAGCTTCTGCTCTTCGTGCTCTGTGCCCGAGAGCTGCTCCTCGAGCGATTCGATCTCGACCAGCGCGGTCTGTTTCCGCTGCAGGGCCAACCGCGCTAGGTCTTCGCGGCCGGCGGCAAGCGCCTGCTGTGCCTGCGTCTCGGTTTTAGGGATCCGTGCGCGTAGCCGTTCGACTTGCTGCTCAAGCTGGCGCTTGGAGGTGGCCACTTCGACCAGACCTTGTCTGACCTGCCGCAAAATGACGTGCTGTTGTTCGTAGGCATAGTCGAAGACCTGTCGCGGGTCCTCCAGTTGGTTCAGGGAGGCATTGGTCTTGATCTTGAAGAGCATGCGGATTCTTGACCATAAATTCATGAGTTTCTCCTTTCACTGCGGTTACTTGGCAGGAATATAAACTCTGAGCGTTAAGGGATTGTCTATTCGATTGTCTGTTCTTGGAGGGAGATAGCGCCTAGCTGCGTTAGGCCGAGGCGTTTCTTCTGCGAGGGCTGTGCCAGGAGCTCTAGGTCGTCTGCTCAGAAAGCTGTTTGGTGAACTCGGCGGTGTCGAAGTAGATCTTCTCTCCCGCAAATTTGGAAGCCGCCGCGTTCCAGGGAAAGTGGATAACGATCGGGACCGACACCTTCTTACGCGTCGGCTCAAGTTCCGCCCAAACACCACGGTGGGTCCCGGTCATCTGAGTGACCTCGATCACACCTTGCGGCCCGATCACAATGTCTGAAAGATCGAAGCGCACGTTTGGGAATGCGGTTAGAAAAGTGGTGTAAAAATCGCGCGCCCCATTGTGGCCTTCCCAGCGTTGGCCGGTTGGGACGATTTCATAGATGCAATCTTCGGCCAGAGTGGCAATCAATCCGTCTAAATCTCGCGCATCCTCTGCCTTTGAGTGCCTAATCCACAGCTTCTTGATTTCGTCATAGAGCTCTTTCGTCACCCTCTGCGCTAATTGGGCACGTGCTCCAGGACTATCTGTGGTCAATTTGTGCTCCTTGTGGGGTTGGCTACCTACTCAATCGCAAATTAATCTGCGACTGAGAGTGCATGGTCCGCAGGTTAGCTTGGTGAAGGAGCTTGCTCTTTCAATCGTTCACTGTAGTGTTTTCGGAACTTCTGCATCTTCGGCGCGATGACAGCCATGCAGTAGCCTGCGCTGGGATTCTTCGCATAGTAGTCCTGATGATAGTCCTCGGCCTCGTAGAAGGTCTGGTACGGCGCGAGTTCCGTGACGACTGGGTTCTCAAATACTCCTTCAGCATCCAGACGCTCGATCACTGCTTTGGAGGCCGTCTCCTGATCTGGGCTGTGGAAGAGGATCAGCGATCGATATTGGGTTCCAACATCTGCACCTTGCCGATTTGGCGTTGTGGGATCGTGCATGCTAAAGAACACGCCCAGGATTTCCTCAAACTTAATCGCGCCCGGATCGAACGTAATCTGCACGACTTCCGCATGTCCGGTGGTCCCCCGGGTCACTTCTTTGTAGCTTGGATCTTCGACCGAGCCTCCGGCGTAGCCAGAGATCACATCGGTTACCCCAACTAACTCCTCAAAAGGCGGCTCCAGGCACCAGAAGCATCCTCCGCCCAGAGTCGCAGTTTCGAGGGTGCCACCACCAACGCTTGAATTCGCCGTTTCGAGTTTATCAATACTCATATCTGTACCCTCACTTTATGATTCGAACCTCGCAAGTTTGTACCAACCACCTTAGTGCAATCTTATGCACTGAGTATTGCGATGCAGAGATTCTAACCTAGGCGTCGGGAGGTGCGTTAGGGGGCCGGAAGCCTGGTAGCGGCTCGCATCGATCCAACCATTGCTCCGGAATATCGGCGTTGAGGGCGACAATTCCGCCTACGATAGCGCAGGTCGTATCGCGATCACCGAGCCCCGCTACGGTGGTCCATAGGGCTTGTTCATAGTCGAAACCGTGGTGTGCTACCACCCAAAGACAAAATGGGACCGTATCGAAGGCTGCAATTTGCGCCCCTGTTCCAAGAACGGAGGCCGCGCGTGCATGCTCCTCGGGTC
>CBDTZL010000103.1:0-7858 GCA_965364895.1 uncultured bacterium
GCTCGCTCCACGTGATGACGTTTGCGTTCTTGATTAACATGTCAGGATTCTGTGCACCCTGATTTCCTCATTTTTTTTGATTCTCCGAGCGCTATTTCTGCAGTAATTTGTCGCTTACTTATGTTAACTCGCGCACTTGCTGCGGCCCTAAACCTCAGTCACTTATGTTAGCTCGACCCCTTCTGGCGAGCAATTTCAAGCGCTAACCAGTCCTGGTCGACCGGCAGGCTCTTAATGCGCACGCCGCAGGCATGATAAACAGCATTCGTTATCGCAGGAGTGGTGGGAATGCTCGAAATTTCCCCAACGCCCTTCGCCCCATAGGGACCGTCCGCCGCCGGGTGCTCGACCGGGATGGAAATAATCTCAGGCGAATGCATGATGCCCGGCATACGGTATCGAGCCAATCGATCGGTGATCACCATCCCCTTCTCTACAATGAACTCCTCGGTGATGGCATTGCCGATTCCCATCATCACGCCGCCTTCAATCTGCCCCAGGAAACCAAGCGGATTAATCACCTTGCCGACGTCATTCGCGGCGATCACTCGCAGCACTTCGACCTCGCCGGTATCAAGATCCACCTCTACCTCTGCCGCTTGAGCGGCGAATGAAAAGGCAAAGTGCATATCGCCGCCGGTGCCCAGCGCCTGCGTGGAAGGCGCCCAGTATTCGTAGGTCGCACGAGCATCATGGCCTTCTTCCTTCATTAATGTCGCCGCCTCGCCGAGCGTCACCTGGTGGCCGTTGACCTGAGCCAGGCCTTCGTGAAACTCGATTTGCGCCGGTGGCACATCATAGTGCTCTGCCAAGGTCGTTGCCACTGCTTGCTTCACCACATCCGCCGCGTGGCGCACCGCGTTTCCGGTCACATACGTTTGCCGCGAAGCGGTGGTCGGTCCCCCGTCCGGAGTGAGATCCGTATCGGATAACAACACCCGTACCCTGTCGATTGGCACCGTTAGTTCCTCGGCTGCGATCATCTGCAGCACCGCCACCAAGCCCTGTCCGATTTCGGCCGAAGAGGTTCGGACCTCTACCACACCGTCCTCATAGAGTTCAACTTCAGCGGAGGCCTTATCAGGCGCTCCGCCCCCCAAACCGGTGTTCTTGTAGGCGGCTGCGATCCCCCAGGCTCGCCGCGTACGAGGTCTGCCTTGAGGAACTTGGGCAACGAAAGGCTCCTGTGAAAAATCGTGGATTCTGGCCGTTACCTGATTGATGCACTCAATCAGGCCTGCGCTCTCCCGCAGCTCCTGGCCTGTGTTGGTCAGCGATCCGACCTCCAACGCATTCTTCCTTCTCAGCTCGATCGGGTCGAGTTCCAACTGCTCCGCAAGATCATCCATCATGGATTCGACCGCGAATGCCGATTGGGTTACCCCGAATCCGCGGAACGCTCCCGCGGGCGGGTTGTTGGTGTACATCGCGTAACAATCGGCTTTGACGTGCGGTACGACATATGGTCCAGCGGAGTGCGTTGTAGCGCGTGTCATGACTTTTTCGCCCAGCGATGCGTAAGCGCCTGTGTCACCATAGAGTTCGGTCTCGACCGCGACCAGGGTTCCGTCGTTCTTAGCGCCCAGCTTCACACGGATTTGAGTGGCGTGACGCTTGGGATGCACAAGCATGCTCTCGTGTCGATCGTAGAGAATCTTGACCGGCCGCCCGGTCGCCTTTGCGAGCATCGCGGCGTGAATCTGACCGGCAATGTCCTCCTTGCCTCCGAATCCACCTCCGATGAGGGTGCCGATGACGCGGACTTTATCTTCCGCCATATCCAGGCAGCGCGCGATCTGGCTTCGGTCTGCATATGGGATCTGCGAGCCGACATAGACCTCGATGCGGCCTTCATCTGTAAGCCGTGCGATGGCACATTCGGGTTCGAGGAAGGCGTGCTCCGTGATGGCCGTGTGATAGGTGTCCTCGAGAATGATGTCAGCTTCTTCAAACCCCACCTCGAGATCGCCCTTCCGCACCTTGATATGTTTGAGCAAGTTGCCGTTTTCGTGGATATCTGGCGCGTCTGCCTCCCGTGCCTGTACCGGATCCGAAACCACCGGCAGATCCTCATACTCGGCCTCGATCAGATCGAGCGCACGTTGGGCACTTTCAGGCGTATCGGCCACCACTAATGCGACCGCGTCTCCGACGTAGCGCACCTTCTCACCGATACCCACCAGCGCCGGCCAATCTTTGACTACGAGCCCGTGGTTAACCTCGCCGGGGATATCTTCTGCAGTAAGAATTCCAGCCACCCCCTCCGCCATATTTGCTGCACTTATGTCGAGTTTAAGCAGGATCGCATGGGGCGTACCAGCTCTCAGGGTGGCGCCGTAGAGCATTCCGGGAAAGCTGTAGTCGTCGGCAAACTTGGCGCTGCCGTCGACCTTTTCCACCCCATCCGGCCTTGCCACTACCTGGCCGATGACGCGCATCTTGCTCGGCAGCGGCAATTGCGGATCAGCAACTGGGTTTCCAGTCCGGACGCTGTCGCTTGCAGCCTGGATGGAACGAATAATCGTGGGGTAGCCCGCGCAGCGACACAAAGTGTCTTTGAGTGCTTTGCGAATCTCAGCCTCTGTCGGATCGGGGTTGGTTTCCATCAATGCGACGGCAGTCATGATCTGGCCTGGGATGCAGAAGCCGCACTGCACGGCTCCGAATTTTACAAATGCTTCCTGCAAAGGATGAAGATTGCCGTTTTCAGATAACCCCTCGATCGTCTTAATCGAATCGCCGGCGGCCTTCTGGGCAGGGTAAACACATGACAACACCGGCTGTCCATTCACTAGTACCGTGCATGTGCCGCACTCGGCTTCTTCGCAGGCGATCTTGGTACCGGTCAGGCCAAGCTGATACCGGAGTACATCCGAGAGCATTTCCCCCGGGCCGGCTTGCACACTTCTCGGCTGACCGTTGACCTTCAATTCCATCGTCTTCGTATCCAGCTGATCACTCATCTTGCATGAACCTTGTTTCGCTTGCCGCCTCTAACGTCTGGCGAAGCAGGGTTTCAAGCAGGTGGGCTCTGTATTCTTTCGTAGCCCGGTGCGGGCTGGTTCTCAAGCTCACTTCACCAGCGAGGGCCTCCGATGCTCGCTCAAATGTGGCCTCATCCAGCGCGCCCCCCACAAGCGCCTGCTCAGTCGCCTGAGCACGCAGCGGTCGCGGACCAGCCGGGCCGATAGCCAGGCGCGCCTCCTGGACAATCTCCTGCTCATCCACTCGCAACCGCGCACCCATGTTCAGGATCGCAATTGCTACGCCTTGCGGGCGCATGATACGTCGAAACGCCGACCCCTCGCCCTCACGCAAGGCCGGGACTCGAAATCTCACGACCAATTCTTTGGCACGATCGAAATTTGGCTCGCCCGGACCTAAAAACAGCTCTTCCATTGAGACCCATTTCGCACCATTCTCAGAGGCAATCTCAGCCTCTGCACCCAGCGCCAGCAATGCGATGGTTCCATCACCAGCCGGCAGCGCATGAGCTACGTTGCCACCCAAGGTCGCGACATTGCGCACTTGCGGTCCGCCGATAAGCTCACAGGCTTCGACCAACGCAGTGAAATGACTGCGAACAAGATCATCGGCTATTACATCTCCAAGCGGGAGGGCCGCGCCGATACTAATAAGGTCGTCGCGCTGCTGGATCTCCAGCATCTCCTTCACATCCGTAACGTCAACCAGGGTCTCGACCGCAGCATGTCGTCCCTGATCCAGATCCAACAGCAGGTCCGTGCCACCGGCGACTACCGCTACGGCTCCGCCGGAATCGCCACGCGCCGACAGCGCATGCAGCGCGTCGGTCAGATTCTGCGGTCGCAGATACTGCTGCCAAAGGCTCATGTGATTGAGAGGTACTCAGGACCGGCCGGCACTTATCGATGAGCGGGGATGCTCAACGCCGTCGCAGGTCCACCCTGCGAGCGACCACCGATCGGGGGTTAATTTATTCTAGCACTTGTTATGAATTTTGTGCCGGTCAGATAGTCGAGTACGTCCTGAGCGGTATAGCTGTGATTGCCTGGATTGACGTATTTGGCGATGCCTGTCAGCCCGTCCCCGGATGTGACGATCGGCGGTTCGACGTATCCGTTCTTACGATGGTGGGCGTAGCTCGCCGTAGCGAGTAGATTGTTGCACAGGCAGCTCTTTCCGACGGTCTGCTCAAGTTCCCCACCTTTTTTCAGATATTGGTCTATGGGTTCGGCAGAACAGCGGTATCCGATCTTCCCATTCGCACCTTTGTAGGGATTTCGCAGCAAGCCCACATCGCACAGCCTGACCCGGTTGTGTTCAACTTCGGGATCCGTCATGGTTCCCTGCAGTTGGACTACTTTGAAGGGGTATCCAGTTGGGGAGATGTTGGGATCGGTGTGCACTTCAACCTCTTGATCGAGAACTTTCTTGATGACACGGCTCTTTATGTGGTCATCCATGCCTGATTCGTCACAATAGGCAAAGGCAGTGCCCACCTGGATGCCAGCAGCGCCGTCATCCAATGCTTGCTGCAGCATTTCCGGGCTGTCGTAGCCACCGGCCATCCAGAAAGGTAGACCGAGTTGCTTGATTTTCTCTGTGTCCACCTCATCCTTTTTCCCATAGATTGGCTCGCCCTTTTCGTCAAGCTGCAGCGCCCCTCTAGGCGGGGCGTTGTGCCCGCCAGCCGTGGGCGCTTCGATGACGAAGCCGTTGATCTTGCCCGTTGCACGTTTGATCAAGGCCTTCGCCAGAACCACCGAGGAGATGATCGGCAGAAAATTGGGGCGGCGTAATTTGCCCATCTTTTCACGGATGCCAGGGAGTATTGCCTGGGGGTCGAAGTGAATGTGATATTCATCCTCTGAATCGGCTTCTTGCATGTCGAGCCGGTAACTGACTTCCCGGTGGTCGGCCAGCTTGTCTAGAATGCCAGGGATTTGCAGCGGTATTCCTGCTCCCATGATCACGTAATCTGCCCCCGCCAGCATCGCGCCATAGAGAGAGGCCATCGTCGGCATCTGCAGCTTCTCCAGGAGGTTGAGGCCCACAGCGTTTTGATGGCCTTCCTTCGCCAGAAATACCTCAACGAAGTTGGCAATGACAGTCAGCTCGTTGAGTATTTTGGGCGGCTTAAGGGTCCACATCGACGGGCGTTTAAAGGGAAGCTGCGGAGTTTCTGATGCGGGGATGTAGTACCTATCCAAAATGCGCCGAACCGGCTCCTCAAAAGGAAAATGGCTGAGTGCCCGCCGAACATTCCCCCCAATATCCCCCCTCGTCAGTCGCGAAGTCATTACCGGGCCGACCCCAGTTCCAGAGACAATGCCCAAATGCCCCCGCATCGACACCGCTTTGGCCAGGTTCCAGTCGGAAATGGCAACCCCCATTCCACCTTGGATGATCTGTGGCAATTTCATAGAATTCAGGACAGTCACTCCTTCTTGCTGACTCAACGAGTCCAATCAGTGGCCGGAATACCTATCGTTCAACGTAAGAAGCCGAAGCCTTGCGACTTCAGCTTCATGACTCATCCATAACTTCGGCGCAATTTTATCGTATTTTTTCTAGTTGGGTTTATTTGGCGCGTGGGCTGAGCACGGCTCACGAGGCAATAGTCAGAGTTCTTACAATCATTAAGAAGCCCACCGTAACAAGCGCAATTGCAACAAGTTGTCGCAATCGGCGTGCGGACACCTTATGTGCAATCTGGGCGCCAATAATCACGCCGACCGCCATGATCAGGCCAAGCTGTATTCCCAGCTCGATATCAATCCTGCCAAACAGGAGAAAACCAGCTGTCGCAAAAACCGAAACGGGAATCTGAATGGCCTGACTTACGCCGATTGCAGCCAGAGCCGGCACATTACCAAACATCAGAATCGGCAGAAGCAAGACAGGCCCACCGGTTCCAGTCAGTGCGGAGCCAAATCCTACAGCTACACCAATCGAAACAAGAACAAAGCGGTTTGCTCGGAAACCGCTTTTTATTGAGACCGGCTTCTTTAACAATGCATTGATTCCCGACAAGACAATCAATACAGCCAAAATAACGGTAAGCACGCCGGCCGGCAGGGCAACGTTTACTCTAGCGCCTACTAGAGCTGCAGGAATTACCCCGACACACAGCCAACCGACCGTATTCCAAGAAATGGTCCCTTTTCTCGCATAGGCGATGGTTCCCGCAATGCCGGCAAACAAGAAACTCAAACTGCTTGTCGCCAGAGCAAGGTGGAGATCAATTCCTGCGACATAAACCAGCATCGGCGCCAGCAGTATGCCGCCAATACCGACCGTGCCAATGAGTAGCCCGGTTACGAAACTAAAGAGTAGAAGATTCAATGTATGACTGTTGTCAGTGGGCCGTGACGGTTAGTTTGCTAGTGCATTTTCGTCTGACCCATCAATTTTGGAGGTTCACACAACATAGTGCTCGTTCGGGTGCTCGGTGAAGTAACGGTATCGATTGTCGACCAGGACGGTAACAATAGTCGAACCCTTGCTCATGTCCTTTGCCATCTGGACTGCCGCATAAACGTTCGCACCCGAGGACATTCCACAAAATAGCCCTTCTTCTCTGGATAGTCTTCCCGCCATGTTCCTTGCGTCATCATTGCTAACGGTCATCGTCTGATCTAGGAGATCTTTTTCAAGAATCGTCTCAATAATAAACTTCATGTTCGGCATGCCATATTTTTTGAGGAACTTGTGGACCGTGCCTGATCGCACCCATTCAATCCTGAGATCATCGGCGGGAACCACGCCGGATATTCGTACGGAGGGATTTTGTTCCTTGAGAGCCTCGGCTACACCTAAGAGCGTCCCGCCCGATCCGATGGAAGTGATCCAAGCATCCACGTTTCCCTCAAGCTTTTCCACGATCTCTTTTCCGGTGGTATCTCTATTGGCCAGGGCGTTATCCATATTACATAGTTGGTTTGCCCACCATACCGTTGGGTCTTTTTTCTCAAGGTCGTGGCACTGCTTCATCCGAATCGCAACAAACGCGGCAGCCTTTTCGACATCGGATAGATGTCCGGTATCTTCCATCAATGCATTTAGATCTACAGTCTCCACTTCGCTACCGAATAGCCTTGCGATTCTGACTCTGTCCGCAGCACTGTAAGAGCTGCCAAGTTGAGAGGGCATAAACAGCTTCACCTTGTAGCCCTTCGCTGCCCCTACGAACGCCAATGCCGGGCCGGTATTGCCCGTTGATTGGTCGAGAATTGTGCCTCCTGGCTTTAGCTTTCCCGACTTCTCCGCCTCTTCAACCATGCGAAGAGCCATGCGGTCCTTGATGCTCCCGCTGGGATTCAGATATTCACATTTGACGTAAATATCTACATCCGGATTATCGATCACCTTTCTTAGCTTCAGTAGCGGTGTATTTCCAATTTGGTCAAGAATATTCATTTCGTTCATTCCAATCGCACTCCTCAGAGAAATGAGAGACCCCTACGATGTTTTCTAATTCTGTATCGTCTGCAGCTTGCTTTTGGACGGTCTTAGATTAGAGCCAGTAGTGTGGTTCGATCTGTTCTGCTGGCGGTCTTGGAGGTTGATCAATATTTAAATTTAGATTACGTCGAGGAAGCACCATGTTCACAATTGTCCAGAGCAGTAAGGCAAACAGTATCAGCCGTACAATAGTGCCTCCTGCCCCGGGTCTTAAGGTATCGTCGCCTTCGTCTCCGGCCGGCTCTTCTACCCAATAATCAATTTCAGATTCCATGGTTTTAGTTTATCAGGCCGCCAGTGTGCTACGCGCCCCCCTTATTGAGCCAAGTCTCCTATCAAAGACCGACCCGCGCGACTTACCCAAACCGCCCCTCGATGTAGTCCTCCGTGCGCTGATCACGCGGGCGGGTGA
>CBDTZL010000104.1:0-7825 GCA_965364895.1 uncultured bacterium
TCATCCGGAGTCTGCCCCTGCTCCAGCAACCACTCGCGTTTGGGTTTTAAGGCACCTGTGGGACACACCCCGACGCACTGGCCGCAGAAGACGCATGTCGATTCGGGAAGGCTCTGTTCGAAGAAGGTATTGATACTGGTTTCAAAGCCTCTTCCGCTAAAATTTATAGCGTATGTGTATTGGGCATCCTCTGCGCATACCTGGACACAACGCCAACAAAGCACACACTGCGAGTAGTCCCGCACGAACATAGGATTGTCATCGATGACTGGCATTGCGCGTCGTTCGCCGTCCCCGAATCTCTCAAGGTCCGCACCATAGTCCTGAAGTTGTTCTTGAATCTCGGGCGCCTCCTCCAGGTTCACGGCCGAGTCAAGCATTTCGAGGATCGTGCGACGGCTGCGTTCCACGCGTTTGTTACGCGTGTGAACCTTCATCCCTTCGCGAGCCTCAGCCACGCATGCGGGCTGGAGAAGGCGAGTGTCCTCTACTTCCACAACACACATGCGGCAGACGCCGTAGGAGGTGGTGTGTTCGTGATAACAAATGGTTGGGATATCGGTTTCCAGACCCTCGGCTGCGCCCAGGATCGTGGTCCCTTTTATGACGGTCACTTCCTTCCCATCGATGGTCAGGGTGATCTCTTGATTCAAGCTGCTCAATCCCCGCTTCCGCTCGGAACCGGATACTCAATGGAAGTAAACAGTTCGTTTTCAGGTTGTAAGGCGAGCTCCGTGTCGAGTAGCCGTTCCGGGTGGGAGTAGACATTCATACTTCTGCGGCGCACGTATCCGCATAGCGTAATGTTCCACTCACGCGCTAGCCCTACCGAGATGCTGGTTGGCGAAGTGCGCGAAGCTACGACGGGGCATCCCATCTTGGCGGCCTTGAAGATCATCTCAGACGAGACGCGTCCTGTCGCCAGCAGCATCAATCCTTCGGTTTCTCTGCCGGTAAGCAAACACTCGCCTCGTAGTCGATCCACCGTGTTATGGCGGCCGATGTCTTCGGCGATCACCACCAGCCGCTCGCCATCGCTCAAGGCGGAAGCATGAACGCCGCGTGCGCGCGCATACAGGCTCTCATGTGTCTGCAGCTGCGTTATTAGCTCTCCAATTTTCTGAGGTTTTACTGCGAACTCAGCGGTCACCGGATCCTGGTGCTCGGCGAGATCGACGAAGGTTAGTCCTCCGCCGCAGCCGGAGGTGATGATTCTGCGACGCGGCTTGTCCCAGACAGGCTTCGTGAGCCAGATATCGACGCAATCGCCCGCAGCGCAGACGTGGTCGATTGCGACCTCTTCATATGAGGTGATGAACTCTTCATTGGCCAAAAATCCCAGCGCCAACTGCAGCGGCTCTCTTGGGGTGCACATCAGCGAGGCCAATTCGCGGCCGTTCACAAAGAGCGTAATCATCCCCTCTTCGATGACCTCCGCATCGACTTCGCGCCAGTCGCCGTCGTATTTGTGATATCGGAAGGGTACGGTGCCGTCTGTCACAGGCTTACGAATGTCCATTTTGGGCTAGCAATACCGGCCAGGTCTCGATGGCGCTCAACACCGCGGAGGCCGCGGTTTGTCCCAACCCGCAGAGCGAAGAATCGGTCATCGTCCACCCCACATCGGTCAGCCGATCGACATCATCGGCTCGGAGCTTTCCATTGGAGACATCAGAAAGAATCTCATATTGTCGTTGTGTGCCGAGTTGGCAGGGGTAGCATTTCCCGCAAGATTCGTCGGCAAAGAAGTGTGCCAATCCCCTCAGGACCTCTCGCATGTCCCGGATTTCGTTGAAAACCATGACAACTCCCGAGCCCAACGGGAGGCCAGCCTCGCGGAGATCCTCAAAGGTCAGGTTCACATCCAGATGCTTTTCGGTTGCGAACGCTCCAGCCGCGCCGCCGAATAAGATTCCCTGCAGTTCGCCGCCTGTGACACCTCCGCCCAGATCTTCGAGCAAGTGACGAAGCGGAACGCCGAAGGGTACCTCGTACACACCGGGGCTAGCCACGTCGCCGGACAGACAAAATAGTTTCGTTCCCGGAGACTGCTCGGTTCCATTCTGACGAAGGGCGTCCGAGCCGTCCCGGATAATCAAAGGCACGTTGGCGAGCGTTTCGACATTGTTGACGACCGTGGGCTTGCCAAACAATCCGTGCGTGGTCGGGAACGGAGGCTTGATGCGTGGAAAGCCACGCTTGCCCTCAATCGATTCGAAGAGCGCGGTTTCCTCGCCGCAAATATAGGCGCCTGCTCCCCTCCGAATCTCGATCTCGAATTTGAAATCGGTTCCCAGAATATTCAGCCCGAGATACCCCTGCTGCTCCGCCTCGCCGATTGCTTCACGCACAATTTCTTCCGCTTTACGGTACTCACCGCGGATGTAGATATAGCCCTTCTCAGCGCCAATCGCGTATCCGGCGATGATCATGCCTTCCAGGCTGCTGTGAGGGTCGTCCTCCAGAAGCAAGCGATCCTTGAAGGTGCCGGGTTCGGATTCATCGGCATTGTTGACCACGTACTTGGGCTCACCGGTTGCGCTTGCGGCACCTTCCCACTTCACACCGGTGGGAAAAGCCGCGCCGCCCCTTCCGACTAAGCCCGATGCCTTGATCTCCTCGATCACATCGGTGGGCTGCATCTCGAGAACGGCTTTTCTGAGCGCCGCGTAGCCCTCGCCAGCCTCATAATCACCGATCGTCGTTGGGGCGCCATTGCCGCAATTTCGGGTCAGGATTCGGAGCTCCCCTCCGACCTGGCTCGTTACCTGCTCCCAGTCGCCAGATAGCAGCGCCTGCGGCTGATCGGCCTCCGCCCTCGCCAATGGGATTTCGTTCAGCAAGACCGCAGGAGCGTGCTCACACCTACCCAGACAGGGGGCGCGCTCGAGGGTCCACTTTCTATCGTCTGTAATTTCACCGGTCTGCACGCCAAGATGCTGCTCCAGTGCGCCCAGCACCGCCGCGCCTCCCGCCTGCGCGCAGGGTGGATCGACGCACACTCTCACGATATTCTCCCCGACCGGCTCTTTGTAGAGCATGGCATAAAAGTCGATTACCCCGTAAACATCGGCCAGCGGCACGCCAAGCCGGCGGCCGACTTCCTCCGCTACCGGCTCGGACAAATGGCCATACTGCGCCTGGGCCGCGTGGAGCGCTGGCAGTAGAGCGGATTGACCGTGTGGTACGTACGGGTTTAAGAGTGCAACCAGGGGATCGAGATCAAGCGCTGGGGATTTGGGTTCGTTGGCCGGCATGGGCTGGTCAACAGTATGGTAATTCTAGATCAAGGATTAGTCCAAGACCGGTATGCTTAATAACGAGCGCCCAAGCGGTGGATAGTAGAATTGACGGAGAATTCGAATTGGTGAGGAATTGATGCCGGAATACAAATACTTAATCGTCGGTGGCGGAATGACGGCCGATGCCGCAGTCCGAGGGATCCGAGCAGTGGATTCCGAGGGCTCGCTGGGATTGATCGGTGCCGAGAATGATCCGCCGTATGATCGACCGCCCTTAACCAAGGGTCTGTGGAAGGGCAAGGAGTTCGACAGCATCTGGCGGGGCACGCAGGACGAGCCGGTCGAGCTGCACCTGGGGCGAAGAGTCGAAAACATCGATCGAGAAGCCCGGACGGTGACGGACGATCAAGGCACAGAGTATTCCTACGAAAAATTGTTGCTCGCTACCGGAGGCAAACCTCGTCGGCTGCCTTTCGGAGGCGACTCGGTCATCTACTACCGGAAGGTTGAGGACTACAAGCGATTGCAGGTGTTGGCACAGTCGGAAGCCTCGATCGCTGTAATCGGCGGAGGCTTCATCGGCTCCGAAGTTGCGGCCGCGCTGGCGATGAACGGCGCCAAGGTCAGCATGGTGTTCCCCGAGGCAGGAATCGGCGCGCTGCAGTTCCCAGCCGATCTCAGCGCATTTCTCAATCAATACTACAAGGACAAAGGGGTGACACTGATGCCCGGCGCAACCGTCGAGGCGATTGAAGGCGGGCACGGGCATATACATGTCGTGACCGATGCGGGCGTAATGCACGTCGACGCGGTCGTAGCGGGAATCGGCATCCAGCCCAACACCGAGCTGGCGGAGGCCGCCGGTCTTGAAGTCGAAGACGGCATTGTGGTCCAGCCCTCTTTGCAATCAAGCGACTCAAACATCTATGCCGCCGGTGACGTGGCCCGTTTCTACAATCCGACGCTCGATCGCAAAATGCGGGTCGAGCATGAGGACAATGCCAACACGATGGGCGATATGGCGGGCAGATCGATGGCTGGCGAGCAGCTGAGCTACGACCATCTGCCTTACTTCTACTCGGATCTATTCGAACTTGGATACGAAGCTGTGGGCGATCTCGATCCGTCGCTTGAAATAGTTGCCGATTGGGCTGAGCCATTCAAAAAGGGGTTGGTCTATTATCTGGATAGCGGACGGGTTCGTGGGGTTCTGCTCTGGGATGTGTGGGGCAAAGTCGATGAGGCGCGCGCGCTAATCGGGGAAGCAGGGCCTTTTTCTGAAGAAGAACTCAAGGGCAGAATTACATGAGAGACATACTTGAAGATCTAACCCGCTGGTCTGAACAAGGGAAGGACATCGCGCTCGCGACGGTGGTCCAAACCTGGGGGTCGTCGCCCCGGCAAGAAGGGGCCAAAATGGCGATCTCTGAGGGCGGCGAGATCGCAGGCTCGGTGAGCGGGGGATGCGTGGAGTCGGCCGTAGCTGAGACGGGCTTGCAAGTGCTCAAAAGTGGGCTGCCACAGCTGGTCCACTTCGGCGTTGCCGACGAGACGGCCTGGAGCGTTGGCCTGGCATGCGGCGGCAGTCTGGACGTCTTTGTTGAGCGGCTCGATCCGGAGCAGTTCAATTTTCTCCGGGAGCTGCTTATTAATGAAGAACCGGCCGCAAGCGTAACGGTTGTTAGCGGCCCGGAAGCGAGCCTGGGGCGCAAGCTCACCCTCAATTTAGACGATCCGAGCGCTCGGTATGGCAGCCTGGAGGCCGGCCCTGATGACCAGACGGTCGAATTGGCGCATCAGGTGACGGAGCCGAGCCTGCTTGACATGGAGGCGGAAGGCGTTCAGGCATTTGTTGATCTGATGCCTCCTCCCCCCACCCTGATCATAGTGGGTGGAAACCAGATCGCAATCACGCTCTCCAGCCTGGCTAAAACGATGGACATGCGGACCGTGATCGTCGACCCTCGTCGCGCCTTCGCTACTGAGGAACGTTTTCCCGATGTGGACCAACTAATACAGACCTGGCCTGCCGAAGCCTTTGAGAGCCTAGCGTTGACGGAAACCACTGCGGTCGTGATGCTCACGCATGATCCGAAGATCGATGAACCGGCCTTAGCGCTTGCGCTGACCTCCCCAGCCTTTTATATCGGGGCGTTGGGCAGCAAAAGAACTCAGGCGAAACGTCGCGAACGCCTCAGCGAGAGCGGCTTGACGGAGGCGGAGCTGGATAGATTGCACGGGCCGGTAGGTCTCGAGCTTGGAGCCGATACGCCGGACGAAATCGCGCTCTCGATCATGGCCGAAATCGTCGCGACCCGTCATTCGATTGCTTAAGTCTCGGGACGAAATCGCGCTTTCGATCGGAGCCGAAATCGTCGCGACCGTCATTCGATTGCCTAGACATTCGCCCCGGCCCTCAAACATGCCTTTCAGTTTCCACCCGAACCGGACCTAAGGAGAAACTCCGTTGGCACTTAAGCTGATGATCCCTGGACCCGTGAGCGTTGAAGACGACGTTCTCTTTCAAATGGGACAGCCGGTTCGACCTCACTACGGGGCCGAATGGACTGCCGACTATAACGAAACGCGCGATCTTCTTAAGCAGGTGTTCAAGACCGAGGGAGATGTCCACATCCTTTCCGGATCTGGATCTGCGGGCATCGACGCAGCGATCGGCAGCCTGACAACAACTGGCGAGAGGGTTGTGGTCGGAATCAACGGTTACTTCGGCGATCGTCTTGAAGAAATTTGTGCCGGCTACGGTCTGGATGTATCGCGAATTGCCGCCCCGCTGGGCGAGCAGCTTGACCCGGAGAGCTTCCGGGAAGCCTTTGACTCGAATCCGCGGCCCGGGTTGGTCACACTAGTTGCTCTGGAAACGGCAACCGCGGTGGTCAATCCTGTGCGAGAGATTGCAGCCTTGGCAAACGAATACGGAGTTCCGGTGGTGGTCGATGCAGTTTCCGGCCTGGGTGGAGTGCCGCTCTCCATGGACGAGTGGGGAATCGATATCGTTGCCAGCGCCTCGCAGAAATGCTTAGGGGCTCCTCCGGGATTGGGCCCGATCGCAATCTCCCCGCGTGCTTGGAAGATTATGGAGTCGAAGCCCGATCGTGCTCATGGATGGTATCTGAACCTCGAAACGTGGCGCCGATTTGCAGATGAGTGGGGTCAGTGGCATCCACATCCTGTAACCGTGGCGACCAACAACATCTACGCGCTGCGCACCGGGCTCCGAACGCTGCTGGAAGAGGGCGTCGATCGGCGCATCGAGCGCTACACGGAGATGGCGATGAGCCTTCGGAATGGGGTTCGGGCGCTGGGGATGGAACCCCTAACCCCGGATGATCAGCTCGCTCCCGTACTCACGGCGGTGTTTGCTCCGGAAGGAGTGGTGATAGGCGAGCTTCTTCGCTATTTGAGAGAAGAGCACAACATCATGATTTCCGGTGGACTTGGCGAGGCACTGAAGGACCGTGTCTTCAGAGTCGGCCACATGGGCCCGACCATATCCGCAAATGACATCGATGATGTTCTCGGCGCGCTGCGTGCTTTTCTCGAGGTCAAAGGAATTCCCCTGGCTGCGGCCGACTAGGACGTGCAAATACGATACGGGGATCCCACCCGGCTGCGATCCGCCTCTTTGCCAGATTCTGGCGTCGGAATGGTCGAAGCTCCCGACCCGCTGCGGTTTGCGCCCAGGCTTATTTCCCGGGTTAGCGCGGCATAAGCGGACGATCCGTCGAGAGCCGCCCCTAGGCCAGATTCCGGAGTTGGTGCGAACAGAGAGTTTCGGTATCATTTCTTGCTATGGAAGACATCACCGGTAAGCAATTAGGCCGCTATCAAGTCGTTTCCCCTCTCGGTGAGGGAGGGATGGCGGCCGTCTATAAAGCCTATCAGCCCGGTATGGACCGCTACGTTGCGCTGAAGATCCTCCCCCAGCAGTATGCACGCGATGCGGAGTTCAGCGGCCGCTTTGAACAAGAAGCCAAGGTCATCGCCAAGCTGCAGCATCCGCACATCCTGCCCGTACACGATTATGGCAAGGCTGATGACTACACCTACATCGTCATGCCGATTGTCGAGACCGGCACCTTAGCAGATCTCCTGCGCGGCGAGCAGCCGATGAGCCTTCAGCGCATTCGAATTATTATGACTCAGCTTGGTGATGCGCTGGACTATGCCCACTCTCAGGGCCTCATCCATCGCGATGTAAAACCCAGCAACGTACTGATCGACAATCGCGGAAATTGCTTGCTGACTGACTTCGGCATCGCCAAGATGGTAGGGGGCACCAAACACTTCACGCAGACCGGTGGAATCGTCGGAACGCCCCACTACATGTCGCCCGAACAAGGCGGAGGCGATCCGCTTACTCCGCAAAGTGACATCTATGCTCTCGGAGTGCTGCTGTACGAAATGACAACCGGACGAGTGCCGTTCGACGCAGAGACACCCATGGCAGTGGTGATCAAGCACATGACCGATCCGCTGCCGCCTCCCAGCAAGATCAATCCAGAGGTCAGCCCGGCGCTCGAAAGTGTGATCTTGAAGGCCATGGCCAAGCGGCCAGAGGATCG
>CBDTZL010000105.1:0-7809 GCA_965364895.1 uncultured bacterium
GTAACCAGATCGTCCAAACGCTCAATTGACGATTCCACTAAGCCTCCGCTTATAGTAGGCAGGAGTGGATGGGAGTCGAACCCACCGCGGCCCGCATAACGACCCGCCACCGATTTTGAAGACCGGGGAGCCCACCGGGGCCCAACCACCCCCAAGATTGGCAAGGATACCTTACGCGTGTAAGGCCTGACAAGAATGCTAATTACGATGATCAGAAATTCCTATCGGTCATCCTCGGGTACTCCTTGCTACAATCTTGCGGAAGTGTATCGATGCATCAGACCCTGGCTTCGGAACTGACACCGCCTTCTGGACCCGCCTTGCCAAAGCGAGACAATTGGGACTATGTCCTCATAGTTTGTGGTTCCCTCGGACTGGGGCTAAGTCTAGCAATTGCAGCCGCCCTCGGCCTTCTCTCAATCTTTGCCAAACAGCCCATTGCTCTGGGAGTAGAAGCGGCTTCCATCTTTGCCATTGGGATGCTGGGGGTGCCGGCGATTTACTGGGGCTTCAAGGGCTCGGCGGATCGAGCCGTTCGAAGACCAGGCCAGGCATGGATCCTAGCGATGCTGCTTTATCCGCTGGCGCTGCTGCTCGGAATACTTGCCTTCGAGGTCGGGACATTGCCCAGAGTGCTGGGCCCCATTGCCCACATCATTGCGGCCGGAGCGCCGGTTTTATTCGTGGCCTCCATATCGCTGGCGCGTGGTCCGCTCACGTCCGCCCGGCGCCGCTGGGCTCACGTTTTGGCGGGCTCGTGGGTAACTCCGCCGCTCAGTCTGTTTCTCGAGTTGCTGATGTTGGTCCCGTTCGGATTGCTCATGATTTTGGGTCTCGCGCTTAGTCCGGATAGCCAATCCCTCCTTCAAGAGTTGGCCGCCATCGACCTCGGTTCGGAATCAGAAGTAATCAACCTCACCGAGCGGCTTCTCACGCAACCGATCGTGATCCTACTGGGGGTAGGGCTGCTTTCTGGCGCGGTGCCTCTTGTTGAAGAGCTGCTAAAAACCATCACTATTTGGCCCTTGCTGGGGAGACCAATGTCAGCCAGATACGCATTCCTGGGCGGCGCACTGGGAGGCGCGGGCTACGCACTCTTCGAGTCACTGTTCCTGCCTCAACCTGGCGAACAATGGGCAATAACCATGGTGGCTCGCGCAGGAACTCCATTGATCCATGCATTTAACACCGGCTTGGTGTGCTGGGGTCTGGCAGAAGGAGTTCGGCGCAGGCGGTGGCTTCTCTCCGCCGGCGCCTACGTTTTGGCCGTCGGCCTGCACGGAATGTGGAACCTGGCTGCAATTGGAATCGGCCTCGCAGGGCTTGGAGCTGAGTCCGGCGCGAGCAGTTTAGATCCGTCCCTATTGAATGCTGTGGGCTATTTGGGGCTGTTGGGATTGTTTGGGCTTACGGTAGGTTCGCTGGCGGGGCTGATCTGGCTTCCGGCTAGGTTGGGTTCAGAGGCTTCGGACCTTCCGCGCCGTACGTGATGAATCACATAGAAGATGAATCCCCCTACCAATATGATGGCAATCGGGATGTCGAACGGTCGCATAATCGCTCGTAGTTCTTCCCAGTTCGCACCAAATGCGTAGCCGCCAAGTGCAAGCGCTCCACACCAAATAAATGAGCCAGCGAAGGTATAGATTACAAAAGGCACAATCGGGGTTCGCGAGACACCCATCGGAAAAGAAATAAAGGTTCGCACGATTGGCAGCAAGCGAGAGAAAAAAGCTACCGCATTTCCCCAGCGCGTAAACCAACCATCGGCAAGCGCTAGATCATGGTGGCTGATCATGAAGTATTTGCCGTAGCGATCGAGAAATGGCCGCCCACCATAGGCTCCCAACGCGTACGAAGCGATTGAGCCGATGGTGCAGCCTAGCGCGCCAAAAAATCCGCCGAGCAAGAAGGCTTGCAACAGGCTTCCGCCTTGAGCTTGCACCAGCAGCCAACCTGCCAACGGCATGGTGACTTCACTCGGAATTGGAATGTTGGCGCTTTCCAGCGCCATGATGAAGGCCACTCCGCCCCAACCAATCGTCTGTAAGACGTCGGTGAGGATCAGAACGATTTGATGCTCGAGTTCTGCGGGCATGCTGCTCCCATTGTCGAGCGGAGAGTATACCCAGAACAAAAACAGGAAACAATGTGCGAATCGCTCCCCTGAATAGGTCTCTGCTCCCGCTGGCAATTCAAGGTCGAAGTGATATAGTATTGCCCGCGCTTGAACAGGTCTTATGTTGACCCAAGCAAGATCAATCCGAAGCTGAATTCCACCATTGGCTAAACCGCGCGTCGAACTCATGATGGATCGCTTGCGTGATCTGCAAGCCTCCTCGACAGATGTCGAGGCTTCCGCTATTGTCAGTGTGGATGGCTTGACCATGGCCTCCGCTCTGCCCGCTGAAATTGAGGAGGATCGGGTATCCGCTATGTCGGCGGCGATGCTCTCACTTGGCGAACGTATCGCGACCGAACTTGGTCGAGGCAAATTGGACCAGGTCTACATCAAGGGTCAGACCGGATATGTCATCCTGATGTCTATCGCGAGCGACGCCGTTCTAACCGTTCTGGCACGGGACCAAGCAAAGCTCGGACTTTTATTTCTCGACATGCGCCGTGCAGCGGAGGATCTCGAAAAATTGCTCTAGGATGCGACAGCTTACGCTCGTCATCCCCACGTACAACGAGGCGGAGAACCTCCCCTCCCTCATTGAAAACCTAGTCGAAATCTCCATTCCGGATCTAAAAATTATTATTGTTGATGACGGCTCGCCGGATGGGACGGGCGAGATGGCGGAAGAGCTCGCGGAGCAGATGCCCGGCAATATGACAGTCGTACATCGAGCAGGTAAGCTCGGTCTTGGCTCGGCCTACCTTCGTGGATTTGGTGTGGCCCTCTCAGACGGAGCCCAAGCTGTTGGGCAAATGGATGCAGATTTCTCGCACTCCCCCTCCTACTTGCCGGAGTTTCTAGCTGGGCTCGATCAATGGGATGCTGTGTTTGGATCTCGATATGTCGAGGGGGGCAAGGTAGACGAAGACTGGAGTCGTGGGCGCCGCTTCCTATCTAATTTCGGCAATACTTACGCAAGGGTTATCTTGCGGCTGCAAATTCGAGATTCAACGGGTGGTTTTCGATTATGGCGTGCGGAGACCCTCAGAGCCCTACCGCTCGAACGCATCCGCTCCGAAGGCTATGTCTTTCAGGTGGAAATGGCCTACCTTGCTCAGAGGCTAGGATTCAACGTTGCCGAGCAACCAATCTACTTCGAGGATCGGCGCATAGGGCAATCAAAGATGTCGCTAAAGATCCAGCTCGAGGCCGCCATCCGAGTATGGCTGCTACCGTACGTCTACCGAGGTCTACAGCCAAAACGCGCCTGAGGGCCGCTGCTGAGAACTAGGCCTTACCTAAGGTGAATACGTGCCTATCAGCGAGGCATAGCAGTCCGAGCCAGCGCCTCCCACTCAAACACACTCAGCTCCTGCGCTCTGCTGCCCGGATCGATTCCGGCCTCCTGCAGCTTTTCACCTGCACTCTTGCCTAACACCGGCCCAAGCGAATTACTCAGCTTCTTTCGCCGTTGATTGAACCCCGCACGCGCCAGGCGAAACACCGGAGCAATCCATTCCGCAGGAATTACGGGGGTTGGATGTATGTCTATGCGCAGTATTGAGGATTCCACCTCCGGTTTTGGGTAGAAAGCTGATGCTGGAATTGTCCCCCGAATATCCGGTTGCCCATAGATTTGAACGCTGAGCGCAAGCAGGCTCATTTGGCCGGCGCCGGCCGCGGCTCGCTCGGCAACTTCGGACTGAACCGTGAGCACAATGCGGTCAGGGCGTCTATCCGCTTCCAGAAAGTGTCGAAGCAAAGCCGAAGTAATGGTGTAGGGGATATTGGCGACCACTCGGTAGGCTGCTTCAGTTTCCACATCGAGCGCCAATGCGTCACCAGCCACGATGTCTACATTTTGCGCGCTTTTACATACGGCCCTTAATATCGGTAAGAGGCGCGAATCCAGCTCGATGGCGGTGACATGAGCCGCTGCGTCAGATAGTCGTCGGGTAAGGGCTCCCAACCCCGCTCCCACCTCCACCACATGCTCGGTTCTATGGAGCTCGGCAGCCAGCATAATGGCATCGAGCGCCTCCCGATCCACGATGAAGTTTTGTCCTAAATTCTTGTCAGGGCGTACGCCGTATGCACGGAGGAGTTGGCGCGCAGCTAGAGGATCTGGCATCAAGGAAATACGTAGACGATTGAACTGGGCACCGGAGTTAGAAAGTAGACGGTGACATTTCCAGACCACGAGACCCAATTGTCATCCTCATAACCCAGATCGATCCACCGCCCTTTTACGCCGCTGCCTGTGTCCGCGGCCTCTGCATAGCCATACCCAGGAACATACATCATGGTCCCAAAAGGAATAAGGCTCCGATCAATGGCGACCAGGCCTTTGACCAATCGTTTTCCGGAGGCTGTGATGCCAAAATTGCGCGCGTCGGAGGAAACCCCTGCCCGCGAAGGGGAGTATGAGGTCGCGTACATATCGACCGCTCGCCAGTAATCTAATGGTCCGTCCTCGGTAGCTACCGTTTGTATCTGGATCTGGGTGCCGTACCCGATAATTTGAGGGGTGGGCTCCTGCGCTATCCATTCGCCCTCGAGCGTTCGACCGACCTCAAGCCCGTCTTCCGATCGCACCCGGATCCTGTTGGTTATGACCCCGTAGGCCCCTGGCTGCACGATTTGCTGATTGTCAATTCTCAGCGAATCTAGCGGCTGATAGATGGTGTCGAAGCTCAATGGCTGTTGCTCCATCTGAACTTCCTCACGCACTCGAACCAGCTGGATTTGGCCATCAGAGGGAATGGGTTGAGACGTGTCAGGAATTGCGTAATCTAAGCCTACCAATCGCAACCCAGCATCGTTGAGACCTCCTCCGACCGTTTCGGCGGCCGAGCGTGCGCGAATTTGCTCTCCGCCAACGCCGATGCTCACGGGAATGGAACGGTGTAGTTCGGCCTTGATAGGCCTGTCGAGAGGCGTACCCGGGAGCGGGTCTAACCAATCCCCCTCATAAAGGCGAATGCTGTTTTCCCACAATGCCTCCCCCAGCGTAGAGGCAGCGGAATGCAGCAGAAGTTCTCTGCCGTCGGCGTTAAGTCGAATTGGAACGGCACGCCGGAGCCGGATGTGAGTCGGGATGTCTAATTGCGCGATAGCGGGAAGACCATTGACCACCAGGCGGTCACCGGGAAAAAGCTGGTTGTCGATCAGGTTAGCGGGGCTGGTTTCCGAGCTCTCAACCACTTCAATGGTGGTTTGATCCACAATAACAACTTGGCGTGCCCGATTGAGCTCGACCACTGGAAGCTGGCCGCCGTCCCAATTCAACGCCGTGTCGTTATCGGGCACGAGCGCATCACTAGCTCCCAAGGCAATTCCCGCTTCCAGAAGCAGCTCAACTGTTCGACGCGCGTGCGTTCGGATTTCTTGCGGCTCTCCATCAATCAACAGCAGTGCGGGTTGAGCCGTAGCAAAGTAGAGGGCGGCCAGGCCTGCCGCAACGAGCATGAGCGATGCCACCGGCGAAAAGCTGCGACGTGCGATTTTCAGGTTCATGCTTGGGAATTTATCAGGTTTTCCCCTCTATTTGCGATTGCTGTAAGGGGAATTCACAGTAGGCGGAGAGGGTGGGATTCGAACCCACGGAACCTTGCGGCTCACGCGCTTTCCAAGCGCGCGCGTTCGGCCAGACTACGCTACCTCTCCATTTTGTGGAAAGCGCCGCATTATAACATGCGTAGCTTTTTCCCCAAATTAAGGCAAATATGGCGCCTCTGAGATGATAACCAGGTCTTCTATCAGCGGGCCCAGGCTGAAGACGGAAATGTCAAATTCAAACGATGAGCCTTCCTCTGGAGCCTCCCAGGTACGGACTCCCACCGGCTCACCGCCTGCTCCTAACGCAATAAAAACCAACCTTAAACCCACCTGCTTGTCGCCCGAAAACTCTACGGTTCCGGTCGCCCTAGCACTTTGCCCGTCCGCCGAAATCGATGTGCTGTTTACCTGAAGATCCAGAGCGGCGTATCGCTGGTCCTGATCGCTGGCGTTCAAAGCGCTGATTACGACGGAAGAGGCGCTGGCGAATTGGAGAGGTTGTGGTCCGAAGTTCGCGATTAAGGGCAATCTTTGACCGGGAATCACAAGGTTGGTAGAACCGTACGCGGCTTCGGTGGCAAATGGCTGGCCATCAGCGTCCACAAGCGTAACCAGCGCGACCACCCCTTCCACCGCAGTGTCACCGGAAACCGATGCGGTGAGCAGGCAGGTCAGCCCTTCTGTCTTCGATCCATAACATGCTACAGGAGACAGATCGATCGGAACCGGAGTGGCAGTCGGTATCGGTCCTTGCGCGCCGGAGCGCGGAATATTCAAGCTCTCTCCAACGATCAGCAGCCGAGGATTTACCTCTGGATTCGCCAGTAGAAGATCCGCTAGCTCAACTCCGTATCGAATAGCGATCGACAGCAGGGTGTTTCCTTCGCCAATCACATGGGTAAGCGGAGTTGGGCTTGGGCCAATAGTCTCTACCAGGAGCACCTCATCTTGCGGTTCGACAGTGGACGTAGCGGTCGACCGGGAGCGCGCCAAGAGCGTCTGCGTGGCTAATGGAGGTTGGGTGCTCCGTGCCTCCGCGCAGCCGACGAGTAGTATGGCAAGCGAAATCAACAGCGATATAGCCATCTGCGGCCGCGGATTATAGCAAATCACAACGAGTAGTCCGAGCGATCCGTTGTGCGGCCCATACCGCTATGCTAGACTTTCTCGCTGCATGAGCGCTTCCACTGAAAGCATGTTCATGGAGGCTCTCGCCGCTGCCCGAACAGGTAACCGGGTGCGGGCGAGAAGCCTGCTGACCAAGCTGCTCAAGACCGATTCGAGCGTGGTCGACTACTGGGTTTGGATGAGTTCAGTGGTCGAGTCTCAGCGCGAAAAGATTTATTGCCTCGAATCTGCCCTCAAGCTGGACCCAACCAACCGCGCGGTTCTCAGAGGCCTGGCCTTGATGGGTGCGCGAGTACCCACAGAGGCGGAGCTTGCCGGTGCGGCAAGAATCCCCCGTAATCAGATAGCAGCGATTGCCACTGGCGCTTCCATTGGAGGTGGTGTTCATCTGCCGCGGCTCCCGTGGAGAGTTATGGCCTACGCGGTTGGGGCGATTGTTGTCATATTTGCGGTGGGATTTATCGCGAGAGCCGCGATCCCGTTTTTTGGGCAGAGCCAAATGTCGGTTGCCCCGACACTGCCGCCGCAAGCCGCATTAGCCTCTTCGACGCCCGAGACACCTACCGCGACCGCCACCACAATCCCCGCTACCTTGCGCGTCCAGCGCACCGCAATCCCAACTGAACTGGCTCAGACGCCGCTGGCCTTCTTTGTGGCACATACGCCAACTCCCACCACAGTCGTGGGAATCACGCCGCATGCGGCCTATGAGGCATACTCTTCTGGGCTCCGAGCCTTGGAGCGTGGCAATTATGACCAGGCGGAAGAATTCTTCGATCAGGTGCTCGATCTGGACAATACCCTGTCTGATGCGCACTACTTCAAGGGTGAAGCGCGGCGCCTTTACGCGATGTCGGATGATGGCGAGGACGACCGCAGCTCGCTCCTGGGTAGAGCTATCCAATCCTACGACAGTGCGATTCTAAAAGATTCGGAATATGCCCCAGCCTATTTGGGTCGCGGACGAGCGCTTCTTGAACGAGCCGTCATTCGAGAAGGCCGGG
>CBDTZL010000106.1:0-7719 GCA_965364895.1 uncultured bacterium
GTAAAAACCGCCGATTCTCGGCAGAAGTTCAGCCAATCCAGCGGTCTCGGGACCGTGGCCCGCGACAACTTTGACCGGTGCCCAGGCCGGCAGAGGGTTGCCCGTTTGGAAAGAGGCCAGCACCACGCTTGACGGTTCTACCAACTCACCCAATCGCTCAAAAGCTTCGATTTCCCCAACAGGTCGGAAGGCGGGTTCGCGAGGGTTCAGCGCGAGCTCAAGCCCACTAGCCAATATCAGCAAGCTGCTCGGGATCAATAGGCTCGCCAGAGCGACGCGGCCAATTCGTTTCGAGCGCGGGCCAAGGGTAGCAAGCCCAGCCGCGGCCAGCACGGCCAATGCGACCCAACCTCCCTCAGGCAGTCGGCGTTGGATGGTTAGCGGAGCCCAGACCAGAGCTGGGATCGCTATCGCCCAGGTGATTGGAAACAACATGCTCTCTTGCCTACGCCGCAGCAACGCCCGCGCGCCGAGCACCGCAGCAGGCAACAGGATGGCGAACGCCAGGAGATAAACAATGAGCGGAGGCGAGAGGATCAGGTTTTGGGCAGCCCAGGCTTGAAGGAAAGGGTCTGTAAGCGCTGCATAACCGAGATATGCCAATAACGGCACAGAAGGCAGCACGGTCCGCCCCAAGCGTCTCAGCCAGGCCCCCTTATCTGCCCCAAATCCCAGAATGGCTATTTGATGGGCCGCCAGAGCTGCGAAAGCAGAGAGCAGCTCCGGCGAATGGATCAGCCCGGCCAACAGGAGCGCAAATCCGGATCGCCAGCTCGACTCATCCAGCAGGTACCATACAAAGCCGATCAGCATCGCAGCTCTTGCAAGCGTGAGGTGTGGCAGTCCGTAGACGGCGAGAAACCCGAAGGTTTCTGGTGAGTAAAATTCGAGCGGCAGACTGCCGGCCACTTCTGGCTGCCCGAGCAATATCAAAAGCCAGCCCAGACCGCCTCCGATCGTGGCGATAATTACCGTCCAGCGGCGCAAAGCAACATTCTCGACGAAGATAGCTGAGAAGCGATAGATCGCAATCACCAGGGCCGGAATCGCCGCTATCCGAAAGAGTTGGAAAAGCGCCACCAGTTGGCTATGGGATCCGCTGCTCAGCTTGCCAAGCAGGAGGTACGGCAGAAACGCCAGCACACCGGATTGTTCCATGGTCGAGTAGGGGCTTCGAAATAACCATGCCCCTTCCGATCCGGCCAGCATCTTCGCGATATAGGAGTTTCCATCCTCTACAGCAATCAGAAAGCCAGTGAATCCCCAGGCATCGTCTTGGCCGAGTGCCGCCACGGCGTATGGCAGACTAGTGATCACGACCAGAACCAGGGAATAGAGAAGAGCCCAGCGAGTCTCTCGCTTGGTCATCGCCTGACCCAAAGCGAGGCCAGGACGACCAAGCCCAAAAGCGTAATGAGCGCACCCGCGCGCAGCGACCTGGGGCGAAAGGTGAATTCCACCTCATGCTCTCCTGCGGACAGATGAACCGCTCGGAGCAGGCCACTATGGGTCTGGAGAGAAGCCGGAGAGCCGTCGACTGCGACTTCCCATCCAGGATAGGCGATCTCACTGGTCACCAGCGTCCCAGGCCCGGAAGCTACCATGACGAGCCGATTCGGAGTGTGCTTCTGGATATCCACCGGATCGCCGCCTATGACCCAGGCCCGAGGTCGCGCCTGAGGGTTGGTATAGAAATGCAATCCATCTTCCGTCTTTTGAAAATCGAGATCAGCGTCAACGATCGGATAAGCGGAGACAACCTGTGCGATAGACAGGTCTCCCATCAGAGTGGCGTCTGGATTGAATCCCCAGCCTGCCTGCGAATCGCCCCCTTGGAACGGCGGCAGGGTGACTGAGTACTGGCTGCCGTCAAACCCGGTAGCGCGCGACATGTACTCCCAGTAGGAGTGCAGCTGCAGAGGATTAATTCCATCTGCCAATTCGAGCCCGGCGGAGGCGACCGAGGGTTGAGGCAGACTGTAAGAAGGCGAAAAAGCGCGTGAGCTACGGGCCTCGATTTTTTCCGCGAGGTTTGGCGCTGCCCTTACTTCCAGCGTGGTCAAATTGACAATGCTGAGATCCAGCAGAATGAGTAAGCCCCACCCGAATACCGTCCACTCTGGAGATTTGTTTTGGGAAATACCTGCCCAAAGGACGGACAAGCCGACCAGCGCGGCTGAAATGATGGTTGCCGCCGTCCGCAAAGAGGCCTGATCTTGAAGCCAAAACCAGAGCGCCAGAATCAGCAGGAGGCCGGCAAGCGCCGCCCCGATCAGTCTGAGAAGTTTGATCGGGATGCTGGCCTTCATGATTTGATCCAATCCCATGCCGGCCAGCATTGCCATCGCAAAGGAGGATAGGAACAAGGTTCGTGGAGGCACCCGCAGCTGATCAAACCCCGGTACAACGGCGGACATCAGCCCGTAGACCGGCGTGAGGGTTCCAAGCGCGAGCACAATCGAGAATCCGACGACTCCCACCCAGAACCACCAACCCTGCACTCGGGCTGCAAACGCGACAATCGCAAGGAAAAGCACCACGACACCCGCATATATTTGCCACTCCGGCCATCCAGCATACTCAGGCGCGAGAGCATTTAATAAATAGGAAGCCGGCAGGCTGAGCTCTGCAGATTCGGCCAGGGATAGGTTGGCGCGAGTACTGAGCGATAGGAACTCCGCAAGCGGCGCCGCCAATACGGCGGTAATGGCTAAGGCCATGAGTCCCGCGACGGCCAAGGACGATACCGCCCGGCCCCATGAGCTGGAATTTGCTGCCCGGCTCTGGTTTGATCCCTTGCCCGAACCTGCCGTTTGGCCCTCTCTTGAGCCTTCGCCTAAATTTGCCGTACGGCCCTGGTTTTGGACTTCGTCCGCCGACTCCGCGCCGGCGTTGCTCAAATGGTCGACCAGAGATTCCCCTTCATAGCTCCTATGGCTATGCGCAAGGCGCCACACAGAATACGCTCCCGAGAGAAATGCCATAGGAAGGAACCAGCGCGGGTCAATCAAGAAAATCATCCCAAGCGCAGCTCCCGCTAGCGCAGCGGAACGGAATCGCCTGTCATCGATTCGTTCAACGGCTTTGCCGAAGGCTAGCAAGATCCACGGAGTCCAGCAGACCGCAAATACCAACGATACGTGCCCGAGCCCAACATGCCCAATGAGTTTTGGCATTCCCGCGAAGGCCAGCCCGGCTACGATGGCCGGGCCCGAAGAAACGCCCAGGGTCCTTGAAAGTTTCCAGGTGCCCAACCCCGCCCAGGTAAGGTGGAGCCAGGTTAAAAGATTGAACGCCACGCCCGGCCCTATCGCAAAAGCAAGCCAGTTTGGTGGGTAGTACAGTCCCGACAGCGGGTCGGCTGCAAATGGAGTTCCCGAAAGGATCATCGGGTTCCAGAGCGGAATCTGGCCCCATTCAATAAGCGATTGACGCACAAAGGCCGCATTTGGCCAATGTGAAATTAGGAGATCGGAATACGCTCCTCCACGCCAAAAAAGAACCCCCATCGGATCACTGATTAGGGGCGCGAGCCAAAGTAGGCCAGAGAGCAGGAATACGAGGACGATGGCTGCGGTCAACTCTCCGGTACCTTATACAACTCAGAGCCTCCTTCCCGATGGGCAAATTCGACTAGGGGCAGCCAGGAAGGAGCTCCGAGATTCTTCTCTTCTTCACCATAAAAGGCGTATTCGACACCGGATTCGCGGAGAGCCTGGAGTCCGAGCAGCGGATCCCCACTCCAGCGCCACAGCTTTCGCACGAGTGCTTCCTGATCTTCGGAGCGTGGTGTCTCGAATGGATGGCCATATAGGACGCGGGCGTTACTGTAGGCCGGAAGTCGGTTGCCGGTATCAAGCCCGGCGAGAATCAAAGAGCCTTCCGGGATGTTGAGCTCAATCCATTCGAGTAGCTCTTGGTCGCTATTCGCCAAGACCAATCCGGCCTCCCCGCGTGATACTGCGGTGAGTCCTGACCCCAGGACCACCAGATGGGATGGGATAGACAGCACGATCACTGCCACCATGATCAACGCGAATCGACGGCGAGTCGGCGCGATGGCTTGAATTCCAAGACCCGCCAGTGCTGCCATGGGAATAAAGAGGCCGAGCATCAGCCGTCGCTGGAGCGAAATGGGCAGATAGAGCATCACGAACCCAAGGATCGCCCAGGTGATCAATAGGCGGCCGCTCGGACGGCTACGAGCCTTCCCCAGCACAGCTCCCACGATTGCAAGAACCATCACAAGGCCATATCCAAGCAGGACTTCGATAAGCGGAGGCGTGGGAGTTGAGTTCTGCTGATTCCATTCGGCAAGCACCGGATGCTGGCGGATCGCGCCCCATGCGTACGCAAGCATCGGCAACGCCCCCAGCACAACGGCAGCCAACCCTTGCAGCCAGTAGTTCATTTTCACCGGCTGAGCGCCCTGGAGGCGCTCGATCACCAGCCAGGCGACGATCACGATCCCGATTACAACAACAGCGAATGGCTGCAGAACGGCCAGCAGCAGGCCGCTCAGAAATGCAAGCGGAAGTCGCGCTCGAGGCAGAATTTCCGGGAAAGCAATCAGACTTACCAATGCAATCAGCGCCGCAGTTGCCAGAGCAAAGTGTGCATTGGCATAGGCCGAGAGGAACGGAATTGCCTCTGGCACCCACAAATCGACGGGCAGCAGCCCAAAAGGTAGCGCGATCCACCCCACCCCCGATCCAAAGATCGCAAGCACAAATGCTGCCCATTTGGCTCTCCCGATTGGCAGCACGCGCGCAAAGAACAGATAACTGGTTGCTGCCATCGCTAGAGTGCCGAACACTCGAGCAGCTTGATAAGTCAGGATGTGCGGCAATCCGACAAGCCCTCCGATTCCCCCCAGGATCAGCTGATAGACGAATAGAACAACGCCTGCTCCTTGATCGGCCGCATACGGAAGCCGAAACTCGAGCGAGAATTCGGCTCCTTGACGCATTTTTGCTAAATAGCTGTGGCCATCGATGGGGTTGATCAAGAATCCAGCAAAGGTCGACCCTGGTTGGGTTAATGATGGTGCGATGATGAACGGGAGGGATGTGAGCACGACCGCCAGCACGGCAAGCGCCGCTGCCCAGCGAAGCTCATAATTCTGGGGCACGAGCGGCATTTTACGTCGGTATCGGGGACCCCGCCATTTGCCCTGTAAACCTCCCCACATCTATAATCCGAGCATGAGTCGCGCATCCGGCCTCTACCGACTTCAGGAGATTGACCGCGAGTCCGATAGGCTAAAAGGGCGGCTTGAAGAAATTCGAATTACCCTCGAAGATTCATCGGAAATTACCCAATTGAATGTTGAGCTTGAAACTCGAGAAGCGGCGACCGGCGCCACTATCACGGCTGCCAGGCACGCCGAAAACGAGGTTGATGATCAGCGACTCAAGCTCCAGCGTACGGAACAATCGCTCTATGGGGGAGGCGTTACCAACCCGAAGGAGCTCGAGGATTTTCAAATGGAAGCGGAATCCTTGAAGCGCCATTTGGAGACTCTCGAAGATCGCTACTTAACCGTGATGCTGGAGCAAGAAGAGGCTGAGATCGCACAAGAGGAGGGTTCAGCCGCAGTGGAGGAAGCTGAGAGCCATCAAGATCTATTGAATGCAGAGTTGATTAGGGAGCGCGACGAAGTCGACAAACGCCTGGCAAACTTGGAAGCAGAGCGTGAAGCTGCGTTGGCAAGCGTGGCGGATGAGGATTTAGCAACGTACGAGAAGCTGCGAACCCAGCTCGGCGGAGTTGGAATCGTGATATTGGATGGAGACAGCTGCGGCGCTTGCGGGCTAACACTGCCCGCCTCATCTCGACAAATTGTGACCAGTGGCGATGAGCTCGTTCGCTGCGGTCAGTGCAGTCGGATCCTGTACGGAGGTTAGCGATTTTCGGACCATTTGGACCTTTCGGACTTCGGTTTGACATTGAGGAATTCATGGCTGGCATCGTTGCCGGGATTCTTCTCGGCCTGCTCCTGACCAGGCTCAAGCCATCAATTGTCTGGGCTCTTGCCAAAATCAATGAACAACTCAAATCCCTAGGCTCGGGGCTTACTTCCAGGGCGATCGATCGGTATCAAGTCGAGCTCATCGCGCGTTCGGAGACCGTGCACCTGGCGCGCGCCATCCTGGCACTGGATGAGATTCTCATTCCACCTCAGGTTCTGGTTCCTCCTGCTCCAGCCGATCCGGCGAGTGAGGATGATCCCGTGCAGGATACGGTGGGAGTCGTTCCGAATCTTCCGGATTTCACATACCTTTCTGGCGTGTTTGTGGCACACACATTGTCACTCGGCGAGGCGCTGAGCAAAGGTCCCGACCTAATGCTTACCGGAGAGCCTGGCAGTGGCCGGTCGACTGCACTGGCATATCTGGCCATACGAATTGCAAATCGTGATCCGGCGATCGGCGAACTAGCAGGCAAAGTACCTATTCTCGTGCACGCCGCAGACCTGCCGCTTCAGGGTCGTCGCGACTCCCTTGAACCGGTAATTGAAGCCGCGCTCAGAAACGTATCACCCCGAGTTTCCGCCATGCTTCCAAGCTATATTCAAAAGCACTTTGAAAGCGGAAATGCGCTATTGCTGCTCGACGGGTTAGATGAAATGCCCGCTGAGGATATCCCCGAAGTCTCGACTTGGTTGAAAGAATTGCGTAGTCAGCATGAAGGGCTTCGCATTGTTGCAGCCGGCCCTACCGCGATCCTTGACGGCCTGGCGGAGGCGGGACTGACTCCGGTTCCAATTGCGCCCTGGACCGAACGCATGCAGCGTGAGTTTCTTTCCAAATGGGGTCGCGCGTGGAACGAATATGTCATTCCAAATATGCCCAAGAGGCGTCTCTCAGACATTGACCCAGCCCTGATCAACGGCTGGCTGGCGGGGACGATGCGAGGCCGCACTCCGGCCGAGATTACGCTTCGAGTTTGGGCCGCGTACGCCGGAGACATTCGGGGCCGGCGTGCGGTTGATGACCTGGAATCGTATGCGATGCGTGTGCTCTCCCCAGAAGAGCAGCGGAATACGGAAGAGGTGGCCTTGGCCTGGCTGAAAGCAGCCAAGGCCGCCATTCAAGAGCGCGCGTTGCCGAAGGGCATCCCGATCCCAAGCCTGGTTGAAGCCGGAATTCTCGTTCGTAGGGCGGAAGGGGGCATCTCGTTCTTCCAACCTGCAATCGGCGCCTACTTTGGCGCGCGCGCCATGAGCAGAGGCGAGCTCCCTGAGAGCATGGAGACCGTGGAATGGGAACCTGCTTCGAAAGCCCTTCATTACTACGCCGTGCTTGGTAATCCCGAGGAAGTTGTGATGCGGGCCTTGAGCTCGAGTGCGGAACCGCTAGAGTCGGGCCTGCTAAATTCCGCTCGATGGCTGCCCGATTCTTCGAGCAAGGCCGAATGGCGCGGAAGGCTTCTGCGCGAAGTTGCGAAGATGGTCCAGGATACGGCCAGGCCGTACGGCTTGCGCTTGCGCGGTGTACATGCGCTTGCTATGGCAGATGAGGCCTCTGTCAACATCCTGTTTACTAGAATGCTCAAATCCCAGGCAACATCCAGCCGCGTTCTGGCATGCCTGGGACTTGGCGGGATGACGGATGAGGATTCTGCGGAGCGGCTCGTCACGCTTGCCCAGGGAGACTCGGAGCCTCTTGTCCGACAAGCTGCTTGCCTGGCACTTGGAGCGATCGGCAGCGATACCGC
>CBDTZL010000107.1:0-7702 GCA_965364895.1 uncultured bacterium
TGACCTTGCCCGGGCTCAGTAATTTCGGCAAATCCTGGAACCTGTAGCTGAGTGGAGACGACGGCGGAGGCGGAGAACCAGACCGCTATGAGAATTCTCAATACACTCACTTTTTGAAAAACCTTAGCCGTACGCTGGCCAAAGCCAAAAAACCGCAAGGCAACTGACGAGTCTATCATGTTGACGATGCTCCCCTTCCCCGTTAGAATCGCCGGACGTTGGGCGTCCGGGAAGTTGGGACGGCCCAATTTTTCTGCCAAGTACCTTCACCTGGCTAAGAGCCTGATGTGAAGACCTGCATACTGGGAGTTGAGGAAGAGGATCTGGATGGATAAAGGCGAAGAGCATTTGGAATCTGAAACCATTAATCTCGATGGCGGGACCATAGGCCGCGTCGAGGCGGACGAAATACTTATCACGCAGGGAGGAGCCAGGTCCATTACTGGCAAGCACGTCGAGGTGCGTCAGGGGGGTGCCTGGAACATTCAAGGCGGTAGAATTGAAATGCGCCAGTCTGGAGCGGTAGGCATCCGCGGTGAGCAGGTTTCACTCCTGGGATCCACCACTGGGATTGCATTTAGTGACACCGCAGAGCTTGAAGATTCCCGGACCGGACTTGTTATAGGACGGGATATACGCGTGAGCAATAGCCCCAGCCTGATTTTTGTGGCGCGGGAGGCTCACGGCGATGTGCAGACCTATCTTGACACTCGAGGAGCGTTGCTGGCGGGTTTTGCTGCCGGCGTTGCTGGCGGGTTATTCATGCTGTTGGGCCGGCTTTTGAGCAGGCGCAGCCAAAGTTGAGGTGCGATTGATGGATTCTCCTAAACTAAAAGCGCAAAAGCGAACGTTGATTGGCAAGCGGGTGAAGACGCTACGCGCAAATGGTCAGCTTCCCGGTGTGCTGTATGGCGCAGGTATCGAGTCCATGCCAATTGCACTTGATGTGCGAGAGGCTTCCAGACTACTGGCACGCGCGAGCAGCTCAACCTTGATCGAGCTCGATTTTGATGACGAGTCACACTCGGTACTGGTTCGAGGAATACAGAGGGACGTCATACGCGGTGATTATGTGCATGTTGACTTCCTGAAGGTTGCCCTAGACGTGACCATCCGAGCATTGGTGCCGATCGAATTAGTGGGTGAATCGTCAGCTACGGAGGCGGCAGGGGTGGTGCTGCTGACGGGAGTATCTACGGTCGAAGTGGAAGCTCTCCCGGCCGACCTGCCGGACAGAATTACTGCCAATCTTGAGACCCTTGAGAATCTTGACGATTCGATAAGCGTCGCAGATTTATTCCCGGGCAAAGGCGTCACCGTCTTGACCGAGCCGGATGAATTAATTGCGCGGCCGATCTATCAGGAAGAAGAGATCATCGAGGAAATCGTCGAGGAAGAAGAGCTCGATGAGCTGGCTGAAGGCGAAGAGTTGGAAGAGGGCGCGGAAGGCGAGGAAGAGGCTGAGGGAGAAGAGGGGGCCGAGGAAGAATCTGAGAGCTAGGATTCAGCTCGGTCGGAACCTCTAACCTTCAATTCAGATTCGATTCTCAGCCGGCAGATTTACTGGGCAGGCTGGCGGCGTCCAGCATTTGCAGAAGATTTACTGTGATCCTCGCGGTCACACCCCAAATTGTCTCTCCTTCATATTCCTTGAAGTAATAGACACGAATGCTGCGCCCGGGAACCAGAGGCTCTCGCTCCTTCAGTTCGAGATTGTCTGGATCTGCTAGCCACCTGATTGGGACCCCGAAAGTTCGGGCGACCTCCGTCGGGCTGGTTCGGAGCGGATAGGGCCACGGAATAACTCCAACAACCGGCGTTACCAAGAATTGGGTGACCGTAAAAAGCGGATTGAGTTGGCCGAGGGTTTCCACATCCTCCGGGTTCAGCCCGATCTCCTCCTGGGCTTCTCGAAGCGCAGTCGCCACGATTGAAACATCGGCGTCCTCAATCTGGCCGCCGGGGAATGAAACCTGTCCGGCATGCACGTCCACCGAATCGGTCCGGCGGGTAAATAGCAGCTTCCAATCTCCGTGCTCTTGATACAGAGGAATCAAGACCGCGGCAGGAGTCGCCTCCCATTCCGTCTCAGCTTTAGGCTCCCGCTTGCTCAAAGATCGCTCCAGTTGATCCCTAAGATTACTCATCGGGTGTGCCCCTAATTGCTCGCGCAAACAGCAGATACCCAGTGTGCCCGACCATGCGATCAGCCGGGCGGAGACGTTGCGGATTGGGCTTATAAAATCGCAGCAGGATTTCACATACTTCGGGTAGCCCGAACGATGCACGCTCAAGATCCGACAGCACCCGACTGACCTGATTAGCAGTTGGCAGGATCAAACCCAACGTGCCGCCGTCCGCCAGAGCCTCGCGAGCCTGACGCAGATAGCGATGCGCATTCGGCAAATCCAAAAATACGGATCTTACGTCTTGCTGCTTAAAGCCGGCGTCGATATCCAGATGTTTTAGCTCGACAACTTCTCGCAAACCCACGCGCTCTAGATTGCGTGTGGCCAGCTCCAACATGTCTTCTCGACGATCATAGGAATAGACTGTGCCTGTCGATCCCACCGCCCAGGCGAAAGCAGTAGTAAGCGCCCCCGATCCGGTTCCACATTCCACCACCCGCGCACCAGGGCCAATGGAGAGCCGAAGCAAGATGTAGCCGATCTCCTTGGGGTAGATAATTTGAGATTGGCGCTTGGTATGAAGCAGGATGTCGCGCAAGGATGGCTCAAGCATCAAGAAGTCCTTGCCGAGGTGGCTCGTCACCGTTGAGCCCCAGGGCAAACCGATCAAGGCCTCGTGCTTGAGCACTCCGCGGTGAGTTTGGAGCCGATGATTTGGATCGAGCTTGATGATGAATTGCTTGCCGTTGTTTTCGACCAGCATCGCAAGTTCGCCGGCTTGACTGGGCTTAGGCAACTTGACCTTCCATTCGACTGGATCGGGTCGCGATCAGCCGGATCACTCTTGAGCGACTCAGGTTGACATCCTCCATGCGCACCCCAAAACCTGCCTCAACGATTGGCTCGCTCCATGTTTCCGGCAATTCCGCGTATTGACCGGTTGCACGAAATAACCAGCCGGCAACGCGGTCAAAGTATCCTGGACCACGGATTTCGGCCATGGGTACGATCCGATATTGTCCCTCTGCTTGCAAGGTTCGATGAGCTTCCGCCATCGAGGCTGGATCCAAGATGAACTCGGTAGGAAATGTACTGAGCAACGTTGCAAATGATTCCTGCTGAAATGGGAGCGCCTGTGCCTTTGCCTGCACCACAGTTGATGCATACCCATTTCGTATTAATCTGCGGCTTGCCATACGACACATTTGACGTGATGCATCGACCCCGAACGATTTTGTCTGTTGCCGGGCTAGCTCATCAAGAAGATGGCCAGGTCCATGCGCAATCTCAAGGATGGGTTGCGCTGGGGCGGGGTCCAGGATCGATAACACCCAATCATCCCACTGGCCAACTGATACGATGCTCGCTACAAAGTCATATGACCAGGCTAAGCTCGTGTAGAAGTGGCGGAAAAATATCCGCAAAAAGCTTTGGAGCACTCTCATTGGAGGTTTGACAACGCCAGGGCGGATAAGCCCAGAAAGAGCGCAAAGCCGACGCTGTCGGTAACCGTTGTTACCAGGACCGATGAAGCCAGTGCGGGATCCATTCGCAGAGCCTTGAGCGAGATGGGCACCAGCGCGCCCACGAAACCGGCAATCAGCATATTGCCAATCAGCGCTATCCCGAGAACCGCGCCGAGCACAAAGTTCCCCTGCCACAGCCAAACGGCTAGACCAACTGCGGTTCCGACTAGCAAGCCTGCTATCAGGCCGGTAATACCCTCCTTCACCACCGTTCGCCATGCTTGACGCAGGTCGATTTCGCCGAGCGCTAACGCGCGAACGATGATGGCCAGGCTCTGTGTTGCCGTATTGCCTCCCAGGCCGGCCACCACCGAGAGAAAGACCGCCAGGATCGCCACCTCCGCGATGAGCGATTCGAATCTTGATACGACCCAGGCCGCGAAAAGCGCGGTAGCCGCGCTCAAGTAGAGCCAGGGAATGCGCTTTTGGATGGCCAGCTTAATCGGACTGTGAATTGATAGATCGGGGTCGGGAACGTTTGCCAGACGATAAATGTCCTCAGTTGCTTCCTGCTCAAGCACGTCCATGACATCATCATGGGTGATCACTCCCACAACGACCCCTCGTTCATTTACCACTGGTAGGGCAGCCAGATCATAGCGTGCCATACGAAGGGCCACGTCCTCCTGATCCTCGTCGGTGCGCGCAATGATCACTTCCGGATCCATGATAGTTTCGACTCTGGTATCCGGACCCGCGATCACCAGCTCACGCAAGCCGATAATCCCAATCAATCGGCCGGTTTCATCCTCTACATAAAGGTAATACGGCGACTCCGCACTTGGCTCCACCCGGCGCAGGATTTGGATTGCTCCGGAGGCTGTGGATCCTGTCGGAAGCGCGATGAAGGAGGTCGTCATTCGACCGCCAGCAGTTTCGTCGTCGAAGGGAAGGAGCGGAATTACATTCCTGGCTTCTTCCATTTCTGCTAATGCCTCTTCGGCGCGATCGGCGGGGAGATCACCAAGAACATCGGCCGCTTCATCGGGTTCCATCTCGTCCAGAACGTCCGCCAGTTGTTCTGTACCGAAGGTCTCAGCCACCGCTGCAGCTTGCTCGTCTTCTAGTTCCTCGAGCAGGTCGGCGGTTGCTTCCAGATCCAGACGCGGCAAAAGCGCGGCCTGATCCCTGTCATCCAGATCCGAGAAGGCTTCCGCCCGATCGACCGGGTGCAGGTCGGTGAGAGTATCTATTGCAGCCTGAACTTCGCCCGCTTCTAGCGCAGTTCGGATGCGCGCCAGCGCGAACTCGATTTGCGGGGGATCCATGGGAACCCCCTCTCTATGGAATTTTAGGGGAGCTTAGCGGTTCTGGACTGACTCGCCCAACAGAAGCTTGATGGCTTCGTCCAGCTGCGGATCTTCGCCTTCTTCGAGGCCAGATTCAGGAATCAGCACCTCGATGTCGGGGCTTAGACCGATGCCGTGGATGAGCCGGTCATCCGGAGTATACCAACGCGCAATTGTGACACGGACCGCGCCTTTGCTATCAGTGAGCTCCACCCAATTCTGCACGGAGCCCTTTCCGAAGGTAGTTTCGCCCACAAGCAGACCACGGCCGTGGTCTTGGATCGCGCCGGCCACAATCTCAGAGGCCGAGGCCGTGCCCCCATTGACCAGCACAACCAGCTCGATGTCCGTGGCTCTTCCACCAGATCTAACCTGGTAGATGGTCTCTTCGCCATCACCAAATCGTTCGATTAGGACGACGCCATCTGAAAGGAATTCTGAGGCGACATCAACCGAGGCATTCAAGAAGCCTCCACCATTGCCGCGCAAATCAAGTATTAGGCCCTTAGGATCGTCACGCAAAAGATCTCTAAGCGCCCGGTTTAATTCGCTCGCAGTATCCGCACCGAATGAAAAGAGACGCACATAGGCGATATTGTCGTCAAGTATTTCGCTTTCGACGCTCGGAAGGTCGATCTTGCCTCGAATGATTTCAACATCGAATGGATCCGGAACCTCGTCTCGTCGGATGGTTAAGATGACCGAGGTTCCGGCAGGCCCTAACACTTGACGAATGACAAGGCTGGGATCCAGCCCAACTACGTCATCTCCGTTGACACCAATGACCTCATCTCCAGCCTGCAGCCCGGCGGCCTCGGCCGGCGAGCCCGGCATGGTGGAAATGATGGTCAGGAACTCGGCTTCCGAATCTACCCAAGCGCCGATTCCCTCGTACTCGCCGTTTAGGGGTAAATTCGCCTGGAGAAATTGATCGGGATCCATGTAGGAAGTGTGGGGATCCTCAAGCGAATCAACTAGACCGCGGATCGCGCCGCGCATCAGGGTCTCGCCATCCAGCGGCTGGTCGACGTAGTCGTCTTGTAAGATCTCCCAGGCCTCCCAGAAAGGCGCGATCAGATCGTCGCGATCTCCCTGGACTTCAGGTGTGACGTCGTCCCGGGTAACGATTTGCGGGATTGCGAATTCGATTGGAGGCGATTCGCCCGAGGAAGCAGTAATTCGTGGAGCTACATAACCGAGCGCGACTCCGGAGGTAAACGCGATTCCAGTCAATCCGACTGCAATGGCGAGCACAAGCAGAATTTTCATGGCATTGGATTTCATGTGAGTGCTCCTGATGCGGTAGAACCGGGTGAAAATATCACAGGTTCATAAGAGAAGGATGAACAATATTCGGGTGGGGCGCAATGCGGAATGCAGGCTACTGGAGGTGGCGATCAGTCCATGATTGTATGAGCGCATCGTAGCCATCGGTCCCGGCCAACTCCACATAATTTAAGAATTCTTGCCCGTCCAAAGGGTAATTTGGATGACAGGATGTTGGCCAGGCGCCTTTTGGAGCTTCGGCGACGGCGGTAACAACCGATCCGTCAACATCTGCCCGATCAAGTCTTGGGACAATCTCTTCTGCGGTTACGAGCACTTTCTCGGTCGCGTAGGCCAATTCGCGATCCACCCCTATATTTTCTCCGAGTTGAGCGTTTCCCATCGGGTCTGCTCGCAGAGCGTGGATGACGGCCAGATCGCAATGAACGGCAGGGAAGGCGGTGAGTACTTCGCCGGTGTATGGGTCACTTATCTCCTTCACATCCGGGCGCAGCTTCATTAAGTCTGTGCCCTGCCAGGCCAGGGAGGGCATGAATCCGACCTTGCCGAGTGTGGCCCGAAGTCCGAGAGCCAGGCTGGCTTCGCTCTCCTCCATGATCTCGAGATCCGAGGCCTGTGTGAAGTTTGGAGCCAGCCCAAACGCCTCAAGGCCAAAGTAGCAGGTTCTGACCTTGGCTACGAGGCCCGCACCGACCAGCAGGTCGCTTTCCAAACCAGCGGTAAAAGTGAGCAGCGTCACGGGTTGTGAAGGGGGGTTAGCGAGCATGGCCAGCGCGAACGCCATCGGGCGCCGATAATTCGTCACTCCACCCAGGCCCAATACGCCGCCGTTCTCGGGAACCAATCCCACGCTTTCTTGCAGGCTCATTATCTTATTCATCGTATCCTGCGCTGCCGCACCCCGGTCCTGGGTGCGCGATCATTTCACTCCATTTACTCATCTATTGCTCTGGGCCAGAACTGCTTGTGCTCTCAGACTCCAGCTGCGCTACTCTTTCGCGCAATTCGCTCATTTCTTTCTCTTGATTAACCCATGGATTCCGCGCTGCCTTGGCCGCTCGCCGCAGCATCTCGATCTGGCGTTGTGTGCCCCCGCGCCGTACTGCCAATACCAATCCTCCATTTACTGCGATAACGATCGCCACCACCAAACAGATGACAACCGCGGGACTGAACTGAGGTCCGGATTCCATAGCGACTTGTCGAGTATATGCAGTCGGGGGATGCGGGTCAACCGGCAGCTTTATAATCATTGGCAATGCCAATTCACGCCCTATCCGACGAAGTTTCATCTGCCATCGCGGCCGGCGAAGTCGTCGAACGTCCCTCATCGATCGTTAAAGAACTGATCGAAAACTCTCTGGATGCTGGTGCAACCAGGCTGCAGGTACAGATCAAAGATGGCGGAAAAACCCTGATCGAAGTTGCCGACAACGGCTCTGGAATTCCTCAGTCACAGGTCGAGCTGGCG
>CBDTZL010000108.1:0-7676 GCA_965364895.1 uncultured bacterium
AACGCGGCTCGTTCTACTCCTACAAAGAAGATCGACTGGGCCAGGGGCGTGAAAAAGTGAAGCTGTATCTGAACGAAAACCCCAAGATGGCGCAAGAATTAGAGCAGAATATTAGGGCCGCGTTTGCAGACGAAGCCGTGGCATAATACAATCACATACGCATAAATACGTAGATGATCTGGGTAGGTGATTAACCAGATCAAATAACGCGGAAAGTTCGGATCTCTGATCCAAGGCGATTAGATTGCGAACGTCGGGCAGGTGAGCATGAGAATGATCCTGCCTTGAAAGTCAAAAGAACGCACTGGCGGGGAGGCGCGATTTGATGAATGGGGTGGAATTGGGTGGTCGCGATGTCGACCAGCGATTCCCTTTAGATTCTATCGATCGCGCTTTTGCTCGAGTGCAGCTCGCGACCATCTAATCGCAGCTTGAATTAGGCAAGAACGAACCCACGGGCAAAGGAATTGAAGTGCAGCCGTGACCGCGTCACGGCTGCTTGTCTTTAATCCGAAGGATGTGCGTCAGCACCGGGAGGACGCCGAAGAGTTTGATGAAGGGGCGGAGTGACTAAGACTGTGACTGCGATGGTGCCCAAAGCAAGGAATCAGGTGCAGGTGTACCTGGATGGGCAGTATGCCTTTTCACTTTCCAAAAAACTGGCGCAAGAGATCCAGCTGGACCAGGCACTACCGGAAGCTCGCGTTCAGGAATTGATCGAACGTGATCGGCAGGAAGCGGCGTATGCACAGGCCCTGCGGCTGCTGTCAACTCGGCCGCGTACAGAGCGCGAACTGAGGATCCGCTATGCGAAGAAGGAATATCCTGAGCACACGCAAGAGGCGGCGCTCGACCGGTTGAAGTCAGAGGGCTTGGTGGACGACGCGGCGTTTGCCCAAGCCTGGATCGAAAATCGCATGGAATTCAGGCCTCGAGGCGCTTGGGCTCTGAGATCGGAATTAGGCGCAAAAGGCGTGACCCGCGAGTTAATTGAAATCGCGTTGGAAGACTTTGATGAAGAGGAAGCAGCACGGCGTGCGGCCCATAAGGGCGCGCGTAGATACAAGCATTTATCGCCGGAGCTATTTCGCCGGCGCCTGAGCGCCTATTTATCTCGGCGCGGATTTAGCTATCAAATGGTTGCCCCGCTGGTTACACAGCATCTTGTGGGGATTGAATCCGAAAGTGAGGGATCGCATTGAACCCAGAGTGGTTGCTACCGTTAATCGTTGGACTAGTCGCATTAGCCATTGGAGTGGCCGCCGGCTTTTTCTTGAGGAACTATCAAGTCAATCGGGAGCTGAAGGGCCGGCAGGCCGAAGCGGATAAGATCCTCGATCGGGCGAAAGCTAGAGAGCGCGAGATCGAGCTCGGCGCCCGCGATGAGGCCTTGAAGATCCGAGATGACGCGGAGGCGGAAAGTAAGCGTCGCCGAAAAGAGCTCTCGAAGGAAGAAGAGCGCCTTCAGAAGCGGCGCTCAGATCAAGATCAGCGCCTGGATAAGCTTGAGAAACGCGAATCCACGCTCAACAAGCGCCAGAGCAACCTGGACAAGCGGACAAACGAATTAGATGAGAAGCACCAGGAAATCCTGGTTGAGCTTGAAAAGATCTCTGGCATGACTCAAGCCCAAGCCAAGGAGCAGTTGTCGAACGAAGTCGAGCGCGAAGCACAGCAGGACATGATGCGCATCATCCACCGTATCGAGGAGGAGGCTCGTGTGGAAGGTGAACGGCGCGCCCGCGAGCTCATTGCGGATGCTATCCAGCGCGTGGCCTCTGACCATGTTTCGCAGATCACCGTCTCGTCGATTCCGCTGCCTTCTGACGATATGAAGGGCCGCATTATCGGGCGCAACGGACGCAACATCCGGGCATTTGAGCAAGCGGCAGGTGTGGACGTGATCGTGGACGATACGCCGGGGGCGGTGACCATCTCGTGCTTCGACTCGGTGCGCCGAGAAATCGCACGCGTGGCGATGGCAAAGCTCGTTCTAGACGGCCGTATTCACCCCGCGAATATCGAGAAGATCGTTGAACAATCTCGGGAGGACGTCGACAAGGTGATCGCGGAAGCCGGCGAGCAAGCGGCTTATGAAGCCGGTGTGCCCGGCTTGAAACTGGAAATCACCAAAAAACTTGGGCGTCTGAAATTCCGCACCTCATACGGACAGAATCAACTGGATCATGCGGTGGAGAGCGCCAAGCTGGCGACGGTGATCGCCTCGGAGCTTGGAGCGGACATCGAGGTGGCTAAGATGGGCGGGCTGCTTCACGACATCGGCAAGACTATGGATCATGATGTTGAAGGTACGCACGCGATGTTGGGAGCGGAATTCTGCCGCAGGCACGGAGTGCCCGAAATTGTAGTCAATGCCATCGCCTCGCATCACCATGAAGCCGAGCAGGAATCGGTGGAAGCGGTAATCGTTGAGGCGGCGGACGCAATCAGCGGCGCTCGGCCGGGGGCTCGTCGTGAGAGCATGGAGGACTATCTGAAACGGGTTCGAGCGTTGGAGGATGTGGCTAACTCGTTTGATGGAGTGTCGGAGAGCTATGCCTTGCAGGCCGGGCGTGAAATCCGGGTGATCGTGAAGCCGGAAAACATTGACGACTTGGAGGCCACACGTCTCGCGCGCACCATCGCCAAACAGATCGAAGAGGGGATGAACTACCCGGGTCAGATCAAGGTCACGGTGATCCGGGAAACCAGGTCGATTGACTACGCCAAGTAAGCCAAGAGCGCTGGCAGTTTGCCAGCGCTCTTTTTGATTCACGAAATAGCTTCTACCATGCCCACTGGTAAATCGGGAATCTCAAACCCATGTCCTCAACCCTAACTCCACAGCGTGTGATCAATGTGCTGGGCATTGGGATCATCCTCTCAGATCTTGGAGACAACGCGCTATATACGGTCCTGCCTGACCCCACAATTTGGTCTCGCGTGGGCTTGACCTTGGCCTGGGTGGGCGTGCTGCTCGGTGTCAACCGCCTCGTCAGGTTGGTATTCAACGTTGGAGCGGGAGTACTGTACGATCGGCTTCCTCGGCGCCGGCTTTTGATTGGATCCATGATGCTGGCCATCATTAGCAACGTGATCTACGCGCTCGCATATGGGCCTGCGCCCTTCCTGGTAGGGCGAATCATATGGGGAGCGGCCTGGTCGGGACTCTGGATTGGCGGGAATACGGTGGTATTAGACGTCTCCACAGATGAGACTCGTGGCCGGAATAGCGGCCGTTTCCAGATGTTGTTCTTTATTGGGGTGGCGGTGGGAACGCTTTTCGGCGGAGTAACAACTGATTTGCTGGGGTTTCAAGGCGGACTGTGGCTGAGCGCGTCGCTTATGGTTATCGGGGGGATATATTGGTATTTCAAGCTGCCCGAGACACGGCCTGATGACGGTGAGCGGAAAGCCGACGTGCCGAGCTGGCGTGAATTCCCAATTCGCGAGTCGCTTCCGGCAGCGGTGCCGCTCATGGCGGTCCGTTTTGTATTTGCGGGAGTGATGGCTGCCACAACCATCCTCTGGCTTGAGCGATATGTTGGAAGAGAGCTTTCACTGGCCTGGATCGTTGTGCCTCTGGCAACGCTGACTGGAGCCTTTTCGGCGTTACGCGTACTGACCGGCATTGTGGGTGCGCCAATTGCGGGCGGGACATCGGATCGCCTGGGCCGACGCTGGCCGGTCATGGCAGTGGGGCTGACCATAGGAGCTTTTGGAACATGGCTGATGGGCGGATCGGTTATCTGGGTAGCGCTGTTTGGGGCGATCCTAGCGGCCATTACATCCGGCAGCGTGTCGGCATTGTCACCGGCGATTATTGGCGATCGGGTCGAGGAAGGGCGTCAGTCGCGTGCGTTGAGCGTGATGTTTTCGCTGGGGGATGTGGCTAGCGCGCTTGGCCCGCCACTCGCGCTCGGCTTGCTGGGAGTGCTTGGAATATCGGGTGTGTACCGGATGAGTGCGATTGTCCTGGGGTTGGCAGCTCTATTTGCCCTTATTCAACTATCGAGGGAGCCGCTTCGAGCATCAACGCAGTAGATTCGATTGAGGCTACCTAAATTTCACCGTCTTCTCGAATGTAGACCGTGAGTTCACCGCCCCCGTCGTCGACCACTTGGACTGTGAACCCCGGTTTGCCGACTAGATTAAACCAATCCGTTGTCCGGCTGGATAGCTTGGAGAGCGGCAAACCTCCAACACTGATCTTGTACTTGGCTCCAGCCGGAGCATACCTTCCATACCGAAGAAGAAAACCGAAGCTTTCATCGTCGAGTCCGATGGCCTCGAGCGCGGCTGTCGTCAACGCAAGTGGTGAATAGGCCGCTTGGATGATGGTAGGAAGATGTGGTTGAGGCTTATTGTCCGATTCTGAAACGATACCGCCTTCGAGGCAATAGAGCGGGCGATCCGCCAATGACAAAAAAGGAGCAGGAATTCTTCAGTCGCAAAAGAGCACTCAGCAGGCGGGTTCTTACCGATGAACAGGTACGCGAGGCTCGACGGCGCAATGAGGCGGGCGAGAGCAAAGCTTCTCTTGCTAGGAAATTTGGCGTAAGCAGGGACACGATGACGACAGCCATCGAGGGGCGAGGCTCGTATGATTGGATTGGGAGCACGACTTGATTTACTTATGCCATAAGTAAGTGGATAAGAGTTAATGCGCCGACACAGGAACATTTTTCTTTCATAGTAATGAGAGTGCTTCTTAGCGCTCCTTTGATTCTAGGGTGTCGCCATTACAAGCGATGACAGATTAGCTGTGCATTTAGGCTCATGGGGCCGCTTTGACAGGTGTCTCAGAATCCAGACGGATTGGCGGCAGAAGATTCTGGCGATGCCAACAACTCGATATAGAGGATCGGTGCCCTCTGCATCAGGTCGGCGCTGGCCGCTTTGCCAGGCGCGTAGCGGTCGCGAGAAAAGCTATTCTCGCGCACCAATGATAGAGATTGACTAAGGTGGAATTCGGATAATGGTACTCAAGCGTTTTTGGTTATGAGAATCTGGCTTCTCCAGCATTTGGGCTATCCGCCTGACGGCTGCGAGCTGGGCGGCCGGGGACCGCTTCCTCACAAGACCTTCTAGGAACCCGCATCGCCATTATCTCTTGCCTCTGCCTCCGAATCCCCGGTCCGTTCCAGCGAGGGGTTAGGCTGCCTGCCGGACCAAGAGACGACGTATGCCTGCCGCCACTCGATCGGGGCTCTCTTCCTGCAAATAGTGTCCAGCATCCAGAATGCGGTCCACGGGGGCATCGGGGAAGTAACTGTGCCACCGTGCAATGGTTTCTTCATTGCCAAAGGCTGGGTCCTTCATCGCCCAGACGAGCTCCACGGGTTTGTCGACCAAGAGGTGTAGCTTGGCCTCAATCGATGCCAGCCATTCAGCTGAACCGACAATTTCTCGAGGGAAGACATAGGTACCCATGCGTGAAGGCGGTGTAGGAAATGGGTCGATGTATGCTCTGAAATCCTCAGATGATTTGAGGCCACTGAAGGCCGCTAGCGGCTTGACGAAAAAGTTGTATCGAAGGATAAGATACTTGCCGATAGATCCACCAAGAACGGCGGAGAAAATTCGAGGTAGCGCCCCATCCATCGGCAAGCCAAAGGTATTACAGATGACCAACCCGGCTACCCGGTCAGGGCGATTAACCGCGATGGACAGACCGATGGGCCCTCCCCAGTCATGAACCACCAGAACGAAACGTTCCAGGGCGAGGTGATCGATGAGGGCATCAATCCATTCAGCATGCTCTTTTGGTGTGTAGCCGTAACTTGGCGGGTGACTGGAAAAGCCAAATCCTGGGTAATCGAGCGCAATGGAACGGCAGACTCCATCAAGTTGTTTGACGACTTTGCGATATAAGAAAGACCAGGTTGGGTTGCCGTGCAACATGATGACAGGCAAACCTTCACCTTCATCAAGATAGTGCATAAAGCTACCATTCCGGCCGAACCAATGAGATTCGAACGGATACTCGGATGGATTGACTGAAAACGAGCGTTTTGGGGAGTCATTCATCTCTAACCTCCGAACTTGGTCATCATGACGTAAGCACGCAGCCTAACTGATTATGCGGATACTTCATTGCTGGTTGGAAGGGATGCATCAAATCGAAACACGATCCAGTCCTGTTCGCCGTCCCTTACTTTCTCTTTTTGTATTCGACCATCTGCGTTCTCCGAAATCACTTAATCCCAAAAAGCTAGCGCGCTGGAGATACCATTCTGAACTCTCACGACCCAAGGACCAGGAAAGTTGCGCGCTATCTGTTTGAAGCCCCCGCGGCCAACACCTTGCCGCCGCTGGCCTCGCATGACAAAGAACTCCGCTACGTCCATGGCTTGCATATCGTGCGCGATCTTTGAGCCCCTTTTGATGAGAACAAATCCTACAAGATCATCATCCGCCTTGATCAGGAAAGGATAGCGGTCGGAATCGTCCCAGTACTCTGAAAGATATGGATACTCGAAGCGACCATCTGCAGAAACGCGGCTGTAGTCAAATTCGCTGAAATCATGCAAGTAGAGCTGAAGAAGATTCTCAAAAATTGGCCTGTCGGCATCATCGGCTGCGAGAATTTCAACCTTCATTCCACTCCCACAAATCGAGTTTCAATTTCTGAATAGCATCCGCCTAACTAATGATTATAAAGAATTCATTTGCCCACAACATCCCAAGTGGTGTTGTATGAGGAATTCTCCACTTCTGTCACAATATTCCAAGGAAATTTGAATCTCCAGAAGTAGCAATTCCTGACATCGTGTGTTGTCGGGTTTGCGGCCGCTGATAAGTCCCACAATTTCTGCTACTGCTCTCACCAACAGAGCATAAGAACGAGTATTTTGGCTGATTGGTGAGCAACCACTCGCTTGAGCAGACATGGCATAAGCGAGAGGTGAATTCGTGAGTTGCCTGGCCCGGCCGCTCATTTGGGCCTGCGGCCCAAGCAGAGGCAGCTCGCAGCCGCCTACTGGCATATCCGATTTACTTGAGAAGCCAGATTCTCATAGCTTCTCCCTCTGACTGCCCTAATCCGGGGTTCCACTCGCCGAGGTAGAGGAACATCCTGTTCTGATTTGTTTAATAAGTGCTTTTCTACAAAAAGTGAAATGTTGAAAATCAAAGGGGAAAATCAAAGGGGTGAAGCTCTGAGACGCATTCTAAGCTCCTGCAAAATCGAGCACGGTAGATTACGTATCTAGAAATTGAATGCCTCTTAGAAGGCCGGATTTGGACTCGCCATGTAGCAAGACTATCTTCGGCGGCGAGGTATATATCGGCCTGTTTGGAAAGGCGATTCCGCAATCCTCCGGTGTTGTACCTCCGCACGATTTAGCTCCATGCGATTAAAACCAAATCCAAACCCTATGGCGGCGAATTCGTTGGAGACACATCTCCGCCAAAGAGATTGCAGGCCATCGCCGAACTTACTAGCCCGGCAGTTCCTATGATGATGAAGGTGCTCCTCACGAATCTTCGATTGATAGTAGGGCTAACAAATTGCACAAAAAGCTCTCGCTTCATGACGGCCCCTTCCCACCCGTCATCCAATTTAGCTTCATCGATTTTTCGAAGGTGACGTGCGCGGATTCGTTAATCCTAGCCCATGTGAGATCGAAAGACGGGGGAGCTGCGTCTGCGATGCGGAGCGGTGGCTAGTCAGT
>CBDTZL010000109.1:0-7610 GCA_965364895.1 uncultured bacterium
CATCAGGCCATGAACTTCGTATCCCTTGTTCAGAAGAAATTCTGCGAGAAAGGATCCGTCCTGGCCTGTAACGCCCGTAATTAGTGCTTTCGGCATTCCGTTAACTCCTGGAGAGCCATCTAAAATTCAACCGCTGAATTATACCTCTGGGGCTTCCGCCGTCAAGCGGGCGGAGTGCCGAGCACGTCGGACGTCCAGAATTATGGCCCCAGTAAGGAATACGACAACAAAGACTGCGAGAACGGCGACCGTCTCAAACAGACTCAGCCGCGGTGTCTGATAGTAGCGTCCCGCGTACCAATGAGTAAACAGCAATGAGGCCACTGCCACCAGTATTCCGGATCGAAGAAGCCACGGGCTCTTAATCTCGCGAGCATGGAACCATGCCCACCCTGCCAAAGCCATTTGTGGTGCTAGGAATACCGCCCGGGCGCGTGGATTGTCCCATTGATCGCCAGCCAGCCGATAGGAGGCGCCAAGTATGACGACCCAGACCACCAAAGAGAGATAGGTCTGCAGGCTGCGCCACCCTTCGCCACGCAGTGATGCGAATGGTGCATATAGCAGAAACGGCAGCAAGATAAACCAGCTAAGGGCGCGCACGATTCCAATGACCCTCGGTAAGGGCAGACTCGTAGCGTCCATCAGCGTTGCAGGAAGAAATGGCTGTACGAGGCCGTTCCCGGTCGCCATGGGGATGTGGGCCCACTCAGGGGTATTTCCGAACAGCTGCTGAACCCATCCGGAGCCCCGTTCAAGCTTATAGAGTTCGAACTGTGCTCCATCGGAAATCCAGGCTGCCACAAGAGCTATTGGGTTATTGGGGGATCGATCGGTTACTTCCTGCCATGCGCCAACGGTCAGGATCAGCGCAAAGATCCCGACCACAACCACAGTAATCGCGCCCGCGAGCTGAGCCCTGCGTCCGGCGCGACCCTCCCACACCAGCCCGACCAGCACGACCGTCACAATCAACAATGCATAGGGCGGTGAAATGGCCAATGCAAGAATCGATGACACGAGAATCGTCCCAATTCCGACGCGAGTATCCCCGTTCTTGAGGCGCGCATATCCATAGAGCGTGCTCGCCAATAAGGCGATCATGAACGGTTCCCGCATATGGGAAGCCCCAAGCAGCACCGCCTCCGGGTAGATCGCCACTCCCCAGGCGGCAAACGCCGCTGGCTTGAGCCCGAAGCTCAGTTTCACGAACCCCCAGGCGAACAACACCGCCATACCGCCAGCCCAGGCAGTCAACGCAATCGGTATCGTGGGATGGTGCTCAGAGGGACTCAGGGTGCGATAAAGTCCGCCGGTGAGGAAGAGCAGCCCACCATATTGATCGCTTTCTGCCTGGTCCGTAAAGGCAGTTGTCAGCGGCGCCGAAAGCTGAGCCAATCGCCACGCATCGAGGTCGCGCCGGTAAGCATCTAAATAGAAATAGCCCTCACGATGCCGCTCGGAATCCTCATACCCAAGAGTTGGTAGCCCCCACTGAAAACCGAGACCAACCAGCAGGCGCAATGCAACAGCAACAGCTGCCGCAGCCGCCAGGGAGTTCGATCCGCCGACCCAACGCCAGGTCGCCCAAAGGGCCGTTGCGCCTAAGCTCCCCATAAACGCATAAGCCAGCCAGCCGCTGAACAGGCTGCCCACCGGGTCGAGCAGCGCCACGATCATTCCGAAGGCAACGCCGCCGGCGATCCACAAAAACAGCGATTTCAAGCTCTGTCTACGCATCTCCGCTATCAAGTTCTGGCGCCGTCTACGATCCGCGGCAGCAGTGATCTCAAGCTTTCTTTACGCTTCTCCACTCCCAAATCCATCGAGCTACCACGTAGAAAACCAGCGTTTGTAAGGGTATCAGAAAGCGCGGATTGTCTCCGTGATCGACCAACGTTTGGACGATCGAAGAGATCCAGACCAACCCCCCAGCTATCAAGATGTAGCGATCCACGCCGAATCGGTCTCTTACGCGCCGGCTCACTAGGACAAGCGCGCTCCCGGCCAAGAATGCTGCGTTGGCAACCAGGGTAACGATTCGCCCCACCCCTACCCATGCCGCGAACAATCCGCCGGCCATCTCTGAGCTGAGTGCCGCGCGGTCCCAGTAGACCGGCGCTTTCCAGAAATCAATCCAGCCCTGAGCCGCGTTAGCTAGGTAGAGATCGGGATGCTGCATAATGAGCCGCACTGAGAGCCGCTGCAGTTCTGCCGAAAGTGCGAAGAAACTCAGCCCAGAAACTTCGCTCATTTCCGGGATTGCATCCCAGATGGCATTGGTCTGTGTCCCACGCTCGGCGATCTGGATATCCCGATATTCGAGGTAGGTATCACGAAGTGGGGCTACATCATCCGGAAGAAACTCGAAGTACTCCCCTGTGTGCTGCACCAGGTGGTAGCCCCCCATTGTGGTCGGACCGATCATGCCATAGGTCGTAACCATCCAGGCCAGCCATGCGCCAAGCATGAGAAGTGGAGCAAGCGAGTAGCTGGCGGCCAATCGAACACTCCGCCCCTTGGGCCCGAACCAAACGAAAATGAGCAGCCACACCGGCAGCATGAAGAACAGGGGGCGCACGAGCGCGGCCAACGAGGCACTGATCCCCATCGCCAGCGCAAAACCAAGCGTGCTGCGCCTTGTAGGGGCACGATCCATCCCCATCATCAGGACCATGCTAAGGACGAGGAAGAACGTTGTAAGCGTTTCGCTAAGTAAATTTGCTTCAAACAGAACCGGGCCGGGGATGAAGTTGTACAGCAGGCCCACAATTGCGCCAAACACCGGGCTGCCTGTTGTTTTCCAGGCAAACACAAAGAGAAGCATCGAGATGGCCCATCCCAATAGCATCTGGGCGATCCAAATCGTATCGGGGTCGGATCCGAGAAGGGCGAGGAAGGCAGGGTAGCCCGGCACGCGGGTCGCATCATATCCAGAGAGGCCAGCTTCCTTGAGTGCCGCGGCGAGCCGCATGTAGGAGGGTGTATCTCCGAACGATGCGGGTGCATAGGACAGCCAGAGCCCTAGCCTAAGAATGGCGCCCGCCACCCCCACTACCAGTCCCCAGCGGAATGCGGGGTGTGCAAACAAGCCCACGGATTGCTTTGAGGTCCGATCGCTAGACATCGGATTGTGCGGCAGAGGTCAACCCATCAAGCACCCGCTCAGCACGCGTGACCCACCCGTACTGCGAAGCATCTTCACGCGCGTGTGCGGCGAGCCAGTCTCGCTGACCGGGATCCGACAAGAGCGAACCGAGAGCATCTGCCCAGGCTTCTACATCATCGGGAGGGAGGAGCCTCGAGTTGCTCTCATTCAAGATCTCTTGAATGACTGGAAGATCAGAGGCTAGAATGGCGCGGCCTGCAGCCAGATACTCGAAAACCTTCATCGGGCTGGCAAACTCGGCCGTATCACCACCACTGCTCACGGCGATTTGCCGCTGATATGGCATCAGAAGAACGTCACAACTTGCCTGCACCATCGGTAAGTCCTGGTTCGGCAAAAATCCGAGCAGGCTTACATTCTCGAGTCCCTGTTTCTCGAAGCGGGCTTTCCAGAGCTCGACCGCGGCCTCTTCCCCTCCGACCCACAGGAAATTGACATCTGGAAAACGTTTCGCAAGCCCCATCATGAGTTCCAGACCACGCCCTTGATAGAGATGGCCGGTGTATCCCACCGTTAGTTGGTCCGGCAGCTCGAGCAGCTTCCTGGCATCTTCCGCAGGTGGAAGATTGAGGTAGCCTTCGAGATCCACGCCGTTGGGCGCGACGACAGCACCAGGCGGGTTCAAGTCTTCACCATGGTGCTCCTGCACCCACTCCAGAAGCGCTGCGGTTGTTATTGCCATTCGCCTGGCGCCACCCCCGCGCAGAAATCTCCGAAAAAGAACCGGGCCCATGCGGCCATGCGGCCGATCGTGCAGCTCCAACAGCGTAGGCAAGCCCATTCCGGAGGTTAAAGCCGCAGCTTGATAGGGCCATACATAATAGAGATCGGCTCTCCAGCGGCGCGCCGCTCGAACCGCCCGCAGCGAGTACCACCAGCCGCGGGGCCACAAGGAGTCCCCGATCCACCTCACCCTGAATTGGTTTTTCACTCCATAGTGCTTGGCCAGGTCATCCCACTCCATCTCAGGATCCCGGCCCAGGGTCCAGAGGCGCACTTCGTGTCCCAGCTCAACCAGTGCAGAGCAGGCTTTCATGAGCTGAATGGAATTAGCGGTTCTGGAGGGAACCTGGGAAGTGGAGATACAAGCGATTCGCAAAACGTCTACCCCGCAGCTGGAAGCGGCGACGATTCAACCCGCTCACGGATGACCCGGACCGTCTTCCATACAAGCACAGTCCCGGTCAGCAGAAAGAAGCCGCTCAGAGTAGCAGCCATGCCAAGCGCTCCGAAACGGGGCACCAAAATCAGAATTGCCACCACTTTGATGACTGCTGCCACCAGGGTGACCTTGGTTGGGAATTCTGGAAGGCCAAGCGGCAGCAGCGTGGTCCGATTCCAGTAGAAAATGTTCACGAATGTGACGCCAATCAGCAGGATCAGCAGGGCCTGGTAGCTCTGAGGCAGAAACTCGACACCCCATAGGGAGACCACCCAAGGCCCCAGCACAATTAAAAAGATCGCGGCTGGAATTGAATAAGCCATCGCAATGATGCTTCCACTTCTCAGCAAATAGCGGACGTTCTCCCAGGCCCGAGCTCCAACTTCGCGCGCCAACTCACGGTAGGTGGTACTTATCAATGGCTGAACGGGGATCAAGAGAATATTGAGGATAGCTAGCGACACCTTGTAGTATCCAGCAGCGAGCGGCGACGCCAGGGCTCCCAGCCATAAGATCTCGCTATCTCGGCTGAGCAGAGTCAGAGTTCCGGTGAGGTTCGTGCTGACCCCAAAGCGCAGCATCTCTTTCCTGCGAATATGGATCAGCGAGAACGATGCCCGCCACCATCCAGGACCCCAAACGCGCCGGGCATGCACCATCGCGGCTCCGGTTATCGCCAGCGACCACGCTACTTTGCCGACAAAGTACGCAAACAACACCGCCACCAGATCGCCTCCGGCTGCGAATGCGCCAACGATCAATACCAATGTGATCACGCTCTGAGCGATCTGGATTCCAGCCAACAATCGAAACTGATCCAGATACTGCAATAAGCCAGTGGAACTTTCTGCAATCATGTGGGCAGGAATTATCAGGCCGTACAGAACGAACAAGGCAGTGAGGCTCGAATCGTGGGCTAAGTACGTCGCAGCAAGCGGGGCCAAAACGATGACCAATAAGAACGCCAGAACCGAACTTCCCGACTCAAAGGCAGCCGCGGTTTTGAACGCTGCCGCAGCCCGGTCATCTTCGCCCTTTTCAGAGAAGTCCCCAACATAGTTCACAACCAGCTCGGACATGCGAAAGGAAGTCAGGCGGTTGATCACGCTCACAAACACGGTAACGATGCCCAATACCCCAAAGGATTCGACGCCCAGCAGCCGCGCGGCAAGGATCCCTTGAATCATGCTCAGCGCGGCCGACAGGGTGCTGCCAGTAAACAAATATCCTGAATTACGGATGACGCGCTGCATCAGTGGATTGGTCAGCAGCCGGCCCACAGGACCTTTTTTGAGGAATGTTGGGATTTTCAAGCCTAATCCGAGGTGATAACGTCCTTGGCCCAGGAGCGTTGGTCCAGATACCACCGAACGCAGGCAGACAAACCATCTTCCAATCCTGTATGCGGTTCCCATTCAAGCAAACGCTGCGCCTTGCTGATGTTGGCCCACGTTGCCGGAACATCCGCAGGAGCCGGATCTGAGAATTCGATCCTGGCATCCTTCTCGAGCAGGATTTCGATACGGTGAATCATGTCTAACAAGGAGTACGGCTGGTCCCCACCCAGATTGATGATTTCATACCCCATCGGCGTCGCCGCAGCGACCGTCCCCCTTGCGATGTCATCCACGAAGGTGAAATCGCGCTCTTGTTTTCCATCCCCATACACCCGAACCGGTCGATCTTCGGCGATCCATTGAATGAACCGGAAAACGCTCATGTCCGGCCGGCCAGCTGGGCCATATACCGTGAAGTATCGCAGTATGGTGACGTCCAAGTCGTACAGGGAGTGATAGGTGTGACACAGAAACTCGGATCCGCCTTTTGTAGCCGTGTATGGCGATAACGGCCGACTGATGTCTGCGCTCTCTTCAAAAGGCCGTTCGTTCACTTTTCCATAGAGGCTTGAAGTGGAGGCCTGCACAAACTTTAGCGGGCCTTGCAGTCGACAGAGTTCGAGCAGGTTGAGCATCCCGTTGATATTGGTTTCTGCGTAGATCCACGGATCTTGAACGCTTGCCCGCACTCCGGCACGAGCCGCCAAATTGAAGACCGCATCAAACGGCCCTAAGTCCCACGCCGCTTGCAGCTTGGCTCGGTCGAGGATATCGATGGCCTGAAACTGGAAAGCCGGCTGCTTCTGCAGCCGGCCCAATCGCCAGTCTTTCAATCGGATGTCGTACGCATCGTTCAGGTTATCTAACCCGACGACCTCATTTCCTTGCTCCAACAGTTGCTCTGAAACCCGCGCGCCGATGAATCCTGCCGCGCCGGTAACCAAATAGCGGGCCATTAGAGCGTTACGACCTTATCCCCGCCCTCACCTTTAAGTGCGTTCCGGGTATCGAAAACTAACTGTGCAGCGTTGCTAATTGCCTCGTAGTCGACCCCCTCGTGGTCCGTGACGATCACCACGCAGTCCACTTCCTGGGCAGCCACCAAAGGATCGCCAACGGAGGTCATCCCCCAACCATCCTCTTCAAAAGCAGGAACATACGGATCGTAGTAACTGACCTCGGCCCCTTTGTCTCTCAGCAGGCCGATAACATCGATTGCTGGTGATTCTCGGGTATCGGATACACCCGGTTTGAAGGCCGCTCCGAGAACTAAGAATTTTGCGCCCTGCACCGCTGATCCACGGTCGTTCATCGCGTCCTGAATCCGCTGCACCACATAGCGCGGCATAGCAGTATTGATCTCGCTCGCCAATTCGATGAATCGCGCGTTGTATTTGACGCTCTTTAGTTTCCAGGAGAGATAAAGCGGGTCAATCGGGATGCAGTGGCCACCTAAGCCCGGACCGGGCGTGAATTTCATGTAGCCGAAGGGCTTCGTGGCAGCAGCCTCGATGACCTCCCAAACGTCCAGCCCCAGTCGCTCACACATCAATGCCATTTCGTTGACCATCGCAATGTTGACCGCTCGGAAGGTGTTTTCGAGCAGCTTCGTCATCTCTGCCACCTCGGTGGAAGACACCTCGACCACCGACTCGATCGCCCGCTTATACATTGCGGCCGCGACCGTAGTGCACGAATCCGTGATCCCCCCGATAACTTTCGGAGTGTTTTTGGTCGTCCAATCCGTTCGGCCCGGGTCCACTCGTTCCGGCGAGAACGCCAGAAAGAGATGTTCGCCTACCGACAGTCCCGAGTGCTCCAGCTCAGGAAGCACGACTTCCCGAGTGGTTCCGGGGTAGGTCGTGGATTCAAGGATGACCACCATAGAAGAATGGAGAATTGGAGCAAGTTTTCGGGCTGCGTCCAGTATGTAAGAAAGGTC
>CBDTZL010000110.1:0-7582 GCA_965364895.1 uncultured bacterium
CCACAGAACATTTTGGATTGCGTGAGCAGCTCTGCGTGTACTTCCAGGCCGATTACGGGATCGAATGTGGTCATCGGGGATTAGAGCGCTAAGATGCGCCACTCATCGTAAAGCTCGCCGTAGAACAACTCGAACGTGCGGCCGTCTTCCACGCGCACTCGAAATTTTCGACCACCCGGAATGCGCCATGCGTCCTCAACCGCCTTGATTGCTAGACGCTCCCCGTCCCATCGCAAGGCGGTAGGGCGCTCCGCATAGGTGTACTCCGAATGGCATTCAACGATCTCGTCCGTCATCTGAGGCCGGCCGCTTCAACCTCGTTCCAATTGATGAGAGTGATTCTGGAATGTCTCATCCGCTTCCACGAACCTGCGATGCATCGCCGATATTAAGCGAGCCCTCTTGATCGGAGATCCGGCATTCCCGGCCAATTAACGAGTCACGAATCTTGCTGTCCTTGATCTGAGTATCTGCATCAACAACGGAATCGCGAACCGACGCGCTTTCAATGATGCAGTCGGCTCCGATCGAGACATAGGGGCCAATTACAGACCGGCTCACCTGCGCCGAGGGATCTAAAAACACAGGCGGCTCAATGACGACCCCGTTTCCCGTTAAGGCGTCTTCGGTATTATCCCGGCCGTGGTCGAGTAAATACCGATTGGTCTCTAACAGCGCATCCCGAGTCCCGCAATCATTCCAGGCATCGACTTGCATCGCACGCATGGTCAGCCCGTCTTCCAGCATAACGTTGATGGCGTCTGCCAGAAAGTATTCACCTTTTAGCTTGGATCCGCTTTCGAGCTGCTGCTCAATCGCTGCAATCAAGCGCTCAAACTTTTCAAAGTAGTAGAAGCCCACCACTGCCAGGTTGCTCTCAGGTTTCTCGGGCTTCTCAACCAAATTCTGGACCAGTGCCTCAGCATTGACCTTAGCCACGCCGAAACGACGCGGATCTTCGACCTCCCGCACCCATATCGCCGCCTCATCGCTGGGGATATTGAAATCGGTTTCGATGAGCGTGTCGACAAAACCGATCAAGGTGGGGCCCTCCAGGCCTTCGCGCGCCAACCAGATGGCGTGCGACTGGCCGGAAAGTTCATCCTGCACGACATACCGAACGCTCAGGTCCGGATAGTGCTCGAGCATGTACTCGCGAATCTGGTCACCGAGATAGCCCACGATGAGAACCAGCTCCTCCAGATTTGGCAGCGCGACCACTGGATCCAGGAAGTGACCCAAAACAGTCTTCCCAGCGACTGGAACCAAAGGTTTAGGTTTCGACCAGGTGTGGGGACGAAGCCGCGTTCCAAGCCCCGCCATGGGAAGAACCAATCTCACAGTTCGGGCCAACTTTTGTGCCAGGTGGCGGCGGACTGATAGGCATGCGCCGCAGCAAATAGCTGCGCCTCTCCTAGATGGGGAGCCATGAACTGCATTCCGATAGGCAAGTTATCCGAGTCGAATCCCACCGGAAAACTCAGGCCTGGGATGCCGGCCAGGTTAGCAGGAAGCGTGAAAACGTCCTCCAGATACATTGACAGCGGATCGTCCCCGTGGGCGCCGATCTCGAAGGCGGTGGTCGGCGTCACCGGGCACGCAATTAGGTCTACCTCCTCGAAGGCCGCTTCAAAATCTCCCTTGATGAGCGTGCGAACTTTCTGGGCCTGTCCGTAGTAGGCATCGTAATATCCGGCTGATAAAGCGTACGTTCCGAGCATGATGCGGCGCTTGACCTCCGGTCCAAACAATTCGCCGCGGGTCACGAAGTAGTCCTCTGGATACTCGCCAGGCCCACGCCGAGGTCCGTAGCGCACTCCGTCGTATCGGGCCAGGTTAGCCGAGGCCTCGGCTGGCGCGATGAGATAGTAGACCGGAACCGCCAGATCCGTATGTGGCAAGCTGATTTCCCGAACGGAAGCTCCCATCTCACGAAAGGTCTCGATCGCTGCGCGCACTGCGGTAGCCACCTCTGGCGACAATCCTTCAATGAAGTATTCCTTCGGGACACCGATGCGGAGTTTCGGGGCGCCATTGAGATGGATCTCCGGGACCGGATCCGGTACAGAAGTTGAATCCAGCGGATCGTGTCCAGCCATGACCGAAAATATCGGGACCAAATCCGCCACATTTCTGGCCAGGCCACCCACGGTATCCAGAGACGAACCGTATGCAATTAGCCCGTAGCGAGACACCCGGCCGTACGAGGTTTTCAAGCCCGACACTCCGCAGAAGGCCGCCGGCTGGCGCACGGATCCCCCGGTGTCGGTTCCTAGTGCGGCAAAACACATCCGCGCCGCGACCGCGGCTGCTGCACCCCCGGACGATCCTCCCGGTACCCGGTCGAGATCCCATGGATTGTGGCTGACTCCATAGGCAGAGTTTTCTGTGGAGGAACCCATTGCAAATTCGTCTGTGTTTACTTTGCCTAATATGACCGCGCCGGCATCTACCAGTCGACTGACGCTGGTGGCGGAGTATGGGGGGCGGAAACCCTCCAGGATCTTCGACCCGCATGTGGTTGGAACACCTTCCACACACAGGACATCCTTAATGGCAATCGGGATCCCAAGCGTCAAAGGCAGCGAATCGGTCGAGCGTGCTCTAAATCGTTGGTCAGCAGCCTTCGCCTGGGCGAGGGCAAGATCCTCTGTGACGGTCAGGAAGGCGTGAACCTGGCCGTCAAGGGACTGAACGCGGTCCAGGCAGGCTTGAGTGAGTTCGGTGGAAGATATTTCGCCGGCACGCAGAGCGCTGGCGGCTTCAAGCAAGGTGAGGTCGGTTAGCTCCGCCATCGGAAATTCTTTCCAGGAGAAACCCGTGAGATCGGGTCTGGCTCTCTAAAGGAAGAGAGCGCCTCAAGGCTCCAGTTCGAGTACGCGGGGAACGCGGAACAGACCATCTTCCGCATCCGGAGCATTGGCGAGCAGTTGATCGCGAGGCAGACACGGCCGTACTTCGTCCGGACGAAGCGGCGCATTCATTGGAAGCACCGAAGCGGTTGGAGGAATGTCAGACGTGTCGACTTCCCCCAGGCGCGCAGCATACTCCAGCACATCTGATAGCTGACTGGCAAAGCGCTTTTCCTCCTCAGCCGTCAGTTGCAGTCGGGCGAGGTGGGCAATTGCCCGTACCTCTTCAAGTGTTAGAGCCATGGCCCGGTATTATAGCAAAGCGGCCTCACCAAGGGCTCGAGCGGTGCTCCGAACAATCGACGCTCATGAGCATCTTTGGCAGGCGCAGCTTGCAAACTGACCGTACGATTTTGAACTTGGCGGGTGCGCCGCAGGTAAAATGAATGCCCCAATCTCGACCGGATGGTGAGGAGAAATTATGATCGCTGCAAACGAGGGCAAGGAAATCAAGTTCGAGCGGACGATCTCCGGAAAACCGGAGGATGTGTACTATGTCGTCAGCACTTCACAGGGTTGGCGGGACTGGATGGCGGACGCGGCTTATTTTCGAGCGACGCCGGGCGGGAGCTTTCATTTAAGCTGGGACACTGGCTGGTACGCCTCTGGGACAGTTGAGACAATGGAGAAGCCAGATAAGGTCGTCCTTGCGTGGAGCGGAAAGGACGCTCCTGGTGCGACACAGGTTGCCATTAGCCTGGAGCCAGCAGGGGAGAGTACCCTCGTGAAAGTGGTCCAATCCGGCTTCGGCGAAGGAGAGCAATGGGACGCGAGTCGGGAATTGGCGGCAGGCGGCTGGGAGACTGGCTTGGAAAACCTCGAATCTATCTTTCGTACCGGAGCCGATCTACGCGTCACCCGAAGGCCGATGCTTGGAATTATGGGCAATGACTTTAATGAAGAGATCGCCGCGAGCATCGGAGTACCGGTCACAGAAGGGACACGGTTGGCGGACGTGGTCGAAGGAATGGGAGCTGAGAAGGCCGGTCTGCAGGGCGACGACGTGATCGTGGAGATGGACGGAACCTCTCTTAGATCGTGGGAAGATCTCGGACCAGTCCTGCAACGCAGGCGAGCTGGAGACACGGTCAGTGTGGTCTTTTATCGTGGAGCCGAAAAGCAAGAGGTTGAGATGGAGCTGATGGGACGACCAATACCGGATCTTGACCTCGACCCTGAGGTCTTCGCCCAGGAATATCGCAAGGTGGCTGGCGAGGTGATGGAAGAGCTAAGGCAGGCTCTCGATGGGGTCAGCGAATCGGAGGCTGAAATCGCAGCCGAGGACAGATGGTCCGTGAAGGAGAACCTGGCGCACCTGATACTAACCGAAGAATACAACATCATGCAGTTGACGGATCTAATTCAGGATGGCGAACCGCAGTCCGCAGGCGGCGGAGAGAATCGGCGAGAGTCGTTACGAGCAATTGTCAGCACGACCCCGACCATCGAGCTGCTGATGCAGCGCTTGGCGCGCGCTCAAGAGCAGACCTGCAGCATGCTGGAAGAATCCGCTCAGGTCCTCAGGGCTCGTAAAGGGGTCATGTGGCGTCTGGGAACGAACCTGCTGCACTTTCCAGGCGGACACGATCGGGACCACATCGAACAGATGATGCGGGAAGTGGAGTTGGCCCGAGCCGCAGCGGCCGAAGATGTTGCCGCGTAGCGAAAACTGAGGCGCTGAGCTCTGGGCAGCGCGCCCCACAGCTGTTACGACCTGACTAAGGCTGAAATACTTGGGAGACTTCGATGATGAAGCCTTCGTTCGATACGGACGAGGCTATTAGAGCCAACTCGCCGGGTAAGGCGGAGAGGTCCGCCGCATAACCAGGCGGATCGATCTGGTGCAAGGGGGTCGTAGCAGAAGCTCCTGCAATTTGCGCCCCGCCTCCACAATCTAAGCTGACTTCTTCAACAGTTTCGATGGCGACGAATGCCACGCCGCTGCCGCTGATCTCGTATTCGCCCTCAATCAGGCCGCTCGAATCGCACTCGATGTCGCTGCTCTCCTCACTCCAGTCCTCCACGTAGGTGCAATCGTCGTTTAGGGTGAGCAGCTTCCCTTGCACGGTGTAGGTTGGCAGCACGATGCCCCCCGTTACGGTCTGGAAATGGACTTGAGTCCACTCTCCGACCCACTCGCCGGCGCAGGGCCCAGGAGTAGGGGTGGGAGTCTCGGTTGGGGTCGCAGACGGAGCGGGTGTAGCGGTTGAGGTGGGTATAGGCGCGGGGGTTGGTGTCGGCCCAGCGCAAGCCGCTGCGATAAGCGCCAGGATCATAAGGGCGGGTGCCTCTAATGGTTTCATGAAGAGGGCGAGAGCATAGCACAGCCCGAACGGTCCCGCCGAGGCATGCGCATCGTCGCTGATTTATACTTAAGCAGCTTCACTGCGCACCGACGGCGACGCGCATCGGAATAGACCTATGGCAGAACGCGGCTATCTAGTCATCGCAGATATTACAGGCTATACGGCCTTCCTCAGCGACTCTGAGCTTGAGCATGCCGAGGATAGCCTGAAAGACTTGCTGGACCTGTTAATTGATCAAACCAAGCCCCCGCTTGTAATTTCTCGCCTTGAAGGTGACGCGGTGATAAGTTACGCGCCGGAAGCAAGCTTCCTCCAGGGCCAAACCCTGGTTGAGATCATCGAGAATACGTACGTGGCTTTCCGAGAGGCGCGTCAGCGAATGCAGCTCAACACGAGCTGTACCTGCAATGCATGTCGAAATATCCCAAACCTGGATCTCAAATTTATTGTTCATCACGGAGCCTTTGTGCTTCAAGAGATGGCCGGCCACACGGAGCTCGTCGGGAGCGACGTAAACATGGCGTTCAGATTGACCAAGAATTCGATCGCCCAGGACCTAGGGATCGAGGCATACGTAGCCTACACCCATCCCGCAGTGGAGGCGCTGGGGATAGGCGAATTCTGCATGACGATGCGAACCCACAAAGAGGAGTACGAGCATCTGGGCGAGGTTTCACTCTACGTTCAGGATCTCCAACCTATCTGGCAGCGTGAGAGCGATCGCCGACGGGTGTTTGTGGAACCTGACGAGGCTGCATTTGTACTCGAAACCGAAATTCCAGCTGAACCTGCCCTCGTCTGGGACTATTTTACAAAACCCGAATACCGATCGATCTTGCTCGGGTCCGACTCCGTAGAGATAAGAGACAAGAGCGTAGGTCGCATCAACGAGGGCGCAGTCTACATTTGTGCTCACGGGGACGCGGAGGTCCGTCAGCCGGTGCTGGATTGGAGGCCGTTTGAGTACTACACCATCGAATCGCCCACACCGGCCGGTACGTCGATCACCTGGACCATACGCCTCATTCCCACGGATCAGGGTACGCGCGTGCTCAGCATATGTGGCAGATTGCGAGGAGGCAATGCTATTTCGCGCAGCGTGGTGAAGCTTATGACTGGAATGTTTGCGAGGGAAAGCCAGAAAGGCGTGGACAAACTGCGGGAAGTTATTATGGAGGACTTAGAGTCGGGCACGGCTGTCAGGCCCGAAGCCATGAACGTAGCTCCCGGCCAGATTACCGAAGCTGTAAAAGCATCGTTGGCCGAGACCGGAGCCGACTAGAAAGCGCGCATTGTGGCAGAACGCGGTTACCTAGTTATTGCAGATATTACGGGCTACACGGCCTTCCTCAGCGACTCAGAACTTGAGCACGCAGAGGACAGCCTCAAAGACTTGCTGGACCTGCTGATCGACCAAACCAAACCCCCACTTGTAATTTCGCGGTTGGAGGGAGACGCGGTCATCAGCTACTCTCCGGAAGCCAGTTTTCTGCAAGGCCAAACCATGGTGGAGATTATCGAGAACACCTACGTGAGGTTTCGCGAGGCGCGCCAGCGCATGCGGCTTAATACGGCGTGTCCCTGCAACGCCTGCCAGAACATCCCCAACCTGGATCTGAAATTCTTTGTTCATTACGGAACGTATGTGCTGCAGGAAATGGCCGGCCATACGGAATTGGTCGGTAACGACGTAAATATCGCTCACCGACTGCTGAAGAATCGAATCAAGGAACAAACCGGAGTCTTGGCCTACGCGGCCTATACGCAGGCTGCGGTGGACGCCCTGGGTATTCATGAATTCGTGGATGAAATGCAGGAACACACGGAGGCATTTCCAGATGTCGGGGAGGTAACCCTGTTTGTGGAGAATCTGGACCCTATTTGGCAGCGAGAGAGCAAGCGGCGGAGAGTGTTTGTGGAACCCGACGAAGCCTATTTTGTAATCGATATGGAGATCCCAGCCGAGCCGCCGCTGGTCTGGGATTACTTCACCAAGCCCGAATACCGAATGATGCTAATGGGGTTTGACTCACAGGAGGTCGAAGGCAGAAAATCGGGCCGGGTAGACGCGGGATCGGTATACGTCTGTGCTCACGGCGAAGAAAAGGTCCTCCATACCATCTTGGACTGGAGGCCATTTGAGTATTACACCTATGAATCTCCGATGGGTCCCGGACTGTCAGGGATCTTCACCGTTCGCCTAGTTCCTATCGAAGGCGGTACACGAGTAATCGGCATAAGCAGTCAGCCGCAGGGATCTATTATTCGCCGGGGCTTGGCAAAGCTATTTCGGAGTAAGGTGGTGAAAGAAATAGAAGAATATGGGGAAAATTTCCGCAAGCTCATCCTGCGAGAACTCGAATC
>CBDTZL010000111.1:0-7526 GCA_965364895.1 uncultured bacterium
TTGGGGACTGCCCCATTGTTTTTTGGGGGATGTTTAATCAGGGGCCCATGGCGCAGTTTGGGAGCGCGTCTCAATGGCATTGAGAAGGTCGTGGGTTCGAATCCCACTGGGTCCACCTGTCCCAGCACTTTGGGACCAGCAAACAGCACCGCGGAGCGCCCCTTCCTCGCGTTTGAAGCGGAGGGGCGTTTTGTTTTTGAACAGGTCGAGAGTTGAAAGGAGGCAGGCACTTGACAGAAAATGCGGAGCGAGTGGCACGATACGATCATGCTGCGATCGATCGCAAGTGGCAAGCTCGATGGGAGAAGGACGAGCTTTACAAAGCCGAGATCGACCCCACGCGGGAGAAGTTCTATTTTCTGACCATGTTGCCTTATACCTCCGGCAATTTGCATATCGGCCACTGGTACATCATGACCCCTTCTGATGCACGTGCTCGCTATTTGAGCCGCAAAGGCTACAACCTGATGTTCCCGATTGGGTTCGATGCTTTCGGCCTGCCCGCCGAAAATGCCGCAATCGAGCGCAAGACGCATCCGAAGGAGTGGACCTACAAGAATATTGATCACATGCGCCGGCAGCTGCGGAGCATGGGAGCAATGTGGGACTGGTCGCGCGAAGCGATCTCCTCTGATCCAGACTACTACCGCTGGACGCAGTGGTTCTTCCTGCAGCTTTTCAAAAACGACCTGGCCTACAAGAAGATGGCGCCCGTAGATTGGTGCCCGAAAGACCAGACCGTGATAGCCCGCGAGCAGGTGATAGGGGACGAACGAGTCTGTGATCGATGCGGTACGCCGGTAGTCAAAAAAGATCTGGAACAGTGGTTTTTCCGAATCACAAACTACGCTGACGAGTTGCTGGACTTTTCAGGCCTGGACTGGCCAGAAAATGTAAAGCTACTGCAGACCAACTGGATTGGCCGAAGCGAAGGGGCCAACGTCACTTTTAGAACGGAAGAGGAAGACGAGATCTCAATCTTCACCACCCGGCCAGACACGCTGTGGGGAGCGACTTTTATGGTGCTAGCCCCGGAGCATCCTCTGGTCCAAAAGTTGACCACCCCCGAACAGCAGGGTTCCGTAGACGCGTACGTGGCGGAGGCGATCCGGCAGACAGATATTCAGCGCGAAGCGCTGAATAAGGAGAAGACCGGGGTTTTCACTGGCGGCTATGCAATCAACCCGGTCAACGGCGAAAGTATCCCGGTCTGGGTAGCCGACTACGTATTGATGACGTACGGCACCGGCGCCATCATGGGGGTTCCCGCGCACGACCAGCGTGACTTTGAATTCGCGCGGAAAAATGATCTCGAGGTCAGACCGGTGATCCAAGCTCCTGACGGGGAGCAATTGGACGGCGCTTCGATGGAGGAGGCGGTCGTTTTCTACGGCCCGATGATCAATTCGGGGCCGTTGACGGGAACGTCTCAGGAGCAAGCAATTGAAGCCTCGACCCGCTATTTAGAGCAAAACGAAGTAGGCGAGTCAAGCATCGGCTATCGAATTCGGGATTGGCTGATCTCGCGCCAGCGGTACTGGGGCGCGCCGATTCCCATTATTCATTGCCCTGAGCATGGTCAGGTGCCCGTCCCCGAGGACCAGCTACCGGTGCTGCTCCCGGACGATGTGGAATGGCTGCCGACTGGGCAAAGCCCTCTGAAGCTTGATCCAGAATGGAAGCTCACCACCTGCCCGATCGATGGAAAGCCAGCCGAACGCGATACGGACACCATGGATACCTTCATGTGCTCCTCCTGGTATCACCTGCGTTACCTGAGCCCGAATTACAACAAAGGGCCCTTCGACCCCGAAGAATATGATTACTGGATGCCAGTTGACACCTATACCGGCGGTGTTGAGCACGCCACGATGCACCTGATCTACACTCGCTTCTTTCATAAGGCGGGCCGCGATATGGGCATCCTGAAGGGTTCGGAGCCGATGCTACAGCTCCGCAATCAAGGCCAAATATTGGGTGCTGACGGTCGACGGATGAGCAAGTCCCGAGGGAATGTAGTTGACCCCGATGAACAAGTAGCTAGCTATGGGGCCGATGTGGTACGGGCCTATCTCATGTTCGGGTATCGCTGGGCAGAAGGAGGCGCCTGGAATGCGGACAACATCCACGGCGTCGTGCGCTGGCTGAACCGCGTCTGGTCGCTTGTTCAAGAAACTGCTGGTGCTGAGCCCGGCGATGGAAATGCCCATGCCGCACAACGGTTGACACGAAAGGTCCATCAGACCATACGCGCCGTATCGCACGATCTCGATAATTTCGATTTCAATACAGTTGTTTCAGAATTGATGGAGCTGAGCAATGCCATCGGATCGGCACAGGATGATGGATTGGTCGGCACTCAGGAGTTCAACACGGCCGTTGAAACGTTGCTGCTGTTGATGGCTCCCGTAACACCGCATATGACGGAGGAGCTGTGGGAGCGACTTGGCAAGTCCTACTCGATCCATCGAGAGCCATGGCCGGATTTCGATGAGCAACTGGCCAAAGAAGATGAGATTACGCTGGTTATTCAGGTGAACGGTAAAGTGCGCGATCGAGTCGCGGCTCCGGCTGACATCTCGGAAGAGCAGGCTAAAGAAATCGCACTGGCCAGCGAATCCGTGGCTCGCCATCTGGAAAGTAAGCAAGCGAAGGAGATCATCTTTGTTCCCGGCAAGCTGATCAACATCGTCACCTAGAACGAATTTATTCTTATAACTCCGATGCCTCGAAACAATTAAATAGCGTGAAGGGAGATGCTCAATGATTGATCACACGCGAACGGTGATAGTCCCAGAGGGGGGAGCCAAGCCACTAGGCCCATATTCGCCCGGAATTCGAGCCGGAAGATTGGTGTTTGCCTCCGGCACAATCGGCACTAATCCCGAAACGGGATCTATGGTGGAAGGCGGCGTTGCCGCAGAAACTCGGCAGGCGCTAGCCAACCTGAGTAAGGTCCTCGAAGCAGGGGGCAGCTCGCTGGGAAGCGTGATGAAAACTACGGTTTTCATGACAAATTTACAAGAGTTTGCCACAATGAATGAAGTTTATGGTGAGGTTTTCGCCGACGATCCACCGGCCCGCTCAACTATTCAGGTAGCTGCATTGCCTGGCGGCGCATCCGTTGAGATTGAGGCGATTGCCTGGTTGGATAACGCTGGCAAATAGCAGCAGATTAGTTTACATAAGCACATAGATGCTGCGAAGGAACATGTGACTTGCGATACGGGGGTCCCTCAGAAACGCAGGAACCCCGCTCGGCTGGGGAGGGTGCGGGGCCCTGGGTACCCGACAAAGTCGGACACGCTCAGAGCTTAACGCAGGCATATTTGAACCTATGTAACCCGGGCTACCGGCCCGGATTAGGAGTACATGAATGGCAGGCGAACGCATTTTAGTTGTGGACGATGAGCCCAACATTGTGGATTTAGCCACCATGTACCTGGAGCGGGAGGGCTATCGAGTTGACTCGGCCTTCGACGGTGCTCAAGCGCTAGAACGGATCAAGGAGCTTGAGCCGTCGCTGGTGGTTCTGGATCTTATGCTTCCTGAAGTTGACGGGTTTGAAGTGTGTCGCCAAACACGGCTGCATTCGGATGTTCCGATCATCATGCTCACCGCTCGAGATGACGATGTCGATAAGATCGTAGGCTTGGAGCTTGGGGCTGATGATTACCTCACCAAGCCTTTCAATCCGCGCGAATTGGTCGCCCGCATCAAGGCCATTCTGCGTAGGACCGACCGATCGACGCGTCAAACCGACAAACCCATCCACCTGGCAGATTTGAGCATCGACCCGGCCCGCAGGGAGGTGACGGTCAGTGGAGAGCAGGTGGAGCTTCGGGCGAAGGAATTTGATCTGCTCCAGGCAATGGCAGAAAACCAGGGAATTGTGCTCAGCCGTGAACAATTGCTCAATCTCGCCTGGGGATACGACTTCTACGGCCAGACTCGAACGGTGGATGTGCACGTGGCTCACCTGCGGAAGCGCATAAAAGGGAGCCAGGTAAAGATCGAGACCGTTACCGGAGTAGGGTACAAGTTGGTCGTCTAATGTTTCGCTCGCTGCGATCCCGCCTGCTGCTGACCCACATGCTCGTCAGCGCCCTGGTGCTGATCATCGTTGCCGCCAGCCTGCTGTTGTTCCTGATTAATAGCCGACAATTGGATCGACAAACGACCGCTCGTCTTGAAGGCGCGGCGGAACTCGTGGCTGAACGCGGGCCGCGAGTCCAGCAGTTCCTTGGAACCGATCGGCTGAATTCGGCTTTCCGGAACCTTGGTGTGGCGAATGCGCGCGGCCTGATCGTGGGTCGCGATGGAGAGATTCTCGCCGACACTCGCGCGGGTGCAGAGGCGCCGCCCTCAGAGGTCATCCAAGGTGTGGGCTCTGCTGATGCAGCAACCCGTGGCAGCTACGGGGGATTCCTAAACCGATGGCTCTATGTGAGCCAGCCGCTCCAGGAGGGTCGTGCATTGGTCCTGTTGGCGCCGAGACCTAGCCCGTTAGCGGCATTGGGTGAGGAGTTCCTGCTGCCGCTCATTCTGAGAGCTGCGCTTGTGGCGCTGGGCGCCTCGGTTGTGTTTGCGTGGTTGATTTCGCGCTGGGTATCGGCTCCGCTACAGAACACGGCTCAAGCAGCTCGATCGGTAGCAGCCGGCGACTACGAGTTGCGGCTGACCCCATCAGGACCAGATGAAGCCCACAGCCTGGCAACTTCTTTTAATGAGATGGTGGAGCAGGTTCAGGGTAGCCAACAAGCCATGCGGGATTTTGTCGCAAATGTTTCTCACGAACTGCGGACGCCGCTCACTTCCATTCAGGGATACGCACAAGCCATTTTGGATGGCACCGCGCCGGACGCCAAGCGCGCGGCGGGCGTTATCCATGGGGAGTCAGAGCGCCTTGGAAGACTGGTGGAGGAGCTGCTGGATTTGGCCCGTATGGATACTGGCCAAGCTCCTCTCGAAAGAAAACCGGTTGACCTGGAGGCCGTACTGTCCGCGATCGTGGAGCGGCTCAAGCTAAAGGCCGCCGATAAAGGCGTGCAGCTCCAGAACGAGGCGACCTCCCTCCCTTCGCTGATTGGAGATGGAGATCGACTCGCTCAAGTATTCACGAACCTGATCGACAATGCCCTCACACATACCCCTGAGGGCGGAAGCGTGAGGCTTAAGGCTGAGACGGGCTCCGGCTGGGTGTCCGTGCATGTCGATGACACGGGCTCCGGCATTCCTCCGGAAGAGCTCTCTCGAATCTTCGAGCGCTTTTATCAACTCGACAAGGCGCGTTCAGGAAGCGGGCCGCGTGGGGCGGGGCTGGGGTTGGCGATTTCGCAGGAGATCGTGCAGGCACACGGCGGGAGCTTGAAAGCGCAGAGCGAGGTGGGACAGGGCAGTCGCTTCACCGTCCGCCTTCCGATCGTACGCCCGGACGACGAGACGCTGGCCAAGAAGCGAACAGAATGAGAAGGCTTTCGGGCGATCAGGAGCTCCCCCCTCCTAGATCTCCAATGATTGTAGGAGTGGGCGATCTTGCTTTAAACGAAAATCGGGCCCTAGATTGGACCCGACTTCTCGATTCTGGATCGGTTACTTTGAATCGGGGGGCTGCTCGTCCCCTTCCGGGTTCGAACTCAATGCATCCAACTCTGCTTGAAGCTGTGCCGTCCTGACTTCATAAGCGTTTTGAACTTCATCGCGCAGGGTCAAGACTCGCTCTCTTGCCCGCGCCTGTAGTTCCTCACCCGAACTAGGAGCGATCAGCAGGGCGACTACCGCCCCGAACATTGCTCCCATCACCGATCCGAACACAAATGACGCAAACTTTCGCATCGTACACCTCCGTAGACTCGCAATTTCTATTTGCATTATCTCATAAGTCCCAAGCAACCTGAAGATACCCTTAGATTATTGACAGATAGTAGAATTGAAGCCTTACAAGGAGGCCAAAGTGGAAATTTCTATTGTCTACTGCGCGGTTTGACACTACACAGATAGAGCCATCGGTCTGATGGCAGATCTAACCAAGCAATTTGAATACGACATCAAGTCAATCGAGCTGATCCCATCGGATGGCGGGAAGTATGAGATTACGGTTGATAGCAAGCTGGTCTACTCGAAACTGAAGACGGGCAGGCACGCGGAAGAGGGCGAAGTACTCGGGTTGGTTCAGGCCGTAGCACCGGCTCCGGCCGCGGACTAGCTAGTGAGGGCACTCGTCCAGCGCGTCCGACGCGGTCGCGTAAGCGTCGGCGCAAATCCCCTGGCAGAGATTGGGCCGGGCATGGTTATCTTGCTTGGGGTCGGAGATGGTGATTCCGAAGAGGAAGCACGCTGGCTAGCAGGTAAATGCGCCAATTTGCGAATATTTGAAGACGACGCCGGAAAGATGAACCGTTCCCTGCTCGATTCCGGCGGGAACGCCTTAGTAGTGTCCCAGTTCACACTCTACGGCGATGTGAGCAAAGGGCGCCGACCGAGCTTTGTCCATGCCGCTCACCCCGAGATCGCGGAACCACTTGTAGAGAGATTTGCTCAATTTCTCCAGGGGGAGGGGGTCGAGACGAGAACGGGAGCATTTGGGGCCGATATGCTGGTGGAGATTGAGAATGATGGGCCCGTGACGTTGATGATCGAGCGGGAACCGTCCTAGAAATTTGCAAATCAAATCTTTGCTACGGGGGCTGCGCAATTAGACCGCCCCATTTGCGTTGGAATCCAGCAAGCCTCGGCAATCTTGAGGGGCGTAGTAAGAAGTCGATTAGAAACTCGGCCGGCAATTCAGCGGCACGAGCCCCATGGTAAAATCGCCCCGAGGCCCTAATTGGGGCTTTTTTAACGGCTTTTGGAAATAAGGAGGAGCAAATGAATGTAGGTGCCGTCGTTAGCGCAATCGCCACCATTGCTTGGATCGTGACGATTGCAGTTATTGGACTTGCGGTTGTCCGTGCGACCCGCGGGCAACCCTTCCGGGGAGCCATCGGGCTCATCATCGGGTCAATTTCGGTGGCGCTTATCGCCACCATCATCTCTGCGGCCATAATCTTTGTCCAGCCGACCGATCGCGGAGTTGTGATCTCGGCTCTGGATGAGGGTATCCGGCCGATAGAGCTACAGCCGGGGCTGAATTTCGTGGTGCCTTTCCTTGAGAATGTGCTTCACTACCCGATAGAACGCCAGACCTACACCATGTCGATCGCGCCGCAGGAAGGCCAGATCGTGGGCGATGATTCCGTGGAGGCGCGGACTTCCGACGGCCAGGTGGTCAGGGTGGACGCCTCGGTGATCTTCGCCCTGGACCCGTCAGATGTTGTAAACACGCACAAGCTGTGGCAGGGGCGCTACGTAGACAATCTCATCCGTCCGCAAGCGCGCGGTATCATCCGAGATGCGGTTTCGCAATTTGGCATCGAGGAGGTCTACAGCACGCAGCGTTTTGCGCTGAGCGCCTTGATCGAGCAGGCCCTGGAAGCCGTACTTGAAGAGGGCGGTTTGATCCTGCACGACTTTGTGCTCCGTAACAT
>CBDTZL010000112.1:0-7515 GCA_965364895.1 uncultured bacterium
ATGCGAGATCTAGGGGTGCTGGTGGGAGTCGACGGTCCTCACGCAAACGTGCTAAAAATCCGCCCGCCGCTGGTCTTCGATGAGAGGCACGCCTTACAACTCACGGACGCGCTCGACCGGGCCCTTCGGGAGGTTTAGCTGCTTTTGGCTTTTGTGGGAGTTGGTCAGCACCTTGGGCGTGGCGCTGACCTTCGCGGTGGCCTGTCTGGAGTTTCTCCCTAATCGACTGCGCCTTCCCGCATCCTCAGGTATGAATCGTAACGTTCGGGGCTGAGACGGCCATCCTCAACTGCTGCCTTCACCGCGCAACCCGGCTCATGCATATGCGTGCAATCGTTGAATTCGCATAGATCGACGAGTGCAGCCAAATCCGGCATGTAGCCATCCAGCTCTTCAGGCTCAATATCCCAAAGTGCAAACGCTCGCAGCCCGGGCGTGTCGGCAACATACCCCCCACCCTCCAACGCCAGTAGCTCCCGAACCACGGTGGTGTGTGCGCCCAGGCCGACCTCGCTGACTTCTTTGGTACGAAGCCCAAGCCCGGGCTGAACGGCATTTAGAAGAGTGGATTTTCCCACACCGGACGGGCCGGCAAACACGGAAATTTGGTCTCTCAGCTGCTTGCGCAGCGCCCTTATCCCCTTTCCCTTTATTGCCGAAGTGTAGAGCACGAGGTATCCCATATCACTGTACTCGCCGAACTCCTCCTTCGCACTCTTGAGCTTCACCAGATCCACCTTATTGACACATATGATTGCGTGTATCTTTGCGCTCTCTGCCATCACTAGCAGACGATCCATCAGGCGGAAGTTCGGATCTGGATCCGCACTGGCAAAAACAAACACCGCTTGATCCGGGTTAGCAATCAGCACTTGTTCCTTCTCTCTTCCCGGATTGCGGCGAGAGAGCACACGGTCTCGTGGCTGCACGTCTTCAATCATCACCTTGCCGCCCTCTGCTTCGCGGACCTGAACTCGGTCGCCGATCGCAATTTCGTCGACCTCCCGCTTAAGACGGCCCCGGATCTGCGCTTGGACCATTCCTTGCTCGGTTTCCACATCATAAAATCCCGCTCGAGCGCGCAAAACGAGGCCTGGGGTGAGTTCGTCCATCATTTGAAATCGATCGAGTTGCGGAAAAGAATAACGAAATTGCGGAGGGGTTTGGTTGAGTTGCGGGCGAGACTATTTGAGCTGTGGACGAGTTTGGCTGAGCTGCGTTGAAGTAGGGAGAGACTGGCTATCCGTTGAGCCACTCAGCTCTCTTCTTCCCCTTCGCCCTCTTCGGATTCGGGATCGGGGACCGCGGGGATCCTGATTCGTTCTTCCCAAGGGTAGCGTTTGATTGGCTGCCCCAAGAAGTGGGACTCGATCACTCGCCTCGCAACAGGTGCAGCCCACTCCGATCCCTCGCCCTGGAATTCAAGGACGACAATCACGACGATGTCCGGAATGTCCTCACGCTCCTCGAACGTATAAGCCGCAAACCAGGCATGCGGGTCGGTAAAGTCTCCGGTCTGGGCGGTGCCCGTTTTGCCTGCGATATCGAGATTGAGGCCGAGGAATACGCTTCGGGCGGTGCCTTTGGAATCACGAACTACGCCTACCATGGCCTCCTGGATGGCTTCCAAATTCTCGGCACTGACCGGAACCGTACCCTGCACGATGGGCTCGAACTCTGAAAGGATTTCCCCTTCGGCACTTTCGACCCGGTCCACGATCTGAGGCTGGTAGAGTGTGCCCCCATTTCCGATGGCGGCTATCATGCGTGCCACCTGCAGCGGAGTTACCTGCAGGAAGCTTTGTCCGATCGCGAGCTGAACTGAATCACCTTGTGCCCATTCCTGCTCGAATAACGCTAGCTTGGTCTCAGGATCCGGGACCAGGCCTGCTTGCTCACTGATCTCAATTTCAGTCGCGGAACCGAGGCCAAAACCTTTTGCCATGTCGGAGATCGCCGTCTCGAGCCCACGATTGTGGAGGTCCAGCCCGATATGATAGAAGTAAGGATTACAGGATCGCTCTAGGGCCTCCTGGAGCGTAATATCACCCCAGCCTCCCAAGCCCTTCTCAAAACGCCAGTCATAGAGGGTTATCCCACCCAACTCCTTGAATTCAAGTCCGCAGTTGTAAATCGTGTCCGGCTCGTAGACGCCCGATTCGAGCGCGGCGGCCATGGTTATCGTCTTGAATACCGATCCGGGAGCATAGGCGCCCACAGTGGCTCGGTTGAGCAACGGATCATTCGGGGTCTGGAACATTTCTGACAGGCCAGAGGCGCTGTTGGGATTGCCTGTGTCGAAGAGATTGGGATTGAAATCTGGCGTCGAGGCGATCGCCAGCACCGCGCCGGTGTCTCGATCGAGAACTACAACCGCCCCGGTGAGATCGCTATCTTCCAGCGCTTGCTGCGTGTGGACCTGCAATTCGCGGTCGAGTGTGGTGTATACGGCGAAGGGAGGCTCAGACTCTTGCGAAGCGATAGCAGTATTTGGCCGGCCCGCGGCGTCAGTCGTGTATAGCGTGCCGCCGGGCCTGCCGCGCAGCGGCTCCTCATACCAATATTCCAGGCCGATCTGCCCGACGAACTCGTCGCCCTGATAGCCCTGCACCAGGTAGTCCTGCAGGTCCTCTTCCTGTATCCAGGTGATATAGCCTAAAGAATGGGGCGCTAGTCCGCCTTCAAAATACAGGCGCGTGTCGTAGTTGCCCCACTGCACGCCTCCCACGCTTGCGAGGGTGCCCTGCACCTGTTGGAACGCTTCGAGCGGCACCTCTCCTAAGTTGACGCGGAAGTCTGTGCCTCGGATTTGATCATATAGAAATTGGATCGAGTCGTTGGAGGGGTAATCCATCAGGCGTCTGAGCGTGCTGAGCATATCGAGCTCCGCATCCTCGTCGCCGATTTGATTAGGAACGATCCACAGCGCGACCGCTTCCGAATCAGCCGCTAAGGCCAACCCGTTCCGATCGTAGATGTTAGCCCGGGTAGGCGTGACGACGTCCAGGAACAAGTTCCGGCCGCTTTCTAATTCCGGAAGGATCAGGCCATCGCTCCAGGCGACGGTCCAGGCATCATCAACCAGGGTCAGATCCATTTGGAGATCGCGATTGATATCGCCGGCCGCCAGACTGTGCAGCGCGGTTTGCAAGCGAACCTGAGATTGACGTGGGTTCAGGACAAATGACGACACGATTTCGTAGTCCAGCCCGGTCAGCGCCGCGCTTTTCCAAATCTGGTCGTATCGTTCTGCGAAGGCTTCCTGCGTGATCCCATCCTGGGTCAGCGGGCTGAGCATGTTGTACATACTGTCGTAATCGCGCACTTTCCAGGCATTCAGGTAATCGCGTGCGGCTTGCTCGGGATCAGGAGCCGAATCGGTCAGGATCAGCGGCTCTGGAAGCTCGGTGGGGGAACCGGGCGAGGAAGACGCAGGCGTTCCGCAAGCCGTAAGAAGTAATGCGACAAGACCCAACGCCACCGTCTTCAAGGAGAATCGCACAGGACTCGCAAAAACCCCAAGCGCCATTGGCAGCAGGGAGGTCCGCAGAGGATCCGAGAAGAGACGCGGCGCAATTAGCTTCACAATCTTCCCTCGAGCACATCCGAGTAAATTGGACATTGATAACCGGTGTGGGCCTGGCACGCGGCCGGCACATCCGCCGGCGCCGCCACCGGGAGATTACGCGCCACGTGACACAGCGGCAGCCCCATTACGTTCGCGAAGCAATCTTTCATATGATCCTTGTCGACCGGCACAAAGTTCTTATCTTGAATGGCATATGCCCCGGCCTTGTCCATGGGCCTACCGTTCGCTAAAAATTGCTCGAGCTCCGAGTCGCTGTACTGTCGCATCGGAACATTGCTTTTACAAGTATCTACCAGCTCCAATCCTGAATCCGGATCGATTATTGCGATGCTGGTGATGACCTGGTGGTTCCGGCCGCGCAACGATTCGAGCATCTGTCTGGCCTCGTCGTAGTCCTTTGGTTTGCCGAGCACCTCAGTGCCATCGACCACGATGGTGTCTGCCCCTAAAACCAACCCGCCTTTGCTATCCACGGCCTTTGCCTTAGCCAGCGCCAATCGACGCGTCATAGCTTGCGGGTCTTCGTCCCGCAGCCTGCGCTCATCGACATCCGCCGCCGTGACTCGCACCTCCAGGCCAGTAAGTTGAAGCAATTCCAGCCTTCGTGGCGAGGCGGAGGCAAGCCGAATCTCACCTTCCACCGCTCCGTGCAAAACGCGGCCATCTTATCATAGCGACTGGTACAATGCGCGACATGCGCCCTGTGGACCTCTTTGATCACGCTTTGAGCGAGCGTTTTGCTGAAGAGGCTCCGCTTGCCGCGCGAATGCGGCCCAAGACGCTGGCCGATTTCGTGGGGCAGGAGCATATTGTCGGGGAGGGACGGCTGCTCCGTAGAGCGATTGAGAGCGACCGCTTGTTCTCGTCGATCATCTTGTGGGGACCTCCCGGCACCGGCAAGACCACTCTGGCAATGATCATTGCCAACACAACCTCGTCGGTATTCGAAAACCTTTCCGCGGTGCTGGCAGGGAAGCCCGAACTCCGAAAGGTTATTGCAGCCGCCGAGGAGCGCCGCAAGTACCACAATCAACGCACCATTCTGTTCGTCGACGAGGTTCACCGCTGGAACAAGGCTCAACAAGACGCCCTGCTGCCCCATGTCGAACAAGGCCTGATTACGCTTATCGGCGCCACCACCGAGAATCCATATTTTGAAGTCATCGGAGCATTGGTGTCACGCTCGCGGGTATTTCAGCTGCGGTCGCTTCAAGATGACGATGTCGAACGAATCATCGAAGCCGCTCTCGCAGATGAACAGCGCGGCTACGGCACAAAGGATGTGAGGATTGATTCAGACGCCAAGGCCCACCTGGTCCGTGTTTCCGGTGGGGACGCCCGCAACGCACTGAATGCGTTGGAGCTGGCGGTCGACTCCACACCCGGTGACACCATTCAGATCACGCTTGAAGTTGCCCAGGAATCTATTCAACGGCGTGCAGTGCTGTACGACAAGGACGGCGACGCCCACTATGACACCATTTCCGCCTACATTAAATCGGTGAGGGGATCCGATCCAGACGCCTCTCTATTCTGGCTGGCTAAGATGCTGTACGCCGGCGAGGACCCTCGCTTCATCCTCAGAAGGCTGTTGATATTGGCTTCCGAAGATATTGGACTGGCGGATCCGATGGGGCTGGTAGTGGCTTCGGCTGCAATGCAGGCCTTCCAATTTATCGGCTTGCCGGAAGGGGTCTACCCGCTCGCAGAAGCCACTCTATATCTGTCAACCGCGCCAAAGTCAAACTCGGCGGGCGCCTACTTCAAGGCCTACAAGTCAATTGAAGAGCGTGGAATGGTTGATGTTCCAGATCATCTCAAGGACTCAAATCGAGATGCAGCCGCACTTGGACATGGGTCCGACTACGAGTACCCCCACGATCACGAGGGACATTTCATTGGCCAGGGTTACCTGCCAGATCAAATGCTCGGCACCTACTTTTACACGCCCTCCGATCTTGGGTACGAGCAGGAGGTCTCGGAGCGACTCGAGCGATGGCGACGTGCCCAGCGCCAAGCGTTGGAGTTTGAGGATTTCACCGAGGTCCCAGATCTCTCTGAATCCGAAATTCAAGCTCTCAAGCGGCACCATTCGGGCGGCGCCTCATGACGGTCATTTACCTCATCCGACATGGCCTGAATGACTACGTAAAGCAGGGGAAATTGGCTGGACGGCTTCCGGGAGTGCACTTAAATGATGTTGGCCGGGAGCAGGCTGCGCAGGTCGCCGCCGAACTCAAGACCGGCAAACTTCAGGCGGTCTATTCGAGTCCATTAGAACGAGCGGCCGAGACCGCCAAACCCATTGCCGCTGCGCAGGGATTGGAGGTTGTCTCCCTGGAAGGCCTTATTGAAATCAACATCGGCCGCTGGCAAGGGCTGAGCCTGCGTGCGGCTCGCAGGCGGAAGTTGTGGCCAACGATCCAACGCACCCCCTCGCTGGCACGCTTTCCAGATGGGGAATCGTTCCTGGAAGCGCAAACCCGCGTCGTTGACGCATTGGAAACCGTACGTGCCAATCATTCCGGCACGATCGCCTGCGTATCTCACGCCGATCCGATCAAGCTAGCGATCGCACATTATGTCGGTATGCCGATCGATTCGTTTCAGCGGCTCGAAATCGGGCCCAGCTCGATCTCAGAATTGTCTTTCAAGGAGGGCTCCGCCAGGCTGATTCGGCTGAATGCTATACTTCAGCCGCCGTCCCCGTAGCACCCCTCAACATGGAAATTGAGCTCAACCCAGTCAGCCGAATTACTACCGGAGCCGTTGGCCCTCCTGGAAAACGCGTTTTTTACATTCAAGCCCGATACGAGAGCCGTCTAATATCGCTTCTCGTTGAGAAGCATCAAGTCCAGTCGCTTGCGATCGGCCTGGAAGAGTTCCTTGACGAGCTGGAGAATCGTTTGCTGGATCTTCCGGAGGCCTCGGCGGAATACGACAGCGCGGAGATGGAGTTGGAGCAGCCTCTGGATCCAATGTTCCGCGTCGGTCAAATCGGGCTCGGCTACGATGAGGAGAGCGACCGGCTGATTCTCGTCGCGAGACAGCTCGAATCGGAAGACGAGGGCTCCGAGGTCGTGCGCTTTTGGTGCACGCGGTCACAGCTGCGCGCGATGTGCAGTTGGGGGCTTGATGTGGCAAGCCGGGGCCGTCCCATCTGCGGCAACTGCGGTGAGCCAAAAGACCCAGAGGGCCACTTTTGCCCCAAGAGCAACGGGCACAAGATTTAAATTTCCACCGTTATGGGCTCCAGCTCAGAATTGCAATCCCTTCGAACGGGTGATATCAGTCTCCAGGGGCAGTTTGCCTGGGGCTCAAATTACACTTTCCTGGTTGAGGTAGGTACCGAAAACGGCCCGCTAGCCGCGGTTTATAAGCCCTCCGTTGGAGAGAAGCCGCTGTGGGATTTTCCAGCGAACACGCTTGCCCAACGGGAGGTGGCTGCTTTCCTGGTTAGCGAGGCTCTCGGATGGGATCTCGTTCCACCTACTGTCCTACGGAAGGACGGCCCGGAGGGCGGTGGGTCCCTTCAGCTTTATTTCGATATGGAGCCGTCGCTTAACTATTTCACGATTCGGGAGGCTGAAAAGCTGTTCCTGCAGCCAGTAGTGATCTTTGACACGCTGATCAACAACGCCGATCGCAAGGCGGGTCATGTGGCTCTCCTGCCCGATGGCCGTATCCAGTTGATCGATCATGGCCTTTGCTTTCATGAGGAATACAAGCTCCGGACAGTCATCTGGGACTTTGCAGGCCAAACCATTCCCGCGGCTTTAGCTGAGGATTTGAAGAAGCTATCGCCCCAGCTTGAGGATTTGGGGTCGCTATGCTCGGATTTAGCAGAATACCTATCTACGAAGGAAATCCGAGCTCTGCGGGACCGTCACTCTCTGCTGCTTCAGGAAGCTCGCTTCCCTACGCCC
>CBDTZL010000113.1:0-7367 GCA_965364895.1 uncultured bacterium
AGACTTCGCTTTCATCCAGAATGAAGGGCTCCCGAAGCTGTGCCTGAATTCGCTCGGCGGATTGCGTTGCCTGGTTTATGTCCTCGATGTCCTCGAGCAGAATGACGAATTCATCCCCGCCAAGCCGAGCGACAGTGTCAACGTGGCGCAGCGAACTTTCCAGCCGGCGTGCAACTCCAATGAGGAGCTGATCGCCTGTCATGTGACCCAAGCTGTCGTTCACAACCTTGAACCGGTCTAGATCGAGAAATAGTACTGCGACTGTGAAATCGTCTCGCCTTTTAGCGCGTTCGAGCGCGCGATCCAGGCGGTCTGTGAAGAGCGCACGGTTGGGGAGACCGGTGAGGCCATCGTGGAACGCGTCGTGAAGGAGCTGCTCCTCGGCCCGCTTTCGCTCCGTGATGTCGGTTTGCGACCCCGCCATCCGGTACGCCTCACCCCCCTCACTTCGCATTGCGAGTCCACGAGTGAGCATCCATCGGTATGAGCCGTCCGCGTGCAGCATTCGATGCTCGCTCTCGAAGTGAGGGGTCTCACCCTGGATGTGCTTTCCAATAGCGGCGTTGAAATCTGCTAGATCTTCGGGGTGCACCCGGCTGAACCACTCCTCGGTAGAGTCCGAGACTTCTTCGTCGTCGTAGCCGAGCATGGACTTCCAACGCGCGGAGTAGTAGATGTTCTGCTCCGACAGCGCCCAGTCCCAAAGACCATCATTGGCCGCGTCCGCCGCCAGGGCGTAACGTTCCTCGCTCCCTCGGAGGTCTTCTTCTGCCAGCTTTCGGGCGGTGATGTCGCGCACAATTCCAACCACGCCGATGGTCTCACCCTCGGGCGAAGCATGCGGCGAAAACGTAGCCGACATCCAGCCCTCTCGACCGGTCTGAGGGACCTGGTAGTGAGTATCTTCAGAGGTCACGCGTTCGCCGCGCAGGGCTCGCACCAGAAGATGCTCGATACCCGGAAGCATGAATTGTGCGAATAGGTCCAGCGCCGAGCTGCCAATAATCTGTCCGCTGGGTAATCCGGTGAACTCCTCCATGACCTTGTTCCAGGCTCGGTATCGGAGCTCGCGGTCGTAGACGATGATGCCTTCGTTAACACTGGTGAGGATCGTTTCGGAGAAGTTTTCCGATACGCGAAGCGCCTCGGTGGCGCGCTTGTGTTCGGTGACGTTGCGGAACACAACCACCGCTCCGGCAAGATCTGCCCCATCGTAGATCGGCGTGCTTACGTATTCGATAGGGAAGCTAGAAAGATTGCGGCGCCAGAAGATTTCATCAGCGACTGTGTGCTCGACGCCTTTCTGCCAGGTCTGGCAGATCAGGCAATCTTCTTCGGGGAATGGCGTCCCATCGGCCTTCGGTTGGTGAAGCGTGGCGTGCATGGGGCGCCCAATCAGCTCAGCGAATTTCCACCCGGTCATGCGTGTAACGGCTTGATTGGCGAAAGTGATACGACCTTCAGCGTCGAGGCTGCAGATTCCCTCGCCTGCGTAGTTGAGAGTCTGGTTGAGGCGTTCCTGATTATTTTTTAGCTGGTCGATGGATGACAGCAGCTCGGTGTTCCGGCCGCGCAATTTGTTGCGTTCGCGACCAATAGTCCGCTGCCCGTAGACTGCAATGGTGGTGAGGCTCATGAAGAGCAAAACGAACCCGCCGGCGATCGCGGCGTACGTGACAGTTTGATAGTCGCGGACGAGTCGTTCCAGGATGGATGCGGGGAGCCCCTCGGCAGTTGCTTCAGAGCTTTGGAGGCTCGCCTGGCCCGCATCCTCCAAACCCATGATTTCGCCTTTGAATCGTGTAGCGAGGAAGCCAGCGATGGCGAGGCCGATGATGGACGTGATGAGGAAACCGGCCACTGCGAGGCGTAATATCGGGCTCATGGTTAGCTTTTTCATCTCTATTTATGCGGCAGCATGATCCAGAGACACCCTGCGACTGGAAAGCTAACTTGCGGAGTGTGTCACAGCCTGGCGCACCCCTAGCGAGCCAAGCTTCCAGGCAAGGAATAGTCACTGGAATCCCTGACTTTGGCAGGCTGGGCGTGCGTGCGCCCACACCATATCACCGGCGCACTACCCTATAGCTTCCGAAAAACTTACAGAATCCCCAAGTGGAGTGTTTGTGCGTGTAGGCCAGCGGAGAGAGGCGGTTGGGCCAGCCTAAGGTAGACGAAAGGTGCGTAGAGCCAGCTCTGGTCTAGAATGCGGTTGTATGCCAGATCAAGAAAACGACCAGCAACGTACCGATCGTCCAGCTGTTTTGGTCATCGACGACGAGAAAGCCTACACTAAAGTTATGGCAATGGTGTTGGGCGAGTACGGATTCGACTCGTTCCCTGCGAACAGCGCAGAGGATGCCTGGGAGTTGCTCGGTCACATTACGCCCGATCTGGTTTTGCTGGACGTGATGATGCCAGAAATCGATGGCATCACCTTCTCTAGGCGAATTTCGTGCGAATGCGGAGTTCCGTGCGGTCCCGGTCCTGGTGGTTACGGCATATACAGAGACCCGCGAAAAGGCAGTAAGCGCCGGTGCTTCTGGCTTTCTGAAGAAGCCATTTTCGGCGCAGCAGTTACAGGATTCGATTGGTGAATTTCTGAGCGTTGAGAATCCTAAATATCCCTCTTTTAAGTAGATAGAAATTTTGAATGCTTGGTCTAGCCTTCTGCAGTAGGTTGTGGTTCCGTGGAGGAGGTGCCTGCTATCGACCGCGGGTCGACGACTGTTCGAAATGCGGTTGACGGTCGGAAACCCAGCGCCCAGATTGCAATCCCTCCGAAGATGCCGAGTATGAGCGCATTGAGTGCGTGAAATATGAGCACGACGCTGGCGGAGGCGGCTTGCGGGATCCCAAGCGCCGCGCCGAAAACCAGCGAACCAAAGGCTTCCATGCTGCCAATGTAGCCTGGCGCTCCAGGCACAATGAATGTAAGCGCGAACAGCGCGTACCCGGTCAGCGAGACCAGCGGCCGGACGGGATTCCCAACGCTTAAGAAAAGTAGGTAAAACACACCAGCATCTAGCAGCGCTGCAGCATACGATAGGCTAATTATGGGGAGCAAGTTCTTTGGCTGTCGACCAATAGCCGTAAATCCGGTCATGATACCGTTCAGGATCCCGAGCATGCTGCGGCGCAAATGCTCTCCCATGAACTGTGGAACTGCCCATTCAGCCACTCGCATCAACCGTTCTTGCCAGAAGACCGCTAGAACTACGAACGTTGCGAACCCGAGAAAAATCCCGGCCCCCAGGAAGAGTAGAACCGAGAGCGATCCGCCCAGTCGAAGACCGCTAAGAATTCCGATTGCTCCAATCGTTAGAACTGCCAACATGTCGAGGGAACGATCCACTGCCACTGTTGGAAGTGATGCCGAAATGGGCACGCTATCTCGCTGCTTAAGAAATAGACTGCGTGCGATTTCTCCAGAGCGAATCGGGATGACAAAATTGATGAGGCTGGACGCCAGGCTTATTAGCCAGACGTCGATTCTTGGCACTTCGGCTATTGGTCGGAGGATAAGGCGCCACCGCACAGCTCTGACTATTGTGCTCGCGACCGCCAGACCCAGCGCCAGAGCAACGAATCCCCACTGAGCGGAGCGAAGGGTATCGGCGACAGCTTCTAGGTCTACGATCAACAACCATGCCGCCAAAAGAATGGCGCCGAGCGCGCTCTGCCCGGCGATGAGTAAACCCTTCCCTCGCATCTTGTTATTTAGGCATCTTCCATATTGTCCCGTTGGCTCAACAGCTCATCCATTACTCATCATTGTTGCTAATGCCAATGGTCACCTAATCATGGAGTGTGATCTCCTCGTTCTCCTTGTTGTTGATTTCATCTGTGCGATTACCTCTATGAGGATCATCGGAAACTTATTTCGCAGCAACTCGGGCCGAGTCGTCAACGCTCACCGCCTCAGGCAAAGAGTCTAGTCCAAAACCACTTAGGCTTCTATGTGCCAAGTAAGAACATTCACTTTTAGCTCCGCTCGCTTATCCGCTGCCCACCGTATGTTTGATCCTTCTCGCAGAAACGAATTTGGGAGGTTCTCTGATACCGAAAATCCGAGCCTCTTGATCGTTGACCGCAACAATACAAGTATAAACAAGAGGAGTACGCGAATATTAGCTATTGAAGTGGGCGGAATCCTATCTATGATTAGATTCATTCAGTACTAGCTAATCCCTCCGAGCCTTGTCAGTGCGATCAAAGGTGGCCTGGATGTGTCGCAAAGCTGTGATCACCTTGAGCAGCTCATTCGTAAGCTCTGCATACTGGGGTCCCTGTGCGAGCTGATGCGCTTGGACGACTGTCAACAAAGCTTCATCAATTTGTACCCTGGCTTGCTCTAAGCTTCCCCACAAACGGACTACGTCGAACCCCTTATGCGTCTCGGCTGTTCCCATGGCTTCCTTTTCTGTGCTAGTCGCCATTCGGGTCACAATGGCCGATGGTCGGGCGTAGGATGCTTCAGAGCATCAATGAAGCATCGGTGGGAGCACTCTGCAACCGAGATGCAAGTGACCAACGGCGTTCAGCACCCACTTGATCGATAAATCAAGTCCCGGTGGCCTTCAGGTGTTAGAGGAACTAGTCGTCTCCATGTGCGTGCTCAGTTCCTTTAGTCATGGCTGACGATTACGAATGTTTCACCTATTTCTGCAGGGCCCCGGCTTTAAGAGGCTTGGTGACGCGTAGCGACCCTGGAGTGACGACCTCGATTGGTGTGGGGGAATCTTGTATGGGCTCTTGGACGAGGACCACAGCGTCCGGCGGATGAAATTCGTATAGCTCAACTAGTAGCCGGCTCAGCTGCTTTCGATGCTCGCGCACTTTGGCCACAGTGACCTCGTCTACAGGATTGGCCTCGCGAGTGGCAGCCCATAAGAGGCTCGCCTGATGCTGAGCGCCCGCAGCCTCTAACGCCCGTGGTCCGTAGTGCTCGAGCAAGTAAGCGATATCGCGATCCCCGGAGGCGATGGCAAACTGATATTCTTCGAGGATACGGCTCGGGGCATTGACGGCCCATTCCCGACAGTCTTCAGCGACGAACTGAGCGCGGGCGGAGGCCAGGTCCCACTCCGCGATGTCTCGCGGCTCATTCTCACGCTGCTTGCGCAGCACCCGCTCTTGAAGTTCTAACTTCTGCAGGGCCGGCTCCAGCATTGCCAACGCCGCCTGTTGGCCTTGCTCGACCACCTCCCAAAATCGCTCGGTCGCCTCGCGGATCTTGTCCTGCTTGGCTTGCGGCGACAGCCCACCGTCAGCTTTCACCTTTTCAACCACAGTGTCAGAGGCCGCCTGAGCGGAGCTCAGTTCTTCCATGCAGATTGCGACGTCCTGCTCCACCTTGTCGACGTCAACCTCCAGGGTTTCTTTCTCGGGCTCATCCTTCGGACGGGGTTGCCGGCCCAAGGACCGACCGATGGCATCCAGAAGCTCCGCCTGCGAGACCGGCTTCGTCAGGTACACGTCCGCGCCCGCCTCGAGTCCGGCCTGCTTATCTTCCGGTTGGCTCTTGGCTGAGACAATGACGATCGGTAAGCCCGCCAGCTCTGGATTGTTCCGAATATAGCGGCAGAGCGCCAAGCCAGAAGCGCCTGGCATCATGACGTCAACTACTAGAGCGTCCGGCTTGCTATGTTGGATGGTCTCGATGGCCATGGTGACGTCGTTAGCCACAGCCGTGGAGTAGCCCTCGAGCTCGAACATCATGGTTAGGAGCTCAGCGGTCCTCGGATCGTCGTCCACTATCAATATGTTTGCCAAATGCATGAATTTCTCCTTATCTGCTCGAGACCTGCTCAGGTCAGTATATGGCCTCAAGCTCCCTCTCAGACCTTTCAATTAGCCTTCGGATCCTCACCCACCCAGCGATCTTCTTAGGACTTATCGAGCGGTTAGAAAATCGCTCTGAATTGCGGCCAGAACACCGTCGCAAGGGCGATGCTATTCATTGACGCGGCTTTTGAGAGGCAAAGGATGCCTGACTTGAGTTAGTCTTCGCACTCAAGGCCCAAACTCTACGACATAGGAGGTCCAAGTAGCGGTGCCGTTGGTATCGTCTCTTACCACTTGGAGGTTGGTTGATGAAGTAAGCGTGTGTCTTCCTATCATTGCGCCAATAACATCGTCCCCAGCATACGAACCCTCACCGATTGACTGGCCATTTACCGACTGACCGCCTGCAAATACGATAGTCCTGCCTGTGTCAATCGAGGTAATAGTTGCATTGGTCGTCCCCGTACCTGCAGCCATGCTGGGTTGTACCTGTTGCACACTGGTTCCCGCGCCCGTAAACTCAATCCGCTCCCAAGAAATCTCGTCAATGGTGACGTCGCCGCAAACGGCGCTGCCATCACCCCGACTAAATGAAAGCGAGGTTGCCGAGGCAATCTCTCCCCGAACCATGCGCTCGCACATTTCAGGTATCGTGGTATCGCTGCTAACTATCCATGAGTAAAGAAGAATCGATTTAGAGGAATTAATCGAGGCAAGTCCGGTAACCGACTGGCTTAGGCCGGTGAAGGTGCTCAGCACACCCCTGGTTACCGATGCGCCGGTGAACTCGACCACCTGCAATGCATGTTGAATTGCTCCGCAGGTTCCACCACCGAATCGAATCTGAACGTTGGTCGAACTGGTCAACTCTACCGATCTGAAGTCATCCTGACTTTGGTTTATTCCATCTCTCTCTTGGCTGTGTAGAAGGAAGGTTTTGGACATGTCGACAGCCGTGATCGGGACATTGATGGTGAGTCCTGAGCAACCAGGTTGCAAATGCTGCACGGTGACTCCGCTGGAAAATTCTGCCGTTTGCCAGGCGATGTTGACGGGGCCAGTCGTGCCGTTTCGTTCGCATGTGATCGTGGTAGTGCTGGCAATATAGCAGCGAACATTCGATGAATTGGGGGTGTTATTGGACGACGTTGCTTGAAAAATCACAAACGTCTTGATGGTATCCGTGAGTGCCGGTGAGATGCTGCAAGCCACGGACGATAATCCGTCCTCGATATTACAGGTTCCGCGGTTGACGGTCACAACAACCGGTCCAGGGGTCGGCGTGATGGTGGGCGTGCTGCTGGGCGGCACCGGTGTGTTGGTAGGCGTGAGGCTAGGCGGCACCGGAGTGTTGGTGGGCGTCAGGCTAGGCGGCACCGGAGTGTTGGTGAGCGTATTGGTGGGCGTGCTACTTGGCGCGGCGGTGCCGGAAGGCGTGGCATCGGGCGAAAGCCAAACGCGCTCGGGGTTCGCGGCGCCGGTCACCAGCTTCTCGCAGTCGCCTTCCACGTACTCGATGAGCAGCGCGTCATCTCCGCCCAGCCGCGGGCCGAATCGCCGCCGAATATGCGCCAACTCTT
>CBDTZL010000114.1:0-7259 GCA_965364895.1 uncultured bacterium
CGGTGCCCTTCGGTGCCCTTCGGGCATAATCTTACTGTAATCGTCTGAATCTAATCTAGAGGTTCGATCGAATTGAGACAGATACTCCACGTCGACTTGGACGCCTTCTTCTGCTCCGTAGAAGAAATTCGCAATCCAGACCTCAAAGGCAAGCCTTTCGTCGTAGGGGGCAGCCCTGAGGGCCGCGGAGTGGTCACCTCTGCCTCCTATCCCGCGCGCAAATTTGGCATCAAGTCAGCCATGCCAATGTCACGCGCCATCAGACTGCACCCAGACCTGATTGTAGTCAGCTCCAATCATGCGGATTACTCGGAGCATTCACGCCTGGTCATGCGTTACCTGCGCGGAGCGGTTCCCGTTATGCAGCAGATCTCGATCGACGAATGCTTTCTGGACGTCAGCGATGATCCGCGGGGCGGCGCGCAAGCCGCTAAACAGATGCGAGCTGAAATTTTGAAACGATTCGAGCTGCAGACCTCATGGGGAATCGCGACCAACAAGCTGGTAGCAAAGATCGCTACTGAAGTTGGCAAACCAAGGGGGCTGGTAGTGGTTCCTCCAGGAAAGGAAGCCTCCTTCCTGGCGCCGCTTCCGGTGAGCATGATGTGGGGTGTGGGACCCAAGTCGACCCAGCGATTTAAGCAGCAGGGCATCCGAACAATAGGGGATCTCGCTGCGATGCCAGAACTTCGACTGCAGGAGCTCTTTGGCTCACGAGGCACAGATCTTGCAGCCAGGGCAAAGGGGATCGATGAACGGCCCGTTCAGGAGCTTCATGATCGGCGTTCGGTATCTGCCGAGCGAACCTTCCCCAAGGACGTTGATTCCATGCAGGAATTGCGCAGACATCTTCTTCACCTGAGCGAGCATGTGGGAACCCGCGTAAGGAGAGCAGGCATGATGGGTTCGACGGTACGAATCAAGCTTCGATGGCCAGATTTCTCGACTTTCACACGGCAGATGCGGCTGAATCAGCCCACTGACCAGGACGGAGAGATCTATGCCGCGGCACTCAAACTGTTTAAAGACAACTGGAGGCCGGGGAAGGCAATACGGTTGCTGGGGGTCGGAATCGCAGATTTGGGGCCTCCCATGCGCCAGCTAGAGCTGTTCGATCACGGTTGGGAGCAGGACCACAAATTGCTAAAGGCAGTTGACGACATCCGAGAAAAATATGGGCATCGAGCGCTGAGACGCGCGGGAAGCATAAGCAAGCGGTCCGGGGAGGATTCGCAGTGACGCTGCGCGGAAAAGGGCTATTCATTTGGCAACTCTGGAAGTGCGACGGCGGCAATCCGGAGGTAATCGCGGCAAAGGCGAAGGCTGCTGGACTCTCTCATGTTCTTATCAAGATCGCAGACGGAGATTATTGGAGCTATAACATCGACCCCAAAACCAAATACGACTACATTCCTCCGGTGCTGCAAGCCTTGAAGGAAGAAGGGATCGAAGTCTGGGGATGGCAATATGTCCGCGGTCGCAATCCAATTGGAGAGGCACAGCTTGCAATTCGGCGGACGAAGGCGCTCGGAATGGATGGCTTCGTGATCGATGCCGAAGCTGAATATCAGTCCAAAAGCAAGCGGACGGCCGCCACGCGATACATGAAGGAGCTCAGAGCGGCGCTGCCCGAGCTGCCGATTGCGTTGAGCACCTACCGATTCCCCAAACTTCACCGAAGCTTGCCATTCGCTGAGTTTATGGCTGGATGTGACTATGCCATGCCGCAGGTCTATTATGAACAGCGGCACAATCCCGAGACTCAACTTGAGATTTGTGTCGAGCAATATATGGCCCTCAATCCTGCTCGGCCGGTCATCCCCACCGCTCCAATCTATGGTCGGGGAGATTGGCGCCCGACCGCGGATGAAATTGCCCGCTTCCTCGGCAAGGCCAAGGAGATGGGTCTCAGCGCTGCAAATGCCTGGAGCTGGGATGTGGGAACGCGGCCCGCCTACAATGACCTTTGGGGGGCAGTATCGGATTTTGACTGGCCCACCGAAGCTCCGATAGCCGATATGCCCGAGCGATTGATCGGGCGGTTGAACCAGCATGACCGAGAGCTAGTGGCCGGACTGTATGCCGAAAATGCCGCTCATGTCACAGGAAAACAGACGATATTCTCGCGCCAGGCCATCGCGGACTGGTATGGAAAATTGATGCACGAGACACTCCCTGGGGGAAAATTCGAAATTACCGGGAAGGCCGGCTCGGGGAGCACCCGGCATTACACTTGGACCGCGCAGAGCTCTCGTGGACAGGTGGTAGACGGGAACGATACACTGGGTCTGAGAGAGGGCAAGATCCAGTTCCATTTCACTTACTTTACCGTTCGCTGACAACACTGCAGCGAGGGATCTCGATCTAGGCCAGCCCAGAATCTCAGCGTACCAAATCGAATAGCCGATCGGAGTATTCCTTCTGGGAACGATCGATTCCACTATTGCCATATTGGTGGCCGTACTAACGATATCCATGCCCATTTTTCTGTGGCTTGGGTGGCGCCGGCTGCGTGGAGCTCAAGATGTGCCATTTTTTGGCCTGCGGCAACAGAGAATCAAGGAAGGGTGGCGCCTCATCCTGCTTGGATTTGCTCTTGGGTTCTTTGGGTTGGTGACCAGGTTATTCGGATCGCAGGCGGCAGCCGTGATCATCACCCCCATTCCCTCCGACACACCAAAACCGTCGGAGACGCCAACCCCAACTCTGACGCTGACTCCATCGATCACCCCAACCGCCTCCATTACCCCTACCGTGAGCGTCACCCCTACTCCTTCTGTCACCGCAACCCCCATAATTCCCGAAGGACTGACCGTGTTATTCAGAGAGACCGTTACCCCTCGCCCGGAGGCCGCGTTCAGCTCAATTGAGATGAGCAGGCGGTTGGATATTTTAAATCGAGCGATCGGCCCCGATATAGATTTTGAGAATCCGATTGATATTCTTTATGGGGCGTTTACTTACAATTTTCTCGACGACGGAGTGCGTTGGACCGCGATTTGGTACTTAAATTCCCAGATCGTGTGTTCGGAGACCAAACCCTGGGATGGGGGAACCGGCGGCTATGGCTACACGGAATGCCAGCCCGAAAATGGATGGCTCCCAGGCGAATATGAGATTCAGATGTTTCTTGGAACGAAGTGGATTGTGTCTTCTCGATTTTCAGTTGCGGATATCGTCACGCCTTCGGCGACTCCCTGAGACCTCAAGCTGCAGGCAATGATCAGCTCGACCTCCCATTTATCGAAAAGGCAGTTTCGATGAGATCGAGCACCGCAGAGTAACCCTTCCGCATAGGTCGAATCTCGATATATTCACGGATAGTGTGAGCCTCTCCACCCTTGGTGATCCCGACGCAAACTGCGGGGATACCTCGATTGAGCGGCACGCTGGCATCCGTTGAGCCGAACTCAAGGTAGGCCTCCCGTTCGCCGGATTTTTCAAGCGAGCTGAGGGCAGCCAGCACAAGCGGGTGGTCGGCCGCCAATTCCCCGCCGGGTCGCGAGCCTACCTGCGTCAGCTCAATCTCCGCATCGCTAAGTCGGACGTCTTTTACGAGTCTCCTCAAACGCGTATCCATATCATTGAGGGCGGTTTCCGATTCTGAGCGCATGTCGATTTCAAGTATGGCCAAATCAGCAATGCTGTTAATAGAGCGTCCCCCCTCGATCCGACCAATGTTCAGCGTGGTACGAGGGTTGCTTGGTAGTTGCAGGTCTAGAAGTTTGCCTCCGACTGCTATTAGCTTGTGTATGGCGGAAGTCCGACCGGCATGGATCCAGGAGTGGCCCCCTTCGGCTCGGAGCGTGATGCGATATCTACGGACCGGGAGCGCGCGATGATAGATGTGCCCGAGCGCCATGCCTTCCAGAATGACATAGGCGGTGACCTTTTCTCCGAAGCGAGCGACGACTTCCCTCATGCCTCGCAGGTTTCCCAGGCCCTCTTCGCCCACATTTGCCACTAGCCACACATCCCCTGCAAGCCTGAGAGTGCGGAGATCTTCGCTAAGTTCCAGCAAGGCCGCCAGGGCTACCGAATTGTCCCCGACTCCTGGACCAGTTAAGCGCGATCGAGTTCTTTGGTGGGTCAGATCCGTATGTCCGGCGAATACGGTGTCTAGATGGGCAGAAACGATCAGCGGAGGGGCGTTCTCTCCGGGGATTTGAGCGTACAGGTTGCCGATATCGTCCTGGGCCAGCTGCGTCACTCCTAACTCCTCGAACTTGGATCGTAGGAATTCGGCTCGCTCAGCTTCACCAAACGTCGGGGCGGGGATGGTTTGAATTTCGAGCGTATGTTCGATCCAACGATCAAGGTTCATGGCTAGATCAAACGAGCCCTGGATTGGAGTGCTTCAAGCCTGGCTTGCGGCAGACCGGGTGCAGCACCCATCGCATAGAGTGCCCCAGCGCCTTCGATCGCGAGCGAAGCAGAAACGCTGCCCCTTAGTCCGGCCTCAAGCACGTCGCCGGTTTCGCTCATCCCAACCAAGAAGCCGCCGCAGAAAGCATCGCCGGCTCCGGTTACGTCGACCACTCGAGACGGATAGGCCGGGATATGAATACGCCGACGACTCACCTGATCCCAGAGGAAGATACCTGCCCCGCCTCGTTTTATGCCAACGATTGGACAGCCTAGCTCGGAAAGGCTCTCGGCCATCTCCCAGAGATCAGGCGGCCGAGGTTGAAAGTACGATGTTGCCTCCAGTTCGCTGGGAAGAAATGCCGCCAGCCCATTGAGAAGGTCTGGCAGCTCCTTACGGAACTCCGGTTCCATATAGCGGGCGGAAGGATCAACGACTACCATGCCAACTCCTAGCTCACGCAATCGGGCGGGAACGATGCTGTGAGTAAGATAGTCTCCTGGGGCAAGGTGCGCGGCAGCTGCCACCTCCACCGTATCAGGAAGATCTTTGGGCCGGAACGCAAGCGGTCCGAAGCTGTCTTTCGATCGCTGCCCCTCGGTAGAGGAGACGTAATCCGTAAGCGCCTTGGGAATAGGAAGCCCCGCACGTTGGTAATGCAAGTTTGGGTTCGTATCAACTCGCTCCTCGAGCGATCGATAGGCGTAGAAAGTTCGGGTGTCCTGAGGGTTGGGTAGCACCGTGACGCCGCTCGTATCCAGCCCAGATGCCGCAATCTGCTCCAGCCAGCTCAGAGGGAAATTAGAGCCAACCCGCCCGAGAATCCCAACCGAATCTGACCATAGAGCTGCACCAGTGGCCGCATAAACCGCGTTGCCTCCGAGAACACCTGATCGGGCTTGACCATCGTGGGTGATACAATAATCTTCCCGTAGTCCCCCAATAATAAGGTAGCGGACGGACATCCTCGCATTATACTGACTTGCTCACCTCACTAGCCCTTCAAACCGCATCAGCGCCTCAATTCATCCAGGAAGCTTGGCCTCTAACCAGAGATCGTGCCTCGCAGCTATCGAATACCGAGTTTCACGAAATAATCCTTTGCGGTTGCGGCGACTCGCATCACGCGGCCTATGCACTCTCGTATGCGCTGTCAAAATGGACCGGTCGCACCACGCATGGGCTGCACGCGATGGAAGCCGCACGGTATGCGATCCCCCGATCGATGGGCGAAGACCTGCTGGTGGTTGGAATTTCCGCCTCCGGGGAAACTGCGCGTACGATCGAAGCGATCCGCCTTGCGCAGGACTTGGGCGCACAGACGCTGGCGATCACCGCTGACACAGAGAGCACGCTTGCCGCTTTGAGCGACAGTGTATTTGCTCTGGAGCTGCCTGAGCTTCCTCACGGCCCGGGGCTTATCAGCTACCTTGCCGCCCTCCTGGCTGGATATGCAATCGGAGCGGAGCTTGCGGATCGTCGGCTTCAGCAACAAATCGACAAGTATCTGAGTGAGATTCCGGAGGTTTTATCCGATTGGAGCGCGGGCGAGCAAGCGAAAGGATATGACGCAGCGCAAGCGATCCGCCATGATCAACCGATCTTATTTTTGGGTTCAGGACCCGTGCGGGGAGCAGCCATGTTTGCTGCGGCAAAGGTTATTGAGGCTGCGGGCCAGTCGGCGTCTTCCCAGGACGTTGAGGAGTGGGCGCATCTTGAGTATTTCAATGATCCTCCCCGACTTCCGGTGTGGATGCTGAGCGCTGGGGGTCGGGCTTTGGGACGCGAGCGTGAAATCGAGCTGGCTGCAGTAGGTATTGGCCGCAAGCTTATTAACAGCAACTGGAGCTACGGCTTAAAATCTCTGCGGGAGGTTCTGAGCCCGCTGGTACTATGGGCCGGACCGGTAGCTTACGCCGATTCGTTGATGGCTCGACTCGGTGAAGAACCATTCCGAGGATTTTCCGGGGGCCGCGATCCCGCGGAGGGAGGCGGGATTAGCCGCATCCGATCGAGCGACCAACTACCTTCTCTTAAAGATTTAAGCAACTGAAAATCGCGTATCGAAAGTCTCATTGATGCGCCAATGTCGCTCAGGTATAATGACCATCAACAGGCAGTGTGAGCATTCCGCGCTGCCGAGTTCTTTTAGCTGGGGACCGCACTGAATGGCAATAGCGAAAATCCTACTAATTGAGAGCGGTCGTCCGAGCGCACCCTCATTTGCCTCGGCCCTCGAGAAAAAAGGGTTCGATGTCACCGTCCATCACAAGGTCGACAAAGGAATCAAAGCCGCAGCCAAAACCTCTCCGGACGTTTTAATATTGGATGCCGCATCGATGCGGACCAGCGGATCTCGAATGTCGCGAGCCGCACGCGCCGGGCTCAACGGTATTCCCATCATCCTCATTTCACCAAGCGGGACTCTCGTTGATCCCGGAAACGGATCGAGCGTAACGCTCGTCCAACCATTTACCCCTCGAAAACTTGTTAACCGTGTGATTCGACTTCTTCCTGGAGATGAGCGCTATGTTCTGCAAGCGGGCCCGGTCAAGCTCAATCTGGCGCAGCGGAAGGTTCGGGTCAACGGCAAAGAGGCCAGGCTAACACCGAAGCAATCAAAGCTGCTTGAGCTATTTATGCACAACCCTGGAAAGCTGCTCACTCGGAAGAAGTTAATCAGAGAGGTGTGGCTTACCGACTACACCGGTGATACCCGCACGCTGGATGTGCACATGAGCTGGCTCCGCCATGCGATCGAGCCAGACCCTGCCAAGCCTGAGTTTCTGCATACGATTCGCGGGATGGGCTATCGGTTTGACCTTCCAAACTGAGCGAACGCTCAGCTACGAGACCTGTACCCTTTCGGTAGCAATACCCGTCTGACCCTCCT
>CBDTZL010000115.1:0-7255 GCA_965364895.1 uncultured bacterium
ACCTGCTCGTGCATGTACAGCTGCAGATAATAGTGCCCGCCGGCGTTCTTTCCGGATGAGCCGGAACCTTTCCAGCCGCCGAAGGGCTGGAAGCCAGGCCAGGCGCCCGTGGTCGAGCCCTGCGGTCGATTGGCGTAGGTGACGCCGGCCTCGATGTTTTCGAAGAACCAATCTGCCTCTTCGTCACTGCCATAGAACCCGGCCGTGAGTCCGTAGGTGCTGTTGTTTGCCAACTCCATCGCCTGATCCAGACCTTGATATGAATGCACCATAGTGATGGGCAGGAACATCTCATGCTTCCACAGTCGGTGGTCCGTTTTCACATCGGCCACGATGGTTGGTTCGACGAAGAAGCCCTTGTCCAGGTCGCCTTCCGCAAGAACTTTGCCTCCTGTCAGGAATTCGCCTGCCTCGGACAATTCTTCGCTATAGTCCTTGAAGTCCTTGTAGGAGCCGCGGTTGATCACCGGGCCCATGAACACGGATCGATCGGTGGGATCGCCTACCCGGAGCTCGGCGGCAGCCTCACGCAATTTGGGCACGAACTCACTGTAGATTTCTTCATCGACGTAAATCCGGGAGTTGGCAGAGCACTTCTGACCTTGCAGGCCGAAGGCAGAGCGTAGGACGCCCGAAACCGCTCGATCGAGATCGGCATTGCGCGTGATCACCGACGGATTCTTGCCGCCCATCTCCAGGATGATCGGGCGCGGGTATTCGCCCGCAGCGAACGTGCGGTAGATGTGCATGCCGACGTCAAACGAACCCGTAAACGTGATGCCATCCACCAGGGAGCTGCTCACGAGCCCTTCGCCGAGAGTACTGCCGGGTCCGGTCACGTAGTTAAAAGCACCGTCCGGCAAACCAGCATCCCGGAAACATTCCGCCAGCAAACGCACCGTCCAGGGCGTATCGGTGGCAGGCTTCATCACGATCGTATTACCTGCAACCAGTGCCGCGCCGGCCGGACCACCGGTCAATGCGGCTGGGAAGTTAAAGGGGCTGATGACCACCCACACACCGTAAGGCCGAAGCACCGAAATGTTCTGCGCCTGGTAATCCTTGAGCGGATCCACTCCCATCGGAACCACATACCCGTCGTTTAATTCCATCTGATCGCAGGAGTAGCGAATCAAATCAGCAGCCTCGGCCGCGTCCGCCAGTGCCTCCATGCGGTTCTTGCCAACTTCGAGCGAGAGTACGGCTGCGATCTCGTAGACCCGGCTATCTATCTGAGCGGCGGCCCTGCGCATGGTCTCCACCCGTTCCTTCCAGGGCATTCGAGCCCAAGTCGGAACCGCATGTTGAGCCGCTTCCAGGGCACGATGCGCGTCCTCTCCGGTACCGCTTTGAAACGAACCCAAAACCCACTCTTGATTGATGGGCGATCGATCCTCGAATTTCTGGACAGAATGCGCGTCCTGCCCGTCGATGATCATCGCATGCTCAGCACCCAGCGAGCTCCTGACCTCTTCCAGAGCCGCCTCGTAACTCTCGTGAAGCTGCTCAGGGGGGTCGTACATCGTCGCATAGGTAAGTCGGAAATCGCTTTCTACCTTCTCTGCCATGGATCCAAACTCCTTATGTGGTCTTTACCGAAAGTATACCGTCCGGGATGTATACTCGAATCAAGCCATGTCCAAGCCTAAAGAGTTGGTCAAGACCTTCCTGATGATCTCGATCACCCTGTTTTTCTTCCAGGGGCTGCGGACTATCTTTTCCTCGCTGTTTGGGATTATCTATGACCAGGTCGTGGTGGGTCCGGCCACATTCTGGCTGGGGATCAGCAATTTGCTCGTGGTGGTAGCGCTCGTCGCCCCGTCATTTGTTCCAAAACGGTTCGAACGGGGAATGTTGCCGCTCGCGATTGTGGTCTGTGTGCTGGCTCGCATGGCCATGACGCTCCCGAGTACCGAAATCCGATACTGGAGCGCGCTGCTGGTCGTCTTATCGGGAGCCTTCTTCCTCCGCATGGCCCTGGAGCGGACGCCGCGAGAAGCGATCATTGCCATTCTTGGAGCGCTCATCGCAGGACAGCTGCTCAGAAACCTGGGAACGACCTACGACCTCAGTCTGCGACCTGGATGGCTGGCGTTTCAAGTCCTATGGAGCGTGCTGCTGGTCGCGGCACTCATCTGGCGGACAGCGGAGTTTCCGGCCGAGGGTCGCTCTCCGAGCTGGCTCATAGGGCTGGCGTTCGGGGCTTTTCTGTTCTTGGAACTCTCTTTGCTGTCCCTTCCCAATGGAATCTCTCGCTGGAGCGACGGGTCGTATTTTGTTCTGGTAGCTGCGCTCTTAGCGGTCACCGTGCTTCCCCTTGTGCCGGCGGTGTGGGAATGGATTCAGATCTGGTTGGGGACCAATCTTGCCCCGAGGGTGCTGGTTGCGCTGGCACTGATGGCCGGACTCGTAGTCGGATATTTCCAGGCTGGCCCGCCGGCGGGGCTCGCGCTGCTCATCGCGCAGGCTGCACTTCTTTTGTCCATTGCGGCCCTCTTTGAAGTGGAGCGATCCGGCGAAGCGGGCAGGACGTGGCTTCCGCTGGGTTTCTTGTTCTTCCTGGCGCTTAGCTATTTCAATGCATTCGCCTTCACCTACCCGTACACGCTGCCAGCGATGCGCGGATTGGGGTGGTTGGTCTACCTCATCGGGGCGGCCGCGGTATCTGCCGCACTGCTGACCGTGCCTCGAGCAGTGGAGTTGACACGACCTCCGGCGGCCTCGCTCGCAGTGCTGGGCGGATTCGCCCTGGTTGCCAGCGCGATCGCAGCCTTGCCTTACCCAGCCGAAGCCGTGCCTGCGGCGGAAAGTATTACGGTTGCCACATACAACATTCACTACGGCTTTGATGAGGATTGGAATTTCACACTCGATCAGCAAGCGGAAGCCATTCGGGAAAGCGGTGCGGATGTCGTTGCATTGCAAGAGGTGGACGCTGGTCGACTCACCAGCTATTCCGTGGACGATGCCCTCTATTTGGCGCGCCGTCTGGGTATGCAAGCAGCCTATCTTCCAACCATCGAGCATCTCACAGGGATTGCAGTGCTCTATCGCGGCTCTCAAGCTTCAGTTACTTCGCGCCTGCTGACCAGTAACCTGGAGCAGACCGGGATAATTGGCATTGACTTCCCGCTGGGTGAAGGCCAGGTGGGTGTCTATGGAGTGTGGATCGGCCTGAAACCTGACGAAGCCGCGCGCCAGGTTACAGAAGCGCTGGAATTCATTGGAGACCGTTCGATGGTCGCTTTCGCGGGCGACTTTAATCAGGAGCACGGGGATCTGCCGATTAGCGAAATTCTGGCCGCGAGTTTCATTGACCCCTTCCTGGCCTTGGGGATGAATCCACCGCCACCCACCGTTCCTGCAATCGAACCTACCAAGCAGATTGATTTCGTGTGGCTTCGAGGTCTGGCGCCGATTAGTGCCGATGTCTCTACGTCTCTGGCCTCCGACCACCGCCTGGTATTGACAAGCGCAAGTGGGCTTCCATGAATGGCCCGAGCATCTTGCATTATCCTTCGACCGCTTGATCGAAACACGTGGAACTGAAAGTACCCACCATGACCGTTGATGTGCATCCTCCCCCGACCGACGATCGAATCACGCTGAGCTACGAGATTCACGGCACCCGGGGTCCGTTAGTGCTTATGCTGCATGGGTTGGGATCCCGCGGCGAGGACTGGGTGCTGCAGGTCGAAGCTCTGCAAAACGAGCTTCGGCTGGTCACCTGCGACCTGCGCGGGCATGGCGATTCGCCCTCGCCTCCAGGTTGGCCGACAGTTGGTGACCTTGCGGAAGATGTCATCAGCCTCCTGGAGCATCTCGGCGAACCATCGGCCCATGTCGTTGGACTGTCATTGGGAGGAGGCATTGCGCTTCAGATGGGAGTGGATTACCCGCAGCAGGTCAAGTCGCTGACCATCGTGAACGCCGCTGCGACCCTTCGGGTGCCCCGTAATCGTCTTCCGAGTGCCTTCGTGCGCATGGCGCTTTTGCTCACCGGCCGTAGGCGCAAGCTAGGCGAATGGGTGGCAGCTGGATTGTTTCCCAGGGACGACCAGCAGGAGCTCCGCGAGGTAGCTGCAGAGCGAATCGCCGATAACCTGAGCCGAAATTATCTCCAGGCAGTATTCGCGATCCTTCGCTTTGACCTTCGGAAGCAAGTACACAAGATTTCTGCGCCCACGTTGATTGTGGCAGGCAGACTCGATCGCACCGTTCCGTTGCCTGCCAAAGTCGAATTGGCGAAGGCCATTCCCGGGGCACGATTGGAAGTTATTGAGGATTCGGGGCACGCGACCCCGCTCGATTCGGCGGACGAATTCAATCGGATTGTGCTGGAGTTCGTGAGTGAGCAGGCGAAGTAATAAATTTCGATGACTTGCTGAGAATACACCCCTGATTTTGCATGGCCTACCTTACTGAGCAGCGCCTCCCTGACTCCGAACAACCACAAAAACGCCTGCCAGCACTGCCAGCCCGCCCAGAATTTGTAATGAGCTGAACGCTTCGCCGAGCAAAAAGCCGGCCAGGATGGCGGTAATCACTGGCTGCCCGAGCAGGGAGGGGGCAACGATAGAGGCAGGCAGGTGACCCAATGCAAAAATGATCGAGAAGTAGCCGAGGATCTGTGTAATCACTGCCATCGCCAGGAAGGTTAAATAGGTTGAGGGAGGGTATCCGGTTAGCGGCTGGCCCAATCCCCAGCTGAATACCAGGAGCACCGCCGCCGAACTCATGGCTGCTAACCAGAAATAATTTAGCGAATCCAACTTCTCCCGGCCAAGTTGGGTAACCAGGAAATAGCCCGCGTAAAATACCGCCGCAATCAATCCGAGTAGCAAACCAATGGTCTGTCCATCTAGCTCCAATCCCAACACAAGACCTGCACCCAGCAGCGCGATTACGGTCCCGATCCAGAACCCAGAGCTAAGGCGTTTGCGAAAGAAGATCAGGGTCCCCAGGCCGACCCACAGCGGAGCAGTGTTGGCAAGCAAGGTTGGGTTCGTAGCGCCGGACAGGACGACGCCGGTAGCCCAGGCGGCGATATCGGCCGCAAAGAAAATTCCCCCAAGGAACGCGAGCCTGATCGCGCTCCAGGGGGGCCAAGCCCCTTGGTATATACGGATGGCGAATGGTGTGGCCACCAATACAGTCGCTATGGCCATTCGGTAGAAGCTGCTGACGACTCCCGGCGCAGCTGCCCACCGTACGAAGATAGCAGAGAAGCCCAGACTCAAAACTCCCGCCCCTAGCGCCAGGAATGCAAGACGTTTGGAGCGGGAGTCAGATGCTACCTTAGCGATGCTTTGGCTCAGCCCTCAAAATCCTCGAAGCCTTCAAAACCTTCAAAGTCTTCCGGGAACCGGCAGGTCTCATCACCGCAGGGATATTCAAACTCGAAACCTTCGGGAAATTCTAATCCCTCTGGAAGTGCGCCGCTGAAGCGAAAACCTTCCGGTAGTTCAAATCCTTCTGGCAACTGCCCCTGGAACTGGAAACCAGGCATGATCTGGCCAAGAAAACGGCCGAGGAATTCTCCATCGAGCGAACTTCCGCCCGGCCGAGTACCCAGCTCTACTTCAACTGTGATGCTGCGTCCGTTGCGAATCACAGTCAGTTCGATTTGCTGGCCGGGTTCAAAACTGCCGATCAGCTCCGCGAGGTGGTGATTCTCGTTGACCTCTGCACCATCGACAGCATGGATGATATCGCCCTCCTGCAGCCCTGCGTCGTCCGCCGGGCTGTTGGAAACGACTTCGACCACGAGCGCCCCGTGCTCCTCATCTAAATCTAGCTCATCTCGAAGCTCCGGTGTGATCACGTGGAATGCTACGCCGAGGTACGGCCCGCCTCGAAAAGGAAGACCATCCTGGTTCCCGCGAGGGATCAACTGTTCCAAGCCGCCTCGAGGCATAAACTCCTCAAGCAGTGGCCCGATCGCTCGGGCGCCGATACCGGGAAGCTCTTCGATTATCTCCGCCTTGCCTGCCGACTTGCCCCATTGGTAGCCCAAGAACAAACCACTCACCAGGGCAAAGAAGCCGATCCCAAGTGCAAGGGCGACGGATACACCAATTACAACGAGCGAATAACGCTTTTCTGTCACGTACTCCTCCGTTTTGCTCTGAATCTGGAGGGTTTTAGCATGTGCAGCTTAAGGTGGAATGAAGGATAGCTTGAGGGGCGATGAATCGACTAGTTGCCGAGTTCACTATCGATGATTTGGGCGAAATTCACGACCGGTTGAGCTCCGACCAGGGGGATCCCATTAATGAAGAAGGTAGGCGTGCTGCTCACGCCCAGGCTCACGCCGTAGTTGAAATCATCCCGGACCTCTTCCGCGTAGCGGGCCTCAACCATGCACTCCTTGAAGGGATCGAGGTCTAATCCAAGATCCACTGCGATCTGGTCGATGCCCGACGAATCCAGGGAATAGGCACCGGAGAAAAGTGCGTTGTGGTATTCCCAGTACGAACCTTGCTCCTCCGCACAATGTGCCGCCTGTGCACTTAGAAAGCCAACTCGACCGCCGCCGACAATGGGGAAATCCTTATACACAAACTGGATTTGATCGGGGTAGGCGCTAAGCAGCTCTTGAGACACTTCTCGGTGCCAGCGTTGGCAATGGGGGCAGTTGAAATCGCTAAATTCAACGATCGTGATCGGCGCATCGGCCGGTCCGAGAGACGGATCGCCTGCTGGGTCGACTTCGATTCGACTCGCGATGACCGGATTTGCTTCTGCTTGAGCCGCTGAGGCTGCAGCGGGCGCAGCAGCAACGTCTTGAGCCGCGTCCTGTCCCCACACAAAATATCCGGCGGCGAAGCCCAGTAAGGCTGCGACCGGGATGAGCGCAAGGTAGATATGAGACCGTCTCAGGCGGATGTATTGGGGATCGGATTCTCGATCGGACGCTGGATCTGAAATCACCGGTTCATCTGAATTTTTGGGCTCGTTCGGTTCCATCGGCTCGTCAGTGCCTGTAGACATAGGGCGGCATTATAGCATCCGCAAACGATTGACTTCGCGAGCCATTGATTCGCGCGGTTCAGGTTGTATAATCACAAACCAGGGCGGTTAGCTCAGCTGGTTAGAGCGCATGCTTGACATGCATGAGGTCGTTGGTTCAAATCCAATACCGCCCACACAAGCTCGAAAAGCAAGCTCGCTACAACTACCTTCGCTTTTTACGCTGTGAGAGCCCCGTTCTGGGGCTCTCGTTTTAGCCAACTATTCCCCGCATTGTGTCTCC
>CBDTZL010000116.1:0-7112 GCA_965364895.1 uncultured bacterium
TCAACCGTCGCCGCCTCCAACTCAACATCGGTCGAGACCGAAATCGAGGCTGCCGCTTTTGCCGGTTCCGCTTCAAGAAAAATCCGACCCCGCAAGCGCGCAATCCCCAGCTCCGGAACAAGCACCTCAGCAATTAGGAACCGGCGAGTTGTATCTACAAGCGGAAATCCCTATCGTTCGCAGCGATTTCGGCGTGAGATTCGCCTTCTCGCCAATTGATGATGTGCTAAATCATTCAGGCGCCGGCATCCAAATTCAGCGTGTTGGCTGGGGGAGTAACCAGAATTTGGATGTAATCACTGGCTTTGAGAACTTCCCTCCGATAACTATCTCGCTCTCCCCGGATGGCTCTTCTATTGTTGCCGATGATGGGCCGATAATCCGCGTCTGGGATTCGCAGAGCGGTGCACCGGTTCAGCAGCTGCAGTTGTCCCCATTCTCAACCATCATCGACGCCGGTTTCCAGGGCGACGATGTCTATTTTGCGGTGGATTTCTACGGAAATGTAGCGTTGTGGGATTCGAACGGTTGGGGCGAGATCAGCCGCTTCAGCTCACCCGGTCGCATTGATTCGGGTCTGCTATTTCCAAGCGGCAAAGCGGTAGCCTTGCAGGACCGTGACCGAGGTGAGATCTTGATCCTCGACCTGGATGGTCAGAATATTGGATCCATCCCAATACGTGAACAGTTTGCAGAGATGCTATTTGGTTCTCCGGCTGCAGATCGCATCATGCTGCATGTGAACCAGGGACTACCTTCCGAGGGCATCAGGGTTCTGTCGGTAGAAACTGGAGAGCTGGTGCTCGAACTTCCGCTGCTGAACTACCGTTACTTCGCGATTTCAGACGAGTGGGACCTGCTGGCGGCCGTGGATGTATTCAATCGACTCAGGATTTACAGCCTACCGGAGGGCAATCTACTACTCGAGCAGGAACTTGAAGGAGTTGTCCGCACCCTCGGGCTGGCGATGTCCCCCAGCGGGAACCACCTGGCGGCCTATGTGCTGAAGGGACCCGGAGAGGGCGGCGCAATTCAGATCTGGGGGCCCGACGAACCCAGCGACTAGACCCGTCCCCGGGGTTACCGTCCGTAGATCGAAGTCTGGGGATGGTAGGCGGCCCAACCATACCATTCCGTCACAAACGAAGTCACAAACTCAAGCTGCGAACCTGTACGCGGGCCGCTGGTAGCCTTTCCAGAGACGTCCCATACGGTTCCATCCGAGTCGACGATTTGATTCCCCTCGACGGCTAATTCAAGCGGCTCTCCGTTTACTATCGGCAAAAAGGCCAGGCCGAAGTTGATATCCGGCTCGAGAAACACAGCAATCGGTGTTCCCCCAAGCTCATCTCCAAGTACCTGCAATCCACTCCCGAATTCGGACAGTACATAAGCGCGAAATTCCGCTCCAAGATTGACCCCAAGAACCAGTTCACTTTCAGGCAATCGATCGTCCCAGTTGAGGACTGTAGCCTGAAACTGAGGGCCAAGACCGGCTCTGCCGGGTTCAATGCTCCGGTAGCGAAGCTCGTATTCCGGATACCAATCCAAAACTGTGGTGTCCGGATATGCTTCCTGCCACTCTGACCACGTAGTGTGAATAATTGGCCGCAATTCAAGCGACAGCCCTGCTCCCGCCAGCGGGCCATTCAGGATCGATCCGTCGTAATGAGTCCACACGGAACCGGTTTGCCTGTCAGCCATAACAAACAGTCCGTTATAAAGGCCTGCTACATCGAAGGTGTAGCGGGTTCCTTCGATCTCGGGGTTGAACCCAACCCCGCTTGAACAGACCACTCAATAGGTGACCAGGTACGGCTCGCCGCCAATCTGGTCGTTGGCAATATGATGGTACGCCATCTGGGAAATGGGATAAGCACGAGCCTCATCCCCTACGATTACGCCCAGAATTAGCTCATCCGGAGCCAGCCAGGTGGCCTGCTCGCCCGAAATCACCGCAGGATTATCCAGAACCACAAAACCTGAACCTGGCCCGATACTCAACCCATCTGGGTCAAATTCCGTCAGAGCCGAGGGGACCGATCCTTCGGCCGAGCCCGGCGAAGGCGATTCGGCGGACAATTCGGGCGACGCAGACAGAGCGGATGATTCAGAATCTTCAGCCGAAGCATCGGCCTCGTTTGCGGGTGTGTGCTCGATGCCTGGCGGGATCTTCGTTGATGGAACGGCACATCCACTGGCCGCAAGCGCCAGCATTAAGCAAAGGGACAGGTTCCTCCGGATGTTCATCGATAGTACCTTGCTCCAATTGTGCCGGAATTCTGTTATCCGCGTGTAAACAATTGATAAGCGCCCGCCGCTTTCTGTGCGGTGGTAGACTCGCCGACTTATGCACTCAGAAGCCATCGCCCACCCTAATATCGCACTGATCAAGTATTGGGGAAATCGCGAGCAAGCGCTCCGCATTCCGGCAAATGGATCGATTTCCCTCACACTTGGTGGCCTGGACAACCGAATGTCCGTGCGGTTTGACGGAAGCCTTGAATCAGACACGCTCGTCATCAACGAAGCTCCAGCAGTGCCTCAGATGGTCGAGCGCGCAAGCAATCATCTGGACCTGTTACGCGCCATGGCGGATGTCTCCGAGCGCGCCGAATTGGTGAGCGAAACAAACTTCCCGCTGGGAGCTGGCGTTGCCTCTTCAGCGGCTGCATTTGCAGCAATAACCGTTGCTGCCGCCTCTGCACTTAAGCTGGAGTTGAATCCGGAAGAGCTATCACGGATCGCCCGACGAGGCTCAGGGTCTGCCGCACGATCAATTCAAGGCGGATTCGTTGAGCTTCTGGCAGGAGATTCGGATAAAACCAGCTTTGCTCAGCAAATCGCACCCGAAGATCATTGGCCGATCGTCGATCTCGTCGTGATTGTAGACGAGCAGGTGAAACATACCAGCTCCTCCACCGGTCATTCACTGGCCGCGTCAAGTCCGCTTCAGGAATCTCGGGTTGCAGATGCCCCGCGACGGTTGCAGGAGTGCCGAAAGGCGATTTTAGAACGGGATTTTCCGACATTGACTCAGATCGTCGAGCGGGACAGCGACATGATGCATGCCATCATGATGACCTCAGAGCCACCGCTCCACTTTTGGACTGGATCGACGCTGCAAGTCATGGCAGCGGTGCGCGAACTCAGAGCAGAGGGCCTCTCCGTATGCTATACGATCGACGCCGGCCCAAATGTGCACTGCTTGTGCCTTCCGGAAAGCGAGCGCGATGTTCTGCAGGCCCTTACCGCTACGTGGACCGTGCTAAGGGCGCAGGCAGGCCCTGCCGCACAGGTGGTATGAAGGTCCGCTTCCTGCCTGGAATGGTCAAATGATATAATCGGGCGAATTTTCAAAAAGAGACCGATAAAGCCTCTACGATGACTGATTTCATCCTCTTCGCCCTTGTATTGGGCTTCCTTATCGTCGGCCACGAATTTGGCCACTTTATTGCTGCGCGTCTCACGAAAGTCACCGTCAACGAGTTTGGACTGGGATTTCCCCCCCGCCTTGTGACGCTATTTACAGCCGGCGGGACCCGTTTCACTTTGAACTTGATCCCGCTCGGTGGATTTGTCCGCCCGGCCGGAGAAGATGATCCAACCGTTGAGGGTGGACTGGCCAGTGCAAACAAACGGACACGGGCCGCGGTCTTGATCGCCGGTCCGCTTGCAAACATTTTTTTGGCAATTCTGGCTTTTTCGGCAGCCTATAAATTCGCCGCTCCTGATCCCGAGAGAGTATTAATTACTAGCGTAGAGCCCGGCTCTCCCGCCGCGCTGGCCGGCGCAATGACGAACGACATCATTGTGGCAGTTGATGAAGTTGAAATTGGCGACTTTGAGATCCTGCAGGTCGCCATCAACGACAGGCTCGGTGTGGCCACGACCCTCTACGTGCAACGAGGCGAAGACATTCTTAGTCTTCCTATGACGCCTCGGCTCGAGCCACCCGAAGGCCAGGGTCCAGTCGGCGTCACGCTCGGAAACCCAACGCGCGCGGTTGGCTGGTTCGAAGCCATTGGGCTGGGTTTGAATTCCACCCGTTCCCAGTTCACCGAGATGGTTCGCCTTCCAAGTCGGCTGATTAGTGGAGAGCTCGCTCCGGAAGAAGCGCGAATTAGCGGCCTCAAAGGCATGTACGACATGATGGTCTGGGCGGGCCAGATCGATCGCTCCTCTCAACGGCCATTCTTGACCCTGAATCTAATCGGCGTCATCAGCGCAGGTTTGGCATTGGCGAACCTGCTGCCAATTCCAGCCCTGGACGGCGGCCGGCTGATGTTCGTGGCATTCGAAGCTATATTTGGTAGACGGGTGCCTCCACAGCACGAAGGGCTTGCGCACACGCTCGGATTTATGGTTTTACTTGCGCTCATCATCTACGTAAATTTGCAAGACTTTATCAACCCCATCGTCCTACCCAGGTAGTCGCTCAAAGTGGAAGACTCTTTCGTTGATTTGCTTCATTCGCTGATCAACGATACCGAGCCAGTGGACGGAGTCCGTCTGGCGGAATTGTCCGATCTGGACACAGAACGATTGGAGCGCTTTTCTGCTGCTTGGGAAAATCTCCCGAATGATCGGCGACAAGCGATTCTAAAAGAGCTTGGCCTTATTGCAGATGCCCAGATCGAGCTCACCTTCGAGGCCATCAATCGCATCGCCCTGAACGATGCCGAACCTACCGTCCGTCAGCAGGCCATTGAAAATCTCTGGGAAGGCGAGGCCTCGGGGCTAGCCCGCAAATTCGTTCAGATCTTGCGTGACGATACATCCCCTGCGGTGAGAGGTGCTGCTGGGAAAGCGCTGGGAACCTTCGTATTCATCGCAGAAACCCGAGAGCTCGATCGAAGCATCCAGCGGGAGATGGAAGAAGCGCTTCTACGCGCCGCTGGCAACGACTCAAGCTGGGAGGTTCGCGATTTGAGTCTTCGATCCCTCGGCTTCTCAACGCGACCCGAGGTGCCAAAATTAATTGAAGAAGCATTTGCTGCAGTTGGCGAGTCCCGCATTGCGGCTGCCTTGTGCGCAATGGCACGATCAGCGAACGAGGTCTGGGGAGAAAACGTGCTGGCTCACCTGCATGATGGTTCACCGATCATTCGATTGGAAGCGATCCGGGCCGCAGGAGATATCGGTTTGAGCGAAGGAATTCAGGAGTTGATTGAGCTGCTCGAGGACGTAGATGAATCCGTGCGTCGGGCATCGATGTGGTCCTTAGGCCAGATCGGGGGGATGAAGGCCTCCGAGGTACTGAACTCGCTGGCTGAGGCAGAGCTTGGCGAGGACGAACAGGAAACACTGCAAGACGCAATCGACAACCTCTTTTTTGCGGATGGTGAACACGAATTATTTAGCTTCGATGAGGATGATACTCAGGATCCATTAGCTTGACCGAGTTGCTCGAGCTCTTTACCAGCAACATCCTTCCAATCTTGCTGGTTGCAAGCCTCGGTTTCCTGATTCAAAAACTGCTCAGGCTCGATCCTCGCCCCCTCTCTCAGGTCACTTTTTATATTCTTTCACCGGCGCTGGTTTTCACGCTGCTAGTCTCGGCGGACATTCAGGGAAGCCAGGTGCTGTCCATGGTGGGATTCGCGGCAGCAGTTGTGCTGATTACGCTCGGAATAAGTTACGGAATGAGCAGGGTTCTTGGGCTAAGAGGCAAACCTGCGGCCGCATTTCTGCTGACGGCAGCCTTCATGAACGCCGGCAACTATGGCCTTTCACTCAATCAGTTTGCATTCGGAGATCTGGGATTAGCGCTGGCCAGCATCTATTTTGTCGTCAGCGTCATGATGACTAACTCGCTGGGTGTGTATATTGCCGCAAGCGGCGGCGGGAGCGCGCTCCAGGCCCTTAAGGGTCTGGCGAAGGTCCCTGCGGTGTACGCTATCCCGTTGGCGATTGTATTCCGTACCCTGGATGTAAACATTCCATCTGTGATCGGCAAGCCGATCGAACTGCTATCGGTTGCCACGATTCCTGTCCTGCTCTTGTTGCTTGGGATGCAGATCGCCCGGGCGGGCATACCACGGCATAGAAAGATGCTCAGCGTAAGCGTTGCAATCAAATTGCTCGTAGCGCCTGCGATCGCGCTCCTGATCTCGCCTCTATTCGGACTTGAAGGCCTGGCGCGCGACGTCGGCGTGCTGCAATCAGCAATGCCAACTGCCGTGCTAACAACCATTATTGCCATCGAATACGATACGGAGGTGGTCTTTGTCACGGGCGCGGTATTGGTCACGACTCTACTTAGCCCATTCACCCTGACCCCCCTCATGGCATTACTGCTTGGCTAGTTTCATACATCTAATCTCAGGCTGAAACAGAGTACGCGTGGGTGGATGGGGGCTGTGCGCGATTGGAAGTCGGTGGAGAGTCTAGCTAAAAAGTGCGAGAGCCGATTGCACCAGCGATCCGCTCAGAATTCACTGTCGATGAACTCCAAATCAAATTTGTGTGGCCTTCTTGGGCTGAAATCGCAAAGGCAAACGCGGCGCCAAATCCAGGCCGATCCCGGAGTTGTCGATAATACTCGAGATACTGGTTTGCCTTCGCCGCTGACGACATGGACTCGGCAGGGTTTCCAAATTCAGTAACAAACAGCAGTTTGTCCGGATATCGCAGCCGGTATTCCTCATACGCCTGCCCGGCAAATAACTGCTGCATGTCGTTAGCCGTCGTCCAGTAGCTATTTAGCCCCACCCAATCCGCTCCAAGAATAACCGCGTCCGCCCCTTCCAAAAAGTGATATTGATCCTCCCGCTTTCCGGGCACCAAGCCACCGGGCGAAAGACCGGGAAAACCAAGCTTCGCGTCCGGGAATCGTTCATGCAGGCGGTCAGTCACTTCTTGAAACCAGATCCCGAACCCGGCGCCATCCGGCCAGGACCTGCCCCGTCCCGTGCTTTGTAAATTGGGATTCGGGGCCACCTCGAAGTATCGGACATCGTGATGGTAGAGCGCCTCCAACCCCTTACGAACAATCGAGACGAATCGCTTGGAAGAAATCTGGTCATCGCTAAAGTCAGCCATCAGTCGCGCCATCAAGAAGATGGCCGGCTTAAGTTCACGCAGTCTCGAAATCGTCTCGCCGGATTCAT
>CBDTZL010000117.1:0-7081 GCA_965364895.1 uncultured bacterium
AACGGCATCTGCTACGACCAAGACGGCGTCAAGGTTCGGCATTGGCCACGCTCGCACGTCAAGGACGGCGCCTCCGCTTATCGCCTGGACTGGGAGGATGCAGGGTTGTCGTACGTGTGGACTGGTGATGGGAGGCCCGATGAGCTGTCTGCCGAGTATGGGCGTGGGGCCGACGTTTTCGTGTCCGAGGGCACAATCGACGCCCCGTGGCTCACGGGGCTCAAATTCGGTGCTCCCCCAGAGCTCTGGGAGTACACGATGGACATTTACCACACGCCGTATTACGCCGCCGGCTACCTATTCAAGCAGGCCCAGCCTCGGATGGCCGCCGTCTGCCACTTCGAATGGAGCGACGACTCACTGATGGCCGAATCGGTGGCCGAAATCCGAGCGCACTGGGACGGCTTGTTCATGTTCGGTCTCGACCTCAACGTGATCAACGTGACGAAAGATGCCATTTGGGTGCGGCGGGCAGTGATCGCAGATGGTGCCGCGTCTGCTTCGATGGATCCGCGGTGGTTTATCCCGCCAGGGCAGGGATTGCCGGATACGATTGAATTCCCGACCCCACGAAACCCTCGCGAGCAGCAACAGGAGCAATTTGTGCGAGATCTGGAGATCGACCCTGAGCTCTACTACCCGCAGGACGCATTCCGTAAGCCAACCCAGACATGGCCAGGGGTCACCATCAACCCACGCGAGATGCTCGAACAGAGGGGGATTGAGCTCGATCCCGACTGGCGCCAGACCTGAGCATAATGACACAGCCTACCGATAACTCAGCCCAGCCAATTTTGGCGCCAGCTCCTCGAACCGAGCCCATCGAGCTGCCCGGCCGCGACCCCATCCCCATAACTCTGCTTACGGGTTTTCTAGGCGCAGGAAAAACTACACTGCTTAACCGGATCTTGACCGGAGACCATGGTCTGCGCGTCGGGGTATTGGTGAATGACTTTGGCGATATCAACATCGATGCGGCATTGGTCGAGGGAGTTGAGGAGAACACGATCAGCCTTGCCAACGGCTGCATTTGCTGTGAGATCAGAGACGATCTCGTGGCCTCGCTCGAAGACCTCTTGACCAGAACCGACGCCATAGACTATGTCATCATCGAGGCTAGTGGTGTCGCTGAGCCATCGGGGATCGCCATGACGTTTCTCGACCAGCGATACGAGCGGTTGCTTCGGCTGGACAGCATCACGTGCCTCGTCGATGCCGAAGGTATTTTTGCCGACGGCGATAACGACGCGCTCAACATGCTTAAGCTTCGGCAGATCGCGTTTGCCGACATGGTCGTCCTGAACAAAACAGACCTCGTAAGCTCGGAGCACGTGGAAGTGATTAGGGATTGGATCGGACTCCACATGCAGCGAGTGCGCATCGTCGAGGCCACCCGCGGCGAAGTTCCCCTAGAGATCCTGCTTTCAGTCGGTCGTTTCGATCCGGCTAATCTCGCAAATCTGAGTAATAACGATGCCCTGGTGCCTTCCAGCTCAGCGAGCAAGCTTTTCGCTGCCTGGAGCTACGAATCTGAGCTACCGATGTCGCTCGACGCCTTGCGAATCATGGTTCGCAAGAACCTCCCTGGTTCTGTTTATCGCTGCAAGGGGATTGTGTATTCCGCGGACAATCCGGGAGTTAGGTACGCTTTGCAGGTAGTCGGGCGTAGAACGGAGATCACTGAGCTTGATGAATGGAAGGGGCGGACGCCAAGCACCAGGATTGTTGCTATAGGATCCAAAGATTTAGATACATCGTCACTCACAGTGCTTTTTGAGGGCTGCACGATGGAGGCTGCGCCGTTACGTGTCTGAGCTGCATTCCGCTAAAGATCGTCTACAGCTCGCACTTGCTGCGCAAGCACAAGCAGCCGTTGCGTCAGACTCAGATTGTTAATCCTGGAGACCCTATGAATTTTCATCCAGTAACAACCGATCGTTGGGGTGACCTGGAAAAGCTCTTTGGCCCGAATGGCGCCTACAGCGGATGCTGGTGCATGTGGTGGCGGATCACCCGCTCCGAGTTTGATCGCAATGGCAACGCAGGCAACCGAAAATCAATGAAGGATCTCGTCGGATCTGGTGTGATCCCCGGGATCTTGGGCTACGAGAAGGGCAAACCGGTAGGTTGGTGCTCGGTCGCTCCACGCGAGCATTTCGGATCCCTGAATCGATCGCGGGTTCTAAAGCCGGTTGATGAGCAACCGGTCTGGTCGATCGTCTGTTTCTTCATTCACAAGGACCATCGCAACCAGGGGGTTGGCACGAAGTTGCTTGAGGGAGCGATTCAATACGCTGCCGACCAGGGCGCCGAAATCGTCGAGGCATACCCGACCAAGCCCCGCGGCAAGAAGCTGGATTCGGCGTCTAGCTACATGGGAATTCCTAAAGTTTTCGAACGCGCCGGATTTGAAAAGGTGGCCGATCCCTCCGAGGCGAAGGCGATCATGCGCTACTTTATCCGCTGAGCTAGCTTCTGCTCTTCGGCCGCCCATACAGGAACCAAAAGGTCTCGGCAGGGAAGGCTGATTCGGGAGCCTGCTCCCAGACGAATTTGCCGGGCTGGAAGCGATCTCGAAGCCGGCTGTCTACTACATCCAGTGAAGCAACCAGCGTCTTAATCTCATTCTGATTGCCGGCGGCATCTACCAGATCAACCGCTATTGCCCGATTTCGGACCTCCTGAGGATAGGAACTCCCCAGCCCGGGCCGCCCCTCCAGGTCGGCAAGGTAACCCCTCCACAAATTCAGCCGTGATCGGAGCTCTGCGGTTGCTTTGCGTTCCCAGGCAACGCGCCATTTATCGCGCACGGTCGCCAGATTAGATTCAACGGATTCCAAGCGAGCCCGATCCTGGTCTTCGATGGTTGGTCCAAGCCATCTAAGGTCGAGCGCTATGAGTCCAATGGAGAGGCTTGGGCGCCCGCTCTGAGCACGGATTACATCCTTGGAGAGCAGGTATGTCTCGATCTCCTCAGCGGCATCCTCGAGGGACTTCAGGCTAACTTCAACTTCCCACATTGAGAACGCTCAGCCGGTGTGTTTCTTGATGGTGTCTAGGAGTGAGCCGCGCGTAACCGGTTTTGCCAGGAAGTCGTCTGCGCCAAGATCCATCCCTTCCTGTCGATCTTCGGGCATGGCTTTGGCAGTCAGAAATACGACGGGGGGGTGGTTGTCTGATTCTTCCTTTAGCGTGCGCAGCACATCAAAGCCGGACATATCCGGCATCATGATGTCCAACAGAACGATATCGAAGGTGTTGCTGCGCATCATCTCCAGAGATTCTTCACCGCTGTTTGCGAGGTGAATATCATAGCCGGCGGTGCGCAGTGTGAGATCGATGAGGTCCAGGGTATCGCGCTCGTCATCGACAATTAGTACGCGGATAGGATCGGTCATTGGCTCAAGAACCTTTGCAGGGCTGCACTTCCGGACAGTCTACAACCTTCATTTCACGGTACCCCATGGGGCGAGATTTTACACTCGGGATGGCCGAACCGCAAAGCGGCCATCCGTACCTGCGCAAAAAAAAGCACCCACTAGGGCGCTGCTTCGAAAATCAAGGATGGCTCAACCGGGCAATTGGTTGATCCAAAACCTAGACCAGCGTGTGTACCGGATTCTCGACGTATTGTCGGAATACCTGCAGCCAGCGGGCGACCTCTGCGCCATCTGTCACACGGTGGTCTGCCGAAAGCGTAACCTGCAAGCGCTTGCCGGGAACAACCTGCCCATTTACGACTACCGCCTCGTCCCGTACGCTGCCGACCGCCATGATCGCGGCCTCTGGAGGATTGATGATTGCGATGAAATGATCCACCTGGAACATCCCAAGGTTTGATACAGTAAACGTCGATCCCTCGATATCGCCCGGCCGAACTTTCCCGCTTCTCGCACGCGCTACAAGCTCTCGAAGTTCAGTTGAGAGCTGACGGATGGGTTTCCCATCTACATCCTTTGTAACCACTGTCATGAGCCCGTCATCAAGCGCGACCGCTACTCCGACATTGATATTGCCGTGCCGCACGATCTCGTCTCCCTCCAGGGAGGCGTTGATGTTTGGAAATTCTCGGAGAGCCATCGCAGATGCCTTCACCAGGAAATCGTTCACTGAGAATTTTTCGTCATCTGGCATTCGAGAGTTCAATTGCCGGCGCAAATCCATCATTGGGGCGGCGTCCAAATCGGAGGTCACGTAGAAGTGAGGCAGCTGCTGTTTGGAGGCCAACATGCGTCGGCCGATCAATTCGCGCAACTTGGTAATGGGGGCTCGCACTGTCTCGAGCGGGGCAGCCGACGGCTGGATTGGCGAGGCTCCGCTGGCAGCAACAGGAACTGCAGCCTCTACGTCCCGCTTCACGATTCGGCCTTGCGGACCACTTCCGGACAATGCGCCAAGTTCCACGCCTCTCTCGGCAGCAAGTCGACGAGCTACCGGAGAAGCACGAACGCCTGCAGGTAGATCTCCGTTTGCGGAAGTCTCGCTGACCGCAATCGGGCTGGCGGTTGCAGGCTCAGGCACAGCTGTATGCTCTGCCATCGGAGCCTCCGTCTTCACCGCCTGGGCTTCGACCTCAATCGATCCAGCGTCGAACTCCTCGCCCGCTTCCCCAATCACTGTAATCGGAGCCCCAATCGGGACGCTGGTATTCTCTGCGGCCAGGTGTTTTAGTATGACGCCGCCGGTCTCGGCTTCGACCTCGACGGTCGCCTTGTCCGTCTCAATCTCGGCAAGAACCTCGCCGATCTCAACTGTCTCTCCCTCGGCCTTCACCCAGCGAACCAGTAAGCCCTCGGCCATGTCAAAACCCAACTTGGGCATATTGATAACGGTGGCCACTAAAGCACCTCTTTTACAGCTTCGACGATATCTGCTACTTGAGGCAGTGCCATCTGTTCGAGCTCACGATTGTAAGGAAGGGGGACTTCGACCTGCGCCACACGTTTCGCAGGCGCATCGAAATAATCAAATGCTTCTTCATAGAGCCGGCTGGCAACTTCGGCGCCTACGCCGAAGGATCGCCATCCCTCTTCGACGATCACCGCCCGATTTGTACGCTTGAGTGACTCGATCGCCGGTCCCATATCCAATGGCCGCAGGGATCGGAGATCCACAACTTGTGCCTCAATGCCCTCGGCAGCCAGTTCATCCGCGGCTCGCAGCGAAAGCTGTATGCCCTTCGAGTAAGCAATGATTGTGACGTCCGTGCCTTCTCGCTGAACCTTGGAAACGCCAATCGGCTCCACGTAGTCGCCGTCGGGCACCTCGCCCTTGGTCTGGTACATGGTCGCATGCTCAATAAACATGACTGGGTCTTCGCTTCGAATGGCTGCCTTTAGAAGGCCTTTGGCGTCGTAAGGGGTAGCGGGAGCGACAACCTTTAATCCTGGAAAGTGGGCGAAAACGGCATCCGGGGTTTGAGAGTGGGTCGCGCCGAGTTGGCGTCCCCCGCCTGCCACCGTCCGGATAACGATCGGCACCGTGAACTGCCCGCCGAACATTGCTCGCAACTTGGCCGAACCGTTCACGATCTGGTCCATTGCGAGAAACGCGAAGTTGATCGTCATCAATTCTGCCACCGGCCGCAGGCCGGCCATTGCGGCTCCATTAGCGGCGCCAATAATTACGCCTTCTGCAATTGGAGTGTCGCGTACGCGCTCCCCACCGAAGTGATCGTAAAAGCCGCGCGTTACTGCATAGGTGCCGCCCCACACTCCGACTTCCTCACCCATAACGAAGACGCGCTCATCGCGCTCCATCTCTTCCCACAAAGCTTGCGAGATTGCCTCTCGCATTGTGATCTCTGGCATTTACTGCTCCGCGTAGATGTTCTCGAAAAGTGCCTCGGGCGGAGGGTTGGGGCTCGACTCCGCAAACGCGACTGCCTCTTCGATTTCTTGATCCGCCAGCTCTTCTTCCTTCGTAAGCTCATCGGAGGAAAAGACGCCATTATCTGTAAGATAGGCGCGGAAAATCCCGATCGGATCGTCCTCGCGCCATTGGTCGACTTCTTCGCTCTCGCGGTAACGCTCAGGATCCCCCATCGAGTGACCTCGATAACGGTACGTCACCACTTCCAAAAAGTAAGGAGTGCTGTTTTCTCGAACAAATTCAAGAGCTTCTTCGGCTGCGTCGCGCACCTCGAGCACGTTCATCCCATTGACCCTGGAGTTGGGCATTTTGTAGCCCTCGGCCTTCTGACGCATTTCCTCGACTGCCGAGGCACGTTCAACCGAGGTGCCCATTCCGTACTGGTTGTTTTCGCAAACCCAGAGCACAGGTAAATCCCACACCATGGATAAGTTCAAAGATTCATGGAAATAGCCAATATTGGTGGCACCGTCACCAAACATACATATGGTGACGCCGGAATCTCCACGGTATTTATCTGCCATAGCCATCCCGGCCGCGAGCGGCATATGAGCGCCGACAATCGCATGCCCGCCCCAGAAATTGCGGTCCGGATCTATAAGGTGCATCGAACCGCCCTTGCCCTTAGTAGTGCCGGTGGCCTTGCCCAGAAACTCGGCGATCACGTACTTGGCCTCGATCCCGCTGGCAATCGCCACTCCGTGGTCCCGGTAGGCGGTAATGACACGATCTTCTGGGCGACGAATGGAGAGCAGACCGCTGGCTACCGCTTCCTGGCCTATGTATAGATGAAGGAATCCACCAATCTTTCCCTGTTGATACAGGCGGGCGGATTCTTCCTCGAGGCGCCGGACCAGAACCATCTCATGGTACAGGCGCCGCATTTCCTTCTCGTCCAGCGCTTTGAGCGCTACATCTGCTTCAGCCATCTTGTATCTCCACGCTAGTTTCAACCCCCGCCATCTCAACAGGTTGCGGGCGCCAACGATATGCCCCGGAGGTCCGGGGCCGGCGAGATTATATCATTGGGTTTATGGCTCCGCCCTCAAACCGATGGCACGCAAGTCATACTCGCTGAGAGTCGCATCCATGCCCACCGGGATAGGGAGATCCAGCACGAAGTCCGCGGAAGCGCCAGCACTGAGCGATTCCGGCGCAGACCATCCTGCGGTTACCAATTCGCCCGTCGAGGAGCGAACCTCTGCATAAA
>CBDTZL010000118.1:0-6985 GCA_965364895.1 uncultured bacterium
CAGCTTGCGCATCGTTTCGCCAAGCATTCCAGGTCGATCTTCTGCATCGAAGAGAATGACATCCCGCTCTGATTCCACTGCGAGACCAGCGGCTTCCAGAGCACTCCTCGCTCCGCCCGCGTCCTCCACTAGGATATGAATAACGCCTCTACCCTCGCAAGGAAAGCCGCACATTGCGTCGAGGTTGATTCCTGCTCCACCCAATGCTTCTCCCAGATCTGCCAATGTTCCTGGGCGGTTCTCGAGAATTACCGTTAGATCCTTAGCCATTTTCAGCCTCCTCTTTCGAACTCAATCGGATCACTCATCTTACCTCGCTGCATGCGGTTCGATTCGATGCTGGGTTCTTCGGGGACCCTCAAGCGGTGGAGCAGAGGCTCCGATCAATCATATGCACAGAGAAATAGTTCCGTTTTTTCGAACGAGACGACCTGAGAAAAATGAACGAGCCGAGCAAGGTACCCGACCGCATCCTGTTCAGACCAACCTGCTCCTTGCAGCGGTTCCAAGGCGGCCCACTGATTCCCGATCGAGGCTTGATTATCTGGCGAGACGATGGCCAGATCCGCAATCAGGTCTTCAGGAATTTTCACCAGCCACGGGCCGCTATCCGAGCCGGCAGCTACGGGCTCATAGTTTCCCAGGAGATCGGTTAATTCCTTTTCCGCAAGCACTGAATGGAGCGCCGCAATCTGCAGAGGATCGAGGCCGTCGACATTGACCCCTTTGAAACTGCCCAGCGGATACTCGGAGGCCACAATGGCTTCGGCATCGCTGGAAGTCGCCACGATTAAATCGGCTAGTGATCCCATTGAGCAAACTCCTTCAAGCTGCGCAGCTCGCCGCCTTCCGGCGGTGAGCAAACTGACTGCGCGTACTCGCAGAGTGCGGCCACAAGTTGTCCGGCCTGAGCCGGGTCGAGCGGCAATACATGCAATTGTAGTAGGTAGCTTGGATTGAGCCGCTTAAAGCGCGAGCCGCTAGCGGCTCGAATATCCGCTTGCTACAAACTCGGTGGGGATGATGTCTGCCAGGCCGACTTCCTCTTCATACTCTTTGAGGCGACCAAACAAGCGCTTCACGGATGACTCCACTGACTGGTAATCAAACCCGTCGAAGATTGCCGTGTCGCGCATTTTGCCATTCGTGTCGGGCACCTGGCGCGAGCGTTTTACGCCTCTCTCAAGCGCCCTGCGATTGTGGACGCCCATGTTCTTGAGAGCGACCTTAAGCACGTCACCCGAATACTCACGAGGGCCGTAAATGCCGCCCCGATATACGAGCTCCGCGAAGGCTGCCCCATCCGGAACAAGTTCCATGGCTGGCATTCCGAAGGTTTCGAGAACTTCAACCAAGGCTTCGATGGTCTGGCCGGGGTAGTAATACAGATAGAGGCGCGCAATTTCCAGGAAGAAATTGTAGTGTGCGGCTTCGTCTGTAGAAATCGTACGTGAGACTTTTTCCAATTGGGGGTCAAGTGCCTCTGTGAATCCAGGCTTGTCGCTTTTGCCGCTGGCAATGCGCGCCATGTTTTGATATGTGAGCTGTGTCGCGCGCTCCTGAATGACGACGTATAAGACCACGTGCAGCGGGTCCTCCCAGGGTGGCGCCCACTCATTATTGCGCAGGTACTGCATATAATCTTCGATCCACTCCGGCGACCGGAAGCGCATGAACAGCATGCAATTCAGCCACAAGTCAGAGTGCTTTTCTTCTTCTGCACCCCAACGCATCTGAAAATTCGCTCGACCATAGCTTTTACGCATCATGTGGGTCAGCTTGCTGGTGTAGTCCGGGGCGTAATTTTCTATCCCATAGAAGCCTTCGATCACGTTATTCACATCCGTCGAGTGATCTGTGCGCAAGGCACGCCAGTCGAACGACTGATCAGGGTGCCACCTGCGCGTCTTCTGCGAACGCGTCGTGTACCAGCGATAGAGGCTTCTGGCACTGCGTTCGATAAGTACGTCCTTCTCCTCGCGGCTTAATAGCCCGGCCGGATAGGACGGACGCATTTCTTCAACTTCATTGATGATCGAATCTTCGGGCTTGGTAATTTGCATTACTGTATTCTAGCTCATCGGATAGCGGAAGAGATGATATCAGGTATTGAGTGGAATTACTGTAGTTGGCCGATTCCCGATCAGCCGATCAACACTCGCTAAATCCGCAGGAGTAGCACTTCCTGCAGCCTTCCTCATTTACCATCGAAGCCGCCCCGCAATCTGGACAAAGGTCCCCGATGACCATAGGGGTCATCTGCGATTCATCGGTTTCAACACGTTCTCCGGATTCCCCCAAATAGTGGGCCAAGCCGCGCGCCACACCGTCCGGCAAGGACAATACTCGTTCGGTCCCGAATCCAGTAGGCCGGCCTCCGCCGATTCCCGATAGCTGGCGTACTACTTCTTCCAGGCGATCGCGCGGCATCACTGGGGAGGCAAGGCGCAAAATATGCGAGATCAATCGCCCAATCGCTTCCGATACGGCCGCAGTTTCAGAGCCCGCCTTCGCAGTTGTGATGAAGACCTCGAACGGCTGATCGCCGCCATTCTGATTGATCGTCACAAATGCCTTGCCGACCGGCGTCTCCATGCTAATGGTTGAGCCATCCAGGCGTCTAGGGCGAGGTTTCTTGCCAGGCATCCACATCTGCAGCTGCGACTCTGCAAATCCATCGTCGTCGATGTCTGTTTCCAATTGCTTATCAGCGGTGGATTTTGTCTCCAGCACCACCTTCTGACGCGAGCCGGTCACATACACGGTCAAGCCTCGGCACCCAAGCTCCCAGGCCTGCAAGTAAACCTGAGCTACATCGTCAACCTCTGCCCCTTCGGGGAAATTACAGGTCTTGCTCAGGCTGTTGTCAACAAAGGCCTGCATGGCGGCTTGCATGCGAACATGCTCATCTGGCGTGATGTCTTGTGAGACGGCAAAGGCGTGCCGAACGTGCTCCGGGACCTCTTCCACGTGCTGGCAGCTTCCATCTTCCATTACCTGCGCAATAATGCGTGCACGGGCTTCATCGTCAACGCCCGCATCCAGTAGGGCCTGCTCAAACAGCGGACTGGTATAGGTCAGCTCGAGATCCGTCCCATGGTCATCAACATGGCGGATATATGCCAGGGCAAACACTGGCTCACATCCGTAGCCCTCGCAGCCTGCGACCGTGGCGATGGTTCCGGTGGGAGCGATGGTCGTCTGCGCCGCGTTTCGAATCCCATGCCGCTCAATGCCTTCCGTTATTTCGGACCAATCGAGATTTGGTCGACCGAAGTGCCGCTGGTACGCTTCGATCGCGGTCGGAGCCGCCCAACGGAGATCGGCTGGGTCGTAGATGCTCCCCTCAATGGCCTCGAACGGTCCGCGTGCGCTTGCCAGCTCGATGCTGGCCTTCATCGAGTGATAACGAACGAACTCCATTACCTGGGCCGCAAATTCCTGCGCTTCCTCCGATCCATAACGAACTCCCACGTTGTACATCAGGTCGCTCAGGCCCATGATCCCCAGCCCAATGCGCCGAGCTCGCATCGCAGCCTCGCGAAGCTGAGGCACGGCGGGCACGTAAGCATTGGCGCTCACCACATTGTCCAGGAAGCGTGTGCTGAGAACGATGCTCTCTTCTAGTTTTTCCCAATCCACAGCGCCGCTCGCTCCGAAGTGCTGCGCCAAATTGATGGATCCAAGACAGCAGTTTTCATAAGGGCCGAGCCATTGTTCACCGCAAGGGTTTGTGGCTTCCAACTCATAGAGGTGGGGTACTGGATTGTTTCGATTGGCAGAGTCCAGAAATAAGATGCCAGGCTCACCGTTGTGATGGGCATGCTCCACAATCATGTCGAAAATCTCGCGCGCCTGAACGGTCTCAACGGTCTCGCCAGAGGAAGGCGCGATTAATTCATAGGAGGTGTCGTTCCTCACCGCTTCCATAAACGCATCGGTCACGCCAACGGAGATGTTGAAATTGGTGATCTGGTTTTCGTCTACTTTGCAGGTGATGAAATCGCGAATATCTGGGTGGTCGACGCGTAAGACCGCCATGTTTGCCCCGCGCCGCGTTCCGCCCTGGGCGATTTCTCCGAAAGCCTTGTCATACACTCGCAAGAATCCAACCGGCCCGGTTGCCATGCCGGCCGAGGATTTAACCAGCGATCCCTTGTGCCGCAGTTTACTGAAGGAGAACCCATTTCCGCCACCAGTTTGCTGAATTAGGGCCGCATCCCGCAAGGTCTGGAAGATGCCGGATTCATCGCGTCCCATGTCGTCCGAGATCGGGAGCACAAAGCAGGCCGCGAGCTGGCCCAAGGGAGTGCCTGCGCCCGTAAATGTCGGTGAATTGGGGAAAAACCGTTTGGAAACGAGCAGCTCGTAAAACTGACGCGCAAGTGCCAACTGGTCACCGTCAAACTCGACGTCTGGAGCCGCAACATGATAGGCGACTCGCCAAAACATCTCGTCCACGGTTTCGCCGGGTTCGCCGTCCGCCTGGCGGCGGACATAACGCTTCATCAAGACCGTACGAGCATTTTCGGCTAACTCTATTGTTGGTAGATCTTCCGGGAGCGGAGGTGTTGGCGACAGGTCGAGCTCTTTCGCCTGCACCCGCACCTCAGGATCCGAGGTCTCCAGCATTCCACCCTCCTCAGGGCATCTTCTTGCTCCTCCAGCAGAGAAGATTCAATACTCGGGCGTAGGCTGGAGAAAGTTTCCCCACGGCGAGTGCTACACCCGACATCTCGCGGTTTTCTAAGCCGCGGCCATATTCATTTGGGATCAGGCTTCCAGGAGTTGGTCGATCTCGTTCCGAATGTCCTGCAGGTCATCCATGCCCAGATACACGATCGCGTAGCGAATATATGCGATGTGATCGAGCTCTTTCAGTCCAATGATGACCAGGTCCCCCACCACTCGGGCCGGGATCTCCGGCTTTCCCAGCGATTGCAGCCTTGCTTCGACTTCCCCTACCAATCTATCGATGTCTGAGGCCGAAACTGGTCGCTTCGCGCAAGCGATTTTGACCCCACGAGCCAGCTTCTCACGATCGAATTCCTCACGGCTGTTATCTGCTTTTATCAGCAGCGGCGCTGTAAGGATGGCCCGTTCGTAAGTGCTGTACCGCTCACCACAGACCTTGCATACTCTCCGCCTCCGAACGCCGCCTTTGGCATCGTGAGTGGTGTCGATCACTCTTGTTTGGTTGCCTTGGCAGTACGGGCATTGCATTGGCAGTTATCCCGTTAGAACACTTGTTTGGCGCCAGATATACCGAACGGCTTGATGTTGACCCAAATATGTTCCGAACGGGACGAGGATTGTAGCACGGTGAAAAATTCAGGCCAACCCCCGAGGGGGTGAAATTCCCTTAAAGTTTTTAGTACTCTAGTAATGTGAGTGGGTCCTCCCGCTGCATTGGGGCAAAAGTCAGGTGGATCGGCAGGGGAATGAGAACGGGTGCCGGGAGGAGGGTCCGGCACCCGCAGCATATAGGGTCCCCGCAATTGCCTCAGAGTCTAGAAAGACCCAAAGCGCAGGAGGAGCAAGCTTCAGTAACGCTTCCGTGCGGGCTAGCGACGCCGCAAGAAAGCTGGGATATCTAGATCATTAACGTCGATCGTCTGCGGCACAAACTCGTCCGCCGGTATTGCATTTTCTGCGGTCTCGGTCTGGACCTGCTCCTGAACTGCAGCGGATTGCGCGAGCCTTTGCATGCGCGAGGAGGATCGCTTCATCCCACCTGTGCGCTCAAACCCGGTTGCGATAACGGTCACGCGAAGATCCTCGCCCATTGCCGGATCGATCACGGCGCCGAAGATCAAGTTCACGTCGGGATGTGCGGTCTCCTTGATGATGGCCGCCGCCTGGTTGACCTCATACAAACTCAGGTCGGAACCACCTGTGACGTTGAACAGGATGCCGCGTGCCCCATCAATGGTGATGTCGAGCAGGTGGCTTGAAATCGCCTGCTCTGCCGCTATTCGGGCTCGATCCTCGCCAGAAGCGTTGCCCACTGCCATCAGCGCTGCACCCCCTTCAGCCATGATGGTGCGCACATCGGCAAAGTCCAGGTTGATCAAACCAGGGACGGTGATCAGCTCGCTGATGCCCTGGATCCCCTGACGCAGAACGTCATCTGCCAGCTTGAATGTTTCCTGCAGGCTGGCCTTCTTGTCTGCGATCTGGATCAGCCGGTCGTTCGGGATCACGATCAACGTGTCGACATGCTCTTTCAGTTCGTTGATGCCGGCTTCTGCGGTCTGCATCCGTTTGGAACCTTCGAAGGTAAACGGGCGAGTAACTACGCCGATGGACAGCGCGCCGATTTCTTTTGCGATCTGGGAAATTACCGGCGCAGCGCCGGTCCCCGTCCCGCCGCCGATGCCGGCCGCAATAAATACCATGTCGGAGCCTTTGAGAACTTCGTACACATCCTCGGCTGACTCCTCGGCCGCTTTCTGCCCTACCTCGGGGTCGCCTCCGGCTCCTAAGCCACGCGTCAGCTTGTCGCCGATCCGAACACGGGTGGGCGCGTCCGAGAGCAGGAGCGCCTGGGCATCGGTATTGATGGCAACGAATTCGATGCCAGCAAGGCCCTCCTCGATCATGCGGTTCACGGCGTTGCTGCCGCCTCCGCCGATCCCGACTACCTTAATTCGTGCAAATGACTCTATCTGTGGTGCTGGTTGCATGTTGTCCTCCTCTGGACTCTCTGCGGTATCCGATATCGGGTGTTAGCCCGGTAGTAAGCGTTTTAGCAGCCCTGCCGCCCGACCCAAATCGAATCGTGGAAAGGCCATTGAACGATGATCCAGAATGACATCTTCTTCTTGAAGCCGGCCCCAATGGAGCAGCCCGACGCTGGTTGAATAAGCGGGATCATTCAGCTTGTCCACCAGTCCGCGCAATCGATCCGGTTGGGCGATGCGAACCGGCAGCTGTAGAACATCAGCCGCCACGAGATCGAGACCATGTACCTGGCTCGCCCCGC
>CBDTZL010000119.1:0-6985 GCA_965364895.1 uncultured bacterium
AATCGGGTGCAACTCGTTCCAGCAGCTCCTTTCGGATGATGTCGTGCCGAATTCCCGCCCTGGAGAGCGCGACGACAGCATTCGACACGGATGCGGATCCGCCGAAGGAGGTCGGATCAAGGAGGAGTATCGTTGGGGCGCAGCCGCGCCGCATCAGCGGAAGCAGGTCGCCGACCCATTCACTGTTAGTGGAGGAGGAGATGATGATCAAACTCGAGGAGGCCCGGATGCTATTACGCAGGCCACGCAGCAGGTCGCCGAGAGTGGATTCGCTCGTCGAAGCGAGCGTTAAGGCAAGTAGGATCTCCCAGCGTTGTGCAACATCCGCGCGCGGCGGCAGCCAGATCTTGCCCTCATCTGCCGTGAGCCCGACCGATTGACGCTCCCGGAGGGCCTTATCCGCCAGGGAGGCCGCAATAACGATGGCTGCCTCCTCGGTAGAGTCTTGCTCGTGACCTACCTGCACCGCTTGATCGAGATCGAGCACGATCCACCAATCCGCCGAGGGAGTGCTGTCGAAACTGCGCACGTGTAAGGTGTCCAGGCGTGCAGAAGTTGGCCAGTGAATCCAATTCAAGCTGTCGCCAGGAACGTATTCAGCGACTCTTGATGAGCTCACCGTACGTTCGAGCATTAATTGGTGTGGCCGCCCCTCGCCCGCCCGGCTGCCAGGTGCCACCTCGACACCGGGAAGCTGCAAGATCGGCGGCATCACCATCAGCGAGGCCGTAGAGGGATCGTGCACTTCGACTTCATAGATCCCAAATGGGTCGCCGGATCGCAGCGTAGTGGGTCCGAGGGTGAATGCACCCCGCCGGTTACAAAATGATCGCTTATGCCGGCGCAAGGACGAGTGGCCAGGGACCGCTGTGACGACTGTGCCGCCAAAAACAGTAGAATGATCGACCAGCTCGAGCCATTCGGCCGAGGCCCAGCCATCATTGGTCAGAGTGTACCGCTCCAGCAGGGTGTCCCCAACATGTTTCCAGCTGAAGCGTGTTTCACGCGTTACGCGCAATCCTGACGCCAGGGACCGGGCCCACAGAATCCCAATCAGCCAAACGCCCCCCAACCCGATCAACAACACGATCCAGCCTCGGTAGGGGACTAGCAGTTCTAGCAGGAACAGCAGCCCCACCAAAGTCGGCAGCAGCCGTCGCTTGAGCCTTATTGAACGAGTGGGCTGGGGGAGGGTGCTCGATGACCTCACGCCGGGACGGGCATCTGCCTCAGCGTTTCATCGAGAATGTCTGATGTTGATAGCTCTCGAAGGTGCGTTTCTGGCTGCAGAAGGAAGCGATGAGAAACCACGGGATAAATCAGAGCCTTGATGTCATCCGGAAGCACGTGGTCCCTGTTTTGGATACCCGCCCGCGCCTGCGCGGTGCGATATAAACCCAAACTGGAGCGCGAGCTCGGGCCGATATACACCTGAGGATGGTTGCGAATGGCGTGCATAAGGTTGACGATATATTGCTTCACTGCCTGCGAAACAAAAACCTCCTTAGTCGCAGCCTGTGCGGCGGAAATTTCGCTTGTCGTCGCGACCGCTTCCAAACTGTCCAACGGGTGCTCATACTGCTGACGGTCGAGGATCTCAATCTCCTGCTCGGGCTCCGCATATCCCAAATGTACCCGCAACAAGAAACGATCGAGCTGGGCTTCCGGAAGGGGAAAAGTGCCTTCGTATTCGATCGGATTCTGCGTGGCGAGCACCATAAACGGTTCAGGCAACTCATGGCTAACTCCGTCCACGGTAATCTGACGCTCGCCCATGGCCTCTAACAGTGCCGACTGTGTCTTGGGGGTGGCACGGTTGATCTCGTCGGCCAACACGACTTGTGCCAGCAGCGGACCGGGTCTGAACTCGAACTCCCGTGTGCTCTGATTGAAAATGTAAACGCCGGTCAGATCGCTTGGTAGCATGTCCGGCGTGAATTGAATCCTTTTGAACGAGCAGCCAAGCGAGCGGGCCAGACTTCGCGCCAGCATAGTCTTCCCCACGCCAGGCACATCTTCGATCAGGATGTGACCTTCGGAGAGGAGACCAATGACCGCGAATTCCACGGCCCCCTGCTTGCCGACAATCACCCGCTCGATGTTGGCAGAGATGCGCTCAGCGAAGGTTTTTAGGTCGATTTTGGCTCGGACCTGCTCCATGGTTTTGGTTGTGGCTCTAAAGGTCTTCCATTTCCAGCAAAGTTGTAATGTCCACGCAATTCCGGATCGTCCGCGCAACCGGGCAGGAGGGAATGTGGTGTTCGTGGGCACGCTCAGCTGCTTCACGCTTGCCTGCTTCTAACTTCAGTGAATACTTCACGTGGATACGCTTAATCATCAGGATCTTCTCATCAAGCTCTATTTCTCCAACCGCTTCAGATATCAGCCGGCCCTCGCCGGCTGGGATATCGCGCGCCTCCAGCGCGCCCCCGAGGGTGCCGGTCAGTCAACCAGCTGTTGCAGCTACCACATAGTCGAGGGTCGTTGACTGTGCCGGATGGACGCCAGGCTCGTGCTTGTAATATTCTGCAACTTCAGAGTGGGTTGAGAAGAAAATCGGGGCTTCCTCGACCGGCATGTACGCGCGCCGGTAGGGCCCCTTGATGCGCTCTACCCGGATCTTGGATCGGTAGATAATTTCATTAGGCATGAAACCTCCTCACGGCTACGAGATTAACTGGTTTGGGTGGGGATACGAAGCCTAATTGCTCTCGCCTAGCCTTTGACCGCCCCCATAGTGAGTCCAGCAACCAAGCGACTCAGGAAGATGCTGTAAATAATTCCAACCGGGATCGCCACGATTACGGCCGCGGCCAGCAGCGACTGCCAGAAGAAGACATCGCCTCGGATCAGCTCGACCGGTACACCTACACTGATCGTGCGTTGGGCAGAGGCCGTGACGAAAGTCAATGCATAGACAAATTCATGAAGGGTGAGGGTGAAAGTGAAGACGATCACGGCGATGATTCCAGAAACGGAAAGCGGCAGCACGACTCGCACAAAGGCCGAGAAGCGACTGTAGCCATCCACCATCGCCGCTTCCTCGAGGTCGCGTGGAATCGAACCGAAGAAACCCGCGAGCAGCCAAGTAGAAAACGGGACGGTGATGGTCGGGTACGTAACCACCAGCGCCCAAAGGCTGTTGTTGAGACCTAAGGCCACTACGATCCGAAAAAGAGGGATGAAAAGCAGAATCGGGGGCACGAGATAGATCAAGAACATTCCGATGCTGGCTCGCTCGCCCCAACGCCCGGCCAGGCGCGCCAAGCTGTATCCGGCGGGGATGGCGAGCAGCAGCGTGATGACTATCACTATCACGCCGACAAACAGCGAATTACGAATGAATCCAAGGTAGTTGGTGTTGTTGAAGAGAAAATCTAAATGCTCAAGAGTGGGTGGTTCGTTGTAAAGGAAGGGATTGCCTTGAGCCCGGTAGAGGTCGCGGTCGGTCTTGAAGGCGGTGACGATCATCCACAGAAACGGCGCCGCGAAAAAAAAGCAGAAGGCTACAACAATTGTGTAAAGACCCACCCGCTTCATTCGAGCTCTGGCCACCTAGTTCACCTCGATCCTACGCACCGTGCGTAGAATTAGTATGGCCACGACCAGGAGCACCGGCGCAAAAAACAGCGCGATCGCGGCCCCTTCGGCGAGCGCGCCCCCTTCGAGACCTTTGTTATACGACCACATAGAAAGTACCTGAGTGTAGTAAATCGGCCCGCCTCGTGTCAGTATGAAAACCACCACCAAATCGGTGAAGATCAGGATGAATCCGAAAAGTGAGGCAATAGCCATGATTGGCGTGATGAGCGGCAGCTTGATCTGAAGGTGGGTTCGCAACCCGCTCGCCCCGTCCACCTGGGCTTGATCGATCAATTCCTGATCGATCGAAGTCAGGCCGGCCAGCAAGATCACCGCAGACAGCGGGGTCAGGCGCCACACGTGCACCAGGATCACCGAGCCCATCGCTAAGAACTCGCGTCCGAGGTAATTTAGATGAATTCCGGGTCCAAGGAGCGTATCCGGACCGAGCAATCCGATCTGTACCAGCACATAATCAATGGGGCTGAATTTCGAGTCCAATAACCACAGCCAGCCTAGCGTTCCCAGAGCGATCGGGGTGGCCCACGGGAGTATGACAAGAATTCTAGCCAGCCATTTGCCGTGGAAGTCCTGAGTAAAAATCACCGCCAGGATGTTCGCCAGCACAAGAATGATCAGCAAGGCCGCGGCAGTGAAAATGAAGGTGTCGATGACCGCTCGCCGGAATTGAGGCGTCCGGATGACCCTCCGGAAATTTTCCAATCCCACGAAATCCAGGCTGGTGTCGCCGACATTCACATCCGACAGGCTGAAAGCGATGGCTATCAGAACGGGCAGACCAACTAGGACGACGATGAAAATTACCGCCGGCGCCAACATCAAGCCGCCAAGCACGCGTTCGTTGTCTGAGATAGAGCTAAATCGGGGTTTTTTTGCAGTCTCGACGCTCATTGCACGGCCGGATCATTGATGCGCCCGGTCTCGGTGTCAAAATATCGTAGGTGCTCGGAGTTGACCGCGAACTCCCTACGTTCACCGGTTGAGGCCGAGAAAGGTATAGTGGAGGCGATTTTGGCCACCACATGAGTGCCTCCATCCACCGAGCCGTACACCAATGTGTCCGCGCCAAGATTTTCCACTCGATCGACGGTAACTACATACCTCGACGCGCCCTCTTTAATCTCGGCCCCGCCTACGGGACGCATATGTTCGGGCCGAAAACCGATCGTGGTCTCCGGCCCCTCGAGCAGATTCATGCCAGGCGATCCTAAAAATGTCGCAACGAACGTGTCCGATGATTCGCTATAGATCTCAGCCGGGGTTCCGACTTGCCTGACCTTGCCCGCGAGCATAACTGCGATGCGATCCCCCAAGCCCATGGCCTCGACTTGATCGTGCGTAACAAATATTGTGGTGATCCCTAATCGCTGCTGAAAACGTTGTAATTCGTCGCGAGCGGAAGCACGCAGCTTGGCATCCAGGTTGGACAGCGGTTCGTCAAGAAGCAGCACGCTCGGTTCCTTCACCATGGCCCTGGCCAGTGCCACGCGCTGCCGCTCGCCCCCGGAGAGCTGACGCGGCTTTCGGTCTAGAAGCAACTCGATCCCAAGTACACCCGCCGCATGTCGGACTTTTTCATCGATTTCGTTTTTGGTAAACGCTCCCTGGGATTTGAGCGGGAAGGCGATGTTGCGATACACCGTCATGTGCGGGTATAGAGCGTAGCTCTGGAACACCATCGCAATGTTTCGTGCGCGCGGCGGTAGCTTGGTTACCTGCGCTCCACCGATCAAGATCTCGCCTTCCGACGGGGTTTCGAGACCGGCGATCATTCGCATCAGCGTGGTCTTGCCGCAGCCGGAGGGTCCCAGGATTACCAACATTTCGCCTTCCTGGATGGAGAGATCGACGCCATCGACGGCTTTGACGTCCGCAAATTGCTTCTTAAGCGATTGGATTTCTACGAAAGTTGTCATTGGATAGCTAAGGCCCGCCGGATTTGTTTCCGGCGGGCCTCAAGGCGAACAGCGCTGTGAAGAGACAACGTTACATTCGCGCCTGTGCGCCTACGATATTATCTACCCTACTGCGCAATCGGGACTGGCTTCGCCGCCGACCAGGCCCTCGGCTCGCCACTTCTCGAAGATGTCTTCGATTTGGGCATGTGCTTCACATACCGCCTCCGCCGCGCTCAGTTCACCCAGAGCAGCCTTGCCCATCATGGTCGGGATGATGCTGGCTCCGAAGATTTCTCCCGTGGCTGGGTTGGCAGGGCCGGGAAAGCCGAGATAGACCGTCCATTCGAGTGCGTCCGCCAGCAAAGCCAGCTTGTCCTGCGGCCGCGAGCCGAACGGGTCTTTGTTCACCCAGCCTTCCAGTTGTGGAACGGTGCTCGGAAAGGCCGGGAAATTGTACAGCTCGCTGTTGAAGACTATCTGAGGGGAGTTAGCGGTGTGGTGGAGCAGGAAGGCCTTAGCGGCTTCCAGCTCTGCGCCTTCCACGTAGCTGGGAATGACATAGATCCCCCACACGTGGGCCGATCCGGCTTGATCGCCGCGCGGTCCCATAAGTGCCGGTCCGAAGCCGATGTTGTCGGCTGCCGCCGGATCAATCTTCTGCAGGGTGCGATAGGCCGAGATCGAGTTCAGGATGTAAGAAAGCTCTCCTGCGATGAGGCCCTGATTATTCGAGCCCGCGTTCCAGGCGAACACTTCCTCGGTCATCGTGTCGTTGTAGAGCTGGGCCATGAACTCGACCGCCTCGACCACCTCAGGCGAATCGATCACAACGTTTTCATTCTCGTCCTGTATGGAACCGCCGTAAGACCAGATCAGCGCTCGACCGGCTAACCGCGAGTCAAGCTCGGAAGAGAGCCCGATGCCCAGTGGAACACCGGTGGCGTCTTTGATGGCCTTGCCGCCTTCCAGCAGGTCGCGCCATGTCGCCGGACCGGTCGGGTAGCCCGCGTCGGTCCACAGCTTGGTGTCATAGTCGGCTGGGTCGGGTATCCAGGAGTGGCAGAAGCCATACCATTTATCGAGGGTAGGCAGGTACGAGCTGTTGGCGCAGCTGGCGGCTTGCTCACCCCACAGCGCCTGAGCCTGCTCGTTCACATCCGTCAGGTCGTGAACTCCGTTTACGAAAGCAGAGGGCGCGAAGAGCACCTCGACCATGGTCGGGCCCTCACCGGCGTCGATCGACGCCGTTAGAGCGGCGGTCGTATCAGGAATGCCCACATGATCTACGCTGACCTCAACCCCATTGGCATCTCCCCAGGCCTCGAGAAAAGGATCGAACCAGATGTCGTACTGCGGGACGAAGTGGCTCCACTGCACGATGTGCATGGAGGTGCCTTCAGGGAATTCTGGGACCTGAACCTCCACCGGTACTTCGACTTCTACCGGAACTTCGACTTCGACCTCAACCGGAACTTCCCGGGTGA
>CBDTZL010000120.1:0-6752 GCA_965364895.1 uncultured bacterium
CTTGACTGGAGACGGTCCGGGAGAGTAGGTCATCGCCAAGAAGCTTTTCGTTTAACCTAGCCCATCGACCTACGCTGGAAGCCCGAATGTGTCAGACAGCTGCTTACCTAACCTCGCTTATTGACCTGCGGTGGAAGTCCGAATGTGACAAACAGCTGCGGATATACGAAGGTGGTCGCATCCGCGATTAGGTCACCATCCAGAGTAACGACTTGAATCGCAAAGGGCAAATAAGTTGTGCCCCCAGACTCGCGTCTGTACCAAGCAAAAGCCGGCTGGCCATTTGCCCGCGTGGCCAAAAGACGCCAGCGTCCCTTAGATTCTCCGTCCAGAATGTACCTTGATACAAACTCACGGATCGCTTTTCTTCCCCGGTACCAGCTAGGCGACGGAGGCATCGGGAAGCTGGCATCTTCTCTTAAAAGGGAGACCAGGCCGTCGATGTCGGCTGCCTCCCAAGCCTCGACGTATCGTTCCAGCAACAACTGGACGTCTGAATCCGTTGCAGGCGATGCGTATGTACGGGCTGGGTAAATATCTACCAATCGGTTTCGCGCTCGATAAAGCGCACTGCTGACAGCCGACACCGAAATCTCGAGAAGGTCGGCAACTTCGGAAGCCGGCAGGCCCAACACATCTCGCAATAGCAGAATAGCTCTCTGGCGGGGCGGTAGCGCTTGGAGGGCGACCAGAAAGGCAAGTGTTACGCTCTCTCGCTGGTCGTAGCGCGCTGCCGGATTTGTTTGCTCTGTCTCTAACCAAACATCCGGGAAAGGCTCGATCCAGATCGGATCCATTACCGCGGGCTCAAGAGGCTGTCTTGGGTTGGCGGCCGGATAAATCTCGATCGGAAGACTTCGTCCCGCGCGCTTGGAGAGTTCGTCCAGACAAGCGTTGGTCGCGATTCGGTAAAGCCAGGCCCGGAATGGAGCTCGTCCCTCAAATGTATGCAGCTTCTTCCAAGCCCGAATTAGCGATTCCTGCACAAGATCTTCGGCGTCTAAGATCGATCCCATCATGCGGTAACAATGAACTTGCAATTCTCGCCGATGGGGCTCTGAGAGTTCCTCGAAAGCTTCCTGACTCCCCGAGAGGGCGGCTTCCAGCACCGTTGCTTGCGGACTACGAGTTGACATCACAACGTCCCCATTTCAGGCCATGAAAATCCATGCGTTAAGTATGACCGAATTTTATGTTTGAATCTCGCGATCGCTTCCAGACCAATCTTGAACTGACCGCGAACTTTCTCGATAAAATCCCGTCATATATAGCAGACCGATTAATAAGGTGAGCAAGATGCAGTACGTTGTAACCGTTCGAGGTCAGCTTAAAGGCAGCAAAGACGAGGCGCAGGCCGTTCACGATGCGACGATCGCGAAGGTTGCTCCTCAAGGCAGAGGGTTGGGAAGTACCGCCCATCAGACCTTTCTCAACCCCGAAAATGAAAAGGAATTTCTGGCGGTCGATATCTGGAACAACATGGAAGGGATTCAAAAGCTGTATTCCGACCCCAATCTGGCGGTGGAGTTCGGGAAGCTATTCGAAGGTGAGCCGGAAGTCGTGATTTGGGCAAATTCTGGATGGGAAGGTTATCTCGACACTGAGTAACGCCGAAGCTGGTCACTGATTGGAGGGAGCGGCTACTTGGTTCCAGCTGCGTAGCGAACGACTCCCTCCAATGATGGTGATACCTGAACGGCCTCGAACCAGGTCAGATGCGGGTTTCCGTCAGAATCGATCGCCAACTCGACAAGTTGGCCAAGAATACGGCTCCCGGGTTCAACGACTTCCTGGCCGACCCAGCTATCCTCTATTTTCTGCGCGTAGATGAGATGCTCGCGGTCGGTGTACGCAAGATGAAGGCCACCCTCCGGGTCAAAGGCCAACGAGGTGATCTTCCTGGCCCCGGTGTGGCCCATCCGTATGTTTTGCAAACTTCCGACGTCTTCAATCTGCCAGCCGGAAGGTTCCTTCCACGCATGTCGCACCGTACCGGACTCGAGGCTCTCAGCAACGTAGTAGGAAATGTGAGGCACCCCGTCCGCATCGTAAGCCAGTGAAGCATAGCGGCCCGCGTCTCCCTGGCTGTCCACCACTTCAATCGACCAACCACCCGCTCCAAGCGAGGCGAGTTCCAGCTGCTGATCGCGATCGTTGTAATAGGCAATGGCCGGTGATCCTGAGCGGTCAAGCTGAATGCTGGTGGCGAATTCGTACTTGATCGGCCCGCTTCCGACCGGAACCACCGTGACCGCGCCATCGACAAGGGTGGCGTACTCGACACCGTCTTCACCGCCGAACTGTGAGGGATCCACGCCCGCCGTATGCCAGTTTCCTGCCTCATCCACCGCGATCGAGTTATCCCATCCGTCATGGCCGTCATCCGCGACGGTTGTGAACTTCCATCCGCTCTCAGTGAGCTCAGCGATTACTTCATCGCCAAGTGCCGGATCAACCTGGAGGGCTTGATGGTCATGGTACGCAATGATGGGGTCACCGCCAAGGGTCAAGGCCAGATCGATCGGGCCATAGAAATAACCTTCGGCCACGGTCTCAACTTCGAAGCCGCCATTGCGATTGTGGGCGTAGAAGAGCCCCCCATGATCGGCCTCGGTTAGAAAGGCGACATGGGCGACTCCATTGTCATCAATAGCAAAGGACGGTTTGATGCCCTCGCCGACCTCCTGGGTTATCCATGTCAGGGAAAGTTCCCCAATCTGGATGGATGGTGCCGCAATACTGGCCTCATCCTGAGCCGCAACGGGTTCGGCTTCAACAGCGGAAGAGCTCGACACCTCCTGAGTCGCACTTGGCCCAGGGTCGGCGACACCGACGCCCGGACCTGCTGTTTCATCTGTGACGCCGGAGCAAGCCGCGAGCGATGCTACAAGAATAGGGACCCCAAACACACGGAAACGCATCAAAACGACCTCAATCGATCGGACAGGTAGACAAAGACTAATCGGGGAGTCTGAAAATGACGGTAATCTCTCAGACAGTCCGGATTGAAGTTTCGTGTGGTGGCGAGTCTGCCAAGCATCACTTAAGCAAAGAGGCCGGTCATTTGACCGGCCCCTTTTCATATCATGAGGTGAACAGGTCAGGCGTGCGCTAGCTCTGGATCTTTTGAGCTGCGCTCCTTGGCCGCCCATGGAGTCCCGAGCCATCGCAGCAAGAAGTAGTCCGCCCCGTAGTAGCCTGCTACCTTCCAGGCTAAGATCAGCCCGATGGCAATCACGAACAGCAACGGGTTGGTGCTGGCGGAACCGGCCATCATGAAGTTCCAGTTCATGAGGGCGCCGAAGAACGCCGCGATTCCTGTGAAAGCCCCGAGCACCAGTGCTATCCCAACCAGGAGCTCACCGTAGGCGACTCCCTTTCCAAACCAGGTGTAGGCTTCTGCATCCAACAAGGCTTGGATGAAAACCCGGTACCAGTCAAATGAGATAGCGGGCCTGCCGGCTTCCGGAATGGCAACGGCGCCTGTCCAATATCCCTTTAGCGCTTCGCCTCCATCTACCCATGCCGGATTGCTCACCTTGTGTAACGCTGCATCTATCCAGCCATATCCCAGCCACAAACGCGGCACCAACCAAATTAACCCGGCGCGTGGGCTGTTGAAGAGCCACTCCACGAGTGGAGCGTCGGCGATGGTTATGCCTTTGCGTGTCTTGAGCGTGCTGTTCATCGTTGCCTCCTTGGGCAGGTTGTCCGACAACTCCAATTCTAGATACCATCTGCCCATTCGTTAAGTGACATATTTCACATAATGGTATTACAGAAGGCTGCAAAGGGGGAAAGATAGTATCCTCATTGAAGTGAGCAACGAAGATCAAACTGAAGATGCCAATCTGATCCGCGAAGTGGTTGAAGGCAACCATCAGGCGTTCTTGGCGCTGTACGACCGACACTCATCCAAGGTATACGGTTTGGCGCTGCGGGTCGTCGGCGATCCAATGACAGCCGAAGAGGTCGCTCAGGATGCCTTTTTGCGGTTGTGGACGCGAGCTGACACCTATAACCCGGACCGAGGAAGGCTTTCCTCCTGGCTGCTAACCATCACCCGGCGCCTGGCCATTGATCACTTCCGCCTCGAAGGTCGGCGCCCGCCGGCTTGGAATCCCTCCAATCCTGACAACGCCCTGGAAAAGATTCCCGATCCTGCGAGCCAATCGGATGAATCTCGCTGGGGAAGCATGAAGTTTGCCCTGATTAGTCTTCCTCAAGAACAACGGTCGGTCATCGAGCTGGCCTTTTATCACGGTATGTCGCACAGCCAAATCGCTGAGTATCAGTCCACGCCGCTTGGCACAGTAAAGACGCGGATCCGATTAGGTTTGGAGAAGCTGCGCCGAGAATGGGAACAGGAGCACAAATCCATTTGACCCCACCCAGCGTTAATACGAATGGAGCGAACTGCCTCAATGGAGCATGAATTCGAAGACCTGCTGGGCGCGTATGTGCTGGGGGCGTTGTCGCCCGAGGAGCATCAGCGCGTCGAGTCTCACCTGCAGTCCTGCAAGGGATGTCAGGACATAGTTGCTTCCTACCAATCTGTCGCGGAGGGTTTGCTGCAGGCAACCGATCCCAAGCTCCCTCCGAAATCGCTGCGTGATCGGTTGCAAAGGCTAATTGGCCAATCGGCTGAAACTCCTCGTTGGAGGAGAGCGGTTCGGAGGGTCCCAGCTACCACCTTAGGTCTGGCTTTCGGACTGATCATCCTCGTGTCAATAAATATCGGAATCCTGCTCCAAACGCAGCGACTATTGGATCGAGGGCAGGAGGCGGCGGCTCAGCAGCGAGCTGGTCAGACCGCAATGGCGATCGCCAGCTATCCGAGCTCACAAGTGGCATCGATTGAAGAAGACGGCCTGCGCGGCACGTTTGTCTATGACCCTGACCTGCCGGTGGGGGTGATGTATGTCTGGGGCCTTCAGCCGCCCTCAAAAGACCAGGCGTATCAGGCCTGGCTTGTAGACCCTCAAGGGCAGCGGCTGAGCGGCGGATTGCTCACATTTAGCGAAGACCCAGGTTTTGGCTGGCTATTGATAGAAGCCCCGACGACAATGTCTGAATTCAGCAGCCTGGGAGTGACCCTTGAGCCGGCAGGTGGCAGCCCAGCTCCAACCGGGCCGCGAATCCTCGGTACCGACTTATAAACCCTTCATTTCGGCGAAGGCTTTCTCAGCATCTGTTAATCGCAAAATTGAGATCCGGACGGGTCAAGTCAGACGTATTGCCTATGACGCCAAAATCGAAATTGGCGCAATACCAAAGGAGAAGACATGAGTCTGCATAAGCTTTCGTTAGTAACTGGAGGTTTAGCGGTTGTGCTCGCGGCGTGCGCGACGGCAACCTCAGAATCCCCCACCTCAGCCCCCGCTCCGAGTGAAGAGGAAGCCATGGAAGAGATGGCTCCATCCGTGACCGTCAGCGATCAGGACGCCAGCGGCGGCACGGTGACCATCGAGAAGGTGGTGGCCGGTCAGCCTGGCTGGCTCGTCATTCACATCACAAAGGGTGGCGGCCCGGGCCCAGTGATCGGCCAATCGCCGGTTTCTGAAGGGGAAAACTCAAACGTTGAGGTCGCCATCGACCTGGACCAAGCGACCCAACAACTGTTCGCCATGTTGCATCTCGATGTAGGAGCCGAGGGCGAATACGAGTTCCCCGGCGATGACGTGCCGGTGTTCGTTGACGACGTGATCGTGAACGTGCCCTTCAATGCAACCTTCCCCATCACCGACTCGGTCACCGTGAGTGACCAGGACGCGAGTGAAGGCACCGTGACCATCGACCAGGTTGTTGCTTCACAGCCTGGGTGGTTGGTGATCCATGTGACCCGCAATGGTGGGCCGGGTCCGGTCATCGGCAATTCGCCGGTGATTGTAGGCAGCAATCCGGATCTGGCGGTCGAGATCGACCTCGGTCAGGCCACGGGCCAGCTCTTCGCCATGCTGCATCTGGATGTGGGAGCCGAAGGGGTCTATGAGTTCCCCGGCGACGACGCACCGGTGTTTGTTGACGATGTGATCGTGAACGTACCTTTCCAGGCTGCATTTCCGATCGAAGACGCCGTGACGGCGAGTGATCAAGCCGCGGCGGACGGGACGGTCACCGTGGATCTGGTATCCGCCCAGGTGCCGGGATGGATCGTGATCCATGCCGATGCCGATGGCGGGCCGGGTGCCGTCATTGGGTTTGCAGCGATCGAAGTGGGCAATAACGCTAATGTAGCGGTGGAGATCGACCTCGATCTGGCCACCGAAACGCTCTATGCGATGCTGCACCTGGATCTGGCCGCAGCCGGTGTGTACGAATTTCCCGGTGACGACGCGCCCGTGTTCGACGCAGGCGGCAACGTGGTGCTGACACCGTTCACCCTGCTGGAGGCACAGGCCTCCGCCGGGGAAGAAGTCAAGGTGGTTGACATCGACTTCGAGATGGAGGTCATCACTATTCCTGTGGGGACCACGGTGACATGGGTGTACGACGCCTCTCTTCCGCATACGGCCACCTCTGATACGGATCATTTCAACAGCGGAACATTGGGAGCAGGGGACGAGTTCAGCTATACCTTCGATGAGGCAGGCAGTTTTCCTTACTTCTGCAGGTTTCATGGCGGCCCTGGAGGCAGTGGGATGTCCGGGGTGATTAATGTAACGGAAGGATAGTCAAACTCCTTCGAGCTCGAGAGGGGGCCAGTACATGCTGGCCCCTTCTCATTTAAGTTGCGGCCGAAAGCCCGATAG
>CBDTZL010000121.1:0-6741 GCA_965364895.1 uncultured bacterium
TCACGATCTCCAAGGAACCGCTGACCCCCGTCGTTCCCCATGGCGATGACCAGTGGCTAGACCTGGTGAAGACCGTGATGTGGGGCCTGATTAACGCCGAGTGGCTGGATGTAACCCAAGCCAACGTCGGCGATATGACTAGCTCAGAGAACCTGAAAGTGCTTAAGATGCTGGGGGTGGAAAGTGAATTTGGCGCGGCCGAACTCGGCCTGTCTCCCACCTTCATGCAGGATGTTCTTGCTGCAGTCGGCAATTACGCCGACATCTACGACCGATATCTCGGACCCGATGGAATCGCCTTCACGTTGGCGAGAGGGCCAAATGCGCACTGGACCGATGGCGGACTGATGTACGCGCCGCCGATGAAGTAGCACTTTGATCGAACGCACAGCGGGGTGTAGCCAGTTGAGCTGCACCCCGCTGTCGTCTCCCGAATGACACTAAAAGAAGGATCTCGACGCCTGTTTGGCTTCTCGGGCGATGTGCCGCCATGGCGCGATGAGCGCGCAATACGCGCGGTCGCCCAGCTGATTTCAGCGGCGCTCCTGATCGGAGCAGTCATTTGGCTCGTTACCAACTTCCTACAGGCTGCCGAACAGCGAGGCTTACCCTTGGGTTACGACTTTCTATCGCAGGAGTCCGGCTTCCCGATTGGCGAGTCGGTCATCCAGTACGACCCTTCCCGCCCCTTCCTGTACGCGTTTCTGGTGGGCCTGCTCAACACTCTCAAAGTTTCCATACTCGGAATCATATTGGCAACCATCCTCGGCACCGGAATCGGCCTGGCTCGCATGTCGTCCAACTGGCTGCTGAGCAAGCTGGCCCTGGCCTATATTGAATTCTTCCGAAACACACCGCTGCTCGTGCTCCTGTTCATCTGGTATTTTGCGGTATTCAATCGGTTTCCGCGGGTGCGCGATAGCTTCACTCTTCCCGGCCCGATCTACCTCAACCAGCGTGGTCTCTTCGTGCCCTGGCCGAAATACACGACCGAAGGGCTGCTGTTCCTGGCCGCCATTCTCCTGGGAATCGTCACTGCTACCGCGGCCTGGATTTGGCTCCGGCGCGTTCGTGAGCAAACGGGGCGGCAAACGTATTTTTGGCCAATTTCTCTCTTCTTACTCCTTCTATTCCCGGCTATGGCCTGGATCTCACAAAGCGGCCAAACCATCACCTGGGACATTCCCATTCTTGAAGGCTTCAATTTCCAGGGCGGTACCACTCTCACACCCGAATTTGCCGCTCTTCTAGTCGGACTGGTCACCTACACCGCAGCTTTTATCGCGGAAGTCGTTCGTTCTGGAATTCAGGCGGTGGATCGTGGCCAAAAAGAGGCCGCGCGCGCCATCGGTTTGAGCAGCACCCAGGTACTGTCTCTGGTGATCATTCCGCAAGCCTTGCGAGTCATGATCCCGCCCATGATCAGCCAGTTCTTAAACCTGACCAAGAATTCGAGCCTTGCGCTCGCCATCGGTTACCCGGATGTGTTTGCGGTTGGGCGCATCATGATCAATCAAGCGGGGCGGGCGGTGCCAGTTTTCTCGATGGTCATGTTGGTCTACCTCACGATAAGCTTGTTCGTGTCATTCATTCTGAACTGGTACAACCGAAGAATTCAGTACGAAACCTGATGGGCACAACGACGATTGAAAAGCGGCTCGCACCTCCCCGGCGGCCAGGAGCCGTCGGGTGGCTGCGTAAGAATCTTTTCAACACCTGGTACAACGCGATTCTGACGATTGTCACAGTCGTCGTGCTCTATTTTGTTGTGCGGACTACCCTGGAGTGGGTATTCGTTACTGCCGATTGGCGACCCATTTTTCGCGCACCACTTCTTTACCTGGTCGGCTCGTACCCAAGAACTGAGATTTGGCGAGTTAGTGCCAGCTTGTGGATGGTCTCGTTACTCTTCGGCTTGAGCTGGGGGGTTTGGCACGGTTTGTTTCGGTCGTTTGCTTTGGCACTGGCCGTGGTCTTGAGCTTCGGCGTGTTTCTGCCACCTCCCGACGCAGCACCCGCGCTGCTCTTCCGACTGTCCTGGCTCGTCAATCCGCTGTTGATTTTCTTTGGCTTCTTTGTTGCTACCCGACTCAAGCTCACGGGTCGGCATGTGTTGATCGGTTGGCTACTCTCCTTCATTCTCACGCCCCTGTTGCTTCGCGGCTTTGAAGGGAGCTCACTATTGCCCAGCGTCGAGACTACGCTATGGGGCGGGTTGCTCGTGACGCTAGTTCTTGCCATTGGCGGCTTGCTACTTGCATTCCCAATTGGAATCCTGCTCGCCCTGGGGCGCAGGTCGACTCTACCGGTGGTCCACTACTCCAGCGTGATCGTGATTGAGGCGGTGCGTGGCGTTCCACTCATCACGATCCTTTTTATGACCTCCATCATCGTTGCCCTATTCCTTCCGCCCGAGCTCAGGATCGACCGCTTGGTGCGTGCCATGTTTGGAATGACGATCTTCGCCGCGGCCTACCTGGCTGAAAACGTCCGTGGCGGATTGCAAGCCATTCCTCCGGGGCAGGTTGAAGCGGCCCATTCCATTGGATTGAGCGGGCTCCAAACTACATTCCTGATCGAGCTTCCGCAGGCCCTGCGCGCGGTGATTCCATCCATGGTGGGCCAATTCATCAGCCTGTTTAAGGACACGACCTTGGCCGTGATCGTCGGGATCACCGAACTGCTCGCCATCGGAAGGGCCGTCATTCAATCTGATCCCGAATTCATTCAGCTTCAAGCAGAGGTGTTTGTCTTTATCGCAGCAGTATTTTTTGTTTTGAGTTCTGTGATGTCATACTCCAGCCGCAGGCTGGAAGACCGATTAGGTGTGGGAGAGAGGTAAGATAGCCAGGTAATGGCAGAAAACAACGACAATCTAATCATCCAATGCACGGATGTCCATAAGTGGTTCGACGAGTTTCATGCCTTGCGCGGGATACATATGGACGTCGAAAAGGGTGAGGTGATCGTAATCTTTGGACCATCTGGCTCGGGTAAATCCACCTTCATTCGGACCATCAACCGCCTGGAGGAACACCAGCGCGGCACGATTATTGTGGATGGGATCGAGCTGACACACGACGTCCGAAATATCGCGGCCGTTCGCAGTGAGATCGGGATGGTCTTTCAATCCTTCAACTTGTTTCCCCATCTCACCGTACTTCAAAACGTCACTCTGTCACCAATTTGGGTGAAAAAGATGCCCAAGGAGGAGGCGCAAGAGTTGGGAATGCAGCTACTGGAGCGAGTAGGGATACCTGAACAGGCAGACAAGTTCCCGATAAATCTCTCCGGAGGTCAGCAGCAGCGGACGGCCATTGCCCGGGCGCTTGCGATGCAGCCCAAGATCATGCTTTTTGATGAGCCAACCTCAGCGCTTGATCCAGAGATGATTAGTGAGGTTTTGGACGTAATGGTTCAACTCGCGAAGTCAGGAATGACAATGCTTGTGGTTACTCATGAGATGGGCTTTGCGAGAGCGGTTGCGGATCGGATGTTTTTCTTCGATGAGGGCTTAGTGGTGGAGAGCGGTTCCCCATCCGATATCTTCGATCGGCCTCAGGAGGATCGTACCAAGCTGTTCCTGTCGCAGATCCTCACGCACTAGATATTTTCTCTGATGAATTCTCGTCTGCTGATCCAGCTCAGATTTCGAACTCTCCCACAAGTTCTCCATTAAGCCAGACGCTATACGATCCTTCCGAATACGACCCAATGGCGAGACGCTCTTCCATCTCCTTAAGTACCTGAATGCAATCTATTGCTGGATCCTGGAGCGAAAATGCTTCTACCTGGATCCGACCTTGATCGTCCGGAGCTTCCACCAACCACTCTAGCGATGCGCATGGAGTGGGCAAGGCTCCTCGGATTACGAGCTCGATTTGAACCGGGAAACTTTCGAGGAGCAGGAGCTCGGTTTCATCGATAAATACCGGACCGCGCATCATTCCCGCGTAGGCACCGCTGCTTCCCGGAGCCTTGACCTCGCTTCCCAGCCGGATCTCGCTGATAAATTCACCATTAAGCATCACTTGAAAGTCACCCTCCGTGTAGCTGCCTAGGCCAATAGCTTGCCGGAAGGGCTCAGCTTGCTGTTCGCATACTGATTCTCTCTCGAGCTTAGCATGCGCCTCCACTTCTATAACTCCGTCGGTACCTGGCAAAATTACGGCATATTCCAAGCTGTGGCACGCAGAAGGCAGTGTTCCAGAGAGCTCCATCCGTATTTGGACCGGCCAGCTTTCGGCCTGAACTAGCTCGACAGACTCGATGGTGAGATCCTCAGATTCCTGCGGATCGCTTGGTAGCATTGTTGGTTCCGCGCTGCTACAAGCGGTTAGCCAAACGAGACCAAAGAGCGCGCCTGTGGAAAGGGCAAACTTGGATTTCATAATGAATCCTCCATGTATTTATTTCGAGGACGCTCTTGGATGCAAATTAGTTCCTGCAATCTGGAAGTTTGCATTGGCTCCAGTCAAGGAGCCAGCTTCCGCGGGGTTTGCTATCCTTATTGGCCGTAAGTTGCGATTCAAATGAACACACATATCAACCTTGAAACACCGAGCCCCAGAGTAGAGTTTTGGGCAGGCGCGCGCGATCAGGTCCCGATCCTCCTGGGAGTAATCCCGTTTGGGTTGATCTTCGGCGCACTCGCGATTTCAGTAGGAGTCCCTCCACTTGCGGTCCAGGGGTTCTCTCTATTCGTATTTGCAGGGAGCGCTCAGTTCATCGCAGTTGGGCTGATCGGAGAAATGGCGCCGGCAATCGTTGTCGTCACCACAATTTTCGTGGTTAACCTGCGCCACGCGCTCTACAGTGCAAGCATGTCCCCGCATTTCGCGCCACTGCATATGCGTTGGAAACTTTCGCTCTCCTGGCTGCTTACCGACGAGGCCTTTGCCACCGCATCCAACCGTTATCATCGAGGAAGTACGGCCTCCGCACATTGGTATACGCTAGGAACCGGTCTGACGCTATGGACTGCGTGGCAGATCAGCACCGCGTTAGGAATATGGCTCGGCGGCGGCATCCCAGCCAGCTTCCCATTGGCATTTGCCCTTCCCCTTACGTTCATTGCCCTGCTCATCCCTACGCTTGTCGACCGCCCGACGGTATTTGCGGCCGTCAGCGCAGGCTTGGTCGCTGTGCTGCTGAGCAGCTTGCCTTTGAAAATGGGTTTGCTGATTGGAGCGGTGATTGGAATTGGGGTTGGCGTATGGATGGACAGAAGATCTGCTAATGTCGAACGCTGAAATCTGGCTGATCATTCTTGGCGGAATGGTCGTGACGTATCTTACGCGACTGTCCTTCACGGTTCTGGTACCGCCGGCTCGCCTGCCGCCCGCCTTCAGCCGCGGATTGATCTATATTCCTCCGGCGATTCTTGCGGCCATCGTGCTGCCGGAATTACTGATTATCGATGGGCAAATTACGATATCCGCTACAAACTTCAAGATGCTGGCTGGTTTCCTGGCTGCATTCGTAGCTTGGCGATATAAGAGTGTATGGCTGACAATCGCGGTGGGAATGCTGGCGCTGTGGGTGCTCACCAATCTCTAGCAATCAGACCGCTTCGGGTCGAGATTAAAAGAAAACGGCCGCCTCGAGGGCGGCCCGTACCAATTCGCCGAATTGTCTAGGCTGGCTTTCGGACCAGCATATTGGTTCCATCGAGCTCCAGCAACGGTCCCGAAATGTCATCCCATGCCTGCCGGACCTCGCTGTTCCCACCCGCCACCTCGTCCGCAAGCATCAGGATTTCCACAACTGTCTCGCGAGAAATCTTGACATCCGCTCCCTCAAACAACCCATCCAAGTTTTCAAGCAGATGCCGAAGAGTAGCTACTGCAAGCAGTAGAGGAACCAGCACTGCCTTACGGATATCAAATTCTTCCTCCGGCATGGCTCGCACATATTCTCTACCCAGGCACAGATTGCGGTAGGCATGAGCGACGATGGGCATCAACCCTTCATGATTGCCACCATTTTCAAACGGCAGGTACTCCTGTGGAATGTAGTATCGCCCTTGCTGATGATCTCGGAACACATCCTTGATAATGTTGGTTAGCTGCAGGCCTCGGCCCGAAGCCGTTTCTAGCGATTTTAGAACCAGCAGCCGAGTGCCTTTCAATGTTGGCTTATAGAGACTGATCAAACTCGTTACAAGCTCGCCGACAATTCCAGCCACCGCGTAGCAATAATCGTCGAGTTGTTTGATTCGCAGCAGAGTCAAGCGATTGTGATCATCATGTAGCGCAACCCATTTCTGCATCCACTCAATAACCCGCAGCACGTGTTCTGTAATGGCCTCGATATACGGTGTGGGCAGCAGGGCGACTTGTTCTAACAGATAGGGCGTCGATTGGAGCAGCTCCAGATGATCCGGGTTTTCTAAATCCGCACCATCCTCAAACTGTTCGGAGAATTTCTGCGCGGTTGGAGAATCTGGATGCTCCAATAACTGCTTGTATGTTTCGAGCAGTTCGATTCTCTGCGTTTTGGGCCAGCGATAAGCATCTTCGATCGTATCTGCGTTTCGGAGCAGCAAATATCCGAGTCCCAGCGCATCCCGAAGCATACCGGGCATCATGGGGATGCACAGCGCGAAGGTCCTGGAGGTCTTGACCAGCAGCTCCTGAACCCGATCGCGATCGATTGCTTGCGTATTTGCCGATAAATCCACGGATATAGGTTTCTCCATAGTCACATACCTTAACCCCAGTTGGGCCGAGAGGCAACGGG
>CBDTZL010000122.1:0-6734 GCA_965364895.1 uncultured bacterium
TTGCGATAGCGAATCGTCATTCTGGCGGTCACCTTGAAGTTATTAGGATCCTCCACCATAGCCACTCGCGTCGCTACCTCGTCCAGCATTGCGGCCACGATTCCTCCATGCACGGTACCTGGATAGCCTTGAAATTGATCCGACACTGTGGTTTCAGCGTACACCGTGCCACCTTCATCGTGATAGAAGGCCAATTGAAGCCCATGATGGTTTTCGACCCCGCAGACGAAACAATGTTTGGAGTTTGGCTGCTTGTTGTGCTGCTGCTTAGTCCAATGCTGCGAGGTGTGCTGCACGGTGGAATCTGCCATGAAGTTCTCCGATGCTTAGTTCAACGGGCTAAAGGTGTCCACGAGCAGTTCGACATTGCCGCCTACCGGATAAAGAATGGGTGCGGTGGCGCCATGATCGACATATTCCTGGACCTTGGCACGCGCCTCATCCGGCGTTCCTGAGGCCGTGATGCGCTCAATCAACTCGTCGGATACCAAATGCTTTGCCTTTTGGATCTGTTCAAGGGTAGCCGGCCAGCCCAGGATAGATTGGATCTCCGTCACAGTATCCTGCGAAACGCCGCTTGCCTTAGCGATATGCGGCTGCTGAGCCAGGTATTGAGTCAGGAGCTCCCGGCTGGAGTCCATTGCCTTCTCTCGATCTGTATCCACAGAGCACACGACCAGCTGGGGCCGGTCCAGGTCATCCAACGTGCGCCCGGCGCGCTTGGCGCCGATTTCCAAATGCTTCAGCGCGCCATCGTTGTATTCAGGCGGAACGCAATAATTCAGGACCACTCCGTCAGCGATCTCGCCTGTGAGCTCCATCATCTTTAGGCCGGTAGCCCCAATCATGATCGGTACATCGCGTGGCTCTTTGCGACCGTGCACCACGTCCAGCTCAATCCCATCCACGGAATGGAATTCGCCATGGAAGGTGACATTTTCCATATTGAGCAGCCTGCGCAGCAATTCGACCGTTTCCCGCATGGCGCTCAATGGCTTCCGCCTCTCGATCCCCACGTTTCTGGCAAGAGGATCCCACCAGGCACCAATTCCACAAATCACACGCCCTGGCGCCAAATCGTCCAGGGTCAAAAAGGTTGCAGCCAGCAATCCGATATTTCGCGTCCAGTTATTGATCACGCCCGAGCCGACCTTGATGCTCTCGGTCACTGCTGCATAGCCCGCCATTGGTACGATGGCGTCCCGAACCAACCTGGACTCGGCCTGCCAGACGGCCTCAAATCCCTTTTCTTCCGCGTATTTGGCGTACTGCAAACCATCGCGAAGGTCGTGTGCGTCTTGAAGGTACAAAGCAACCCGATCCATAGCCAATTCCCTACTCCATAATCAGAGCGATACGTTCCTGATAGATTTCGAGGTCTTCTGGGGCATCCAAGTCCAGGCCGAGGTTCGGGAACTCGATGATCTCAACTCGAGCGCCGGAGGCCTCCGCGCTTCGGACATGGCGTTCGAAGCTATCTGGCCCGAATCCATATTTTATCGCACCGGGAGGAGCCATCAACAATGCGTTCGTTCCGCTGCGTTTCCGATCCGGTGAGACAACGACAACCGGTGGGTCATGCGCTCGCCCCATCAAATCCCGGATATCTGCCGCCTGGAGCAGCGGGAGGTCGGCAGGTAGGATCAGAACTGCTTCCGCTTGCATTTCACTTGCGATTGCCGTCGCCTGGCTCAAGGCTTTATTAAGTGATGGGGAGCCGCGCTCTTCTATAACCTCAGCGCCACGTTCTTGAGCAAGTGCAAGGACGGTCGAGTCCGCGCTGACGACCAATGTCTGCACGATCTCGGGGACCTCCGCAAGCTCTTGCAGCGTGCTGAGCAGCATTTCACGGGTCAGCTCCACTCGCTGCTCTTTGGTGAGCACTTCACTAAGGCGAGACTTGCTTTCATGCAGCGCCTTCACCGGGACGATGGCCCAAAGGCTCAAAGCGCCACCTCTAATTCACCAATGAATTCGAGAACTTCCTGAGCGAGCCGCCTGCGGGTCTCGATGGAATCCATCACCGTTTGGGTGACGAACGGCTGCAACCCTAATGCCCGAATCGGTTCCGTCCAATCTGCATCCACCACATCGATAACAAAGGCATCGAGCTGTGGATAATGCTGGGCGACGGCGAGCGCAGATGGATCAATATTCAGTTCCGTATACATCTTTGCTGCCGGGCCCTTGATGGCTTTTCCTCCAATGATTGGGGATACGCCAATGGTCGGCCTGGCGTGTACTGCTTCAGGAAACTCTGGCACGGCGAGGATTGGGTCAATGCTGACCCAGGGGTTTGATGGACAGAAGATCACGACATCGGCCTGGCTAATGGCTTCAATCGCACCGGGAGCCGGTTTCGCAGATTCTGCACCATCGAACTCAAAAGAATGAACGGTAGGCTCACAAGCATGAGCCACAAAATATTCCTGGAAGGCGAGTGCACCTGCATCCGTATGGACAATCGTATGGATGGGATCGTCCGACATCGGGAGCAAGCGCACATGAATGTCAAGAGCCTGGCAGATATCGTCCGTGATCTTCGAAAGCGTCTCGCCGTCGCGAAGTCTACGGGTACGTTCCGTGTGAAGCGCCAGGTCCCGATCCCCAAGGCGAAACCAGGTCGGGCCTCCCAGGCTCTCAAGCGTCTCGAGAAATGACCATGTCTCGTCCGCTCTACCCCATCCCGTCTCAGGATTAGCAAGACCGGCCAGGGTGTACATCACCGTATCGAGATCGGGTGAGATGCTCAGGCCCAGATGTTCGAAATCGTCGCCAGTGTTGACGATAACTGTCAGATCCTTGGCAGGCAAAACAGACGCCAGCCCGTCGACCAGTTTGGCGCCTCCCACACCGCCGGCCAGCGCGACGACCTTCATAAGTAGATCGCCACTTCATCCAGCGGTCGCCGGCCTCGGGATTTTCCAGGGCCGGCCGGCCAACCGAGCAGCACCAGGCCCTGCGGTTCCCATGAGGTTGGAAGATCCAGAGCTGACGCTACAGTCTCCTGGGCGAATAGCGGCGCGCACATCCAGCATGCTCCCAATCCATGCGCGTGCGCGGCGAGCAATAAATTTTCGCCGGCCATCGCAACTCCCTGCATGGCCATCCGATATTCGGCGCGTCTGCGCTCCTGATCTGGATAGTCGTCCATATCTTCCATGGTCAGGCAGACCAGGATTGCAATTGGGGCGCCGGTTATCCGTTTCAACGATCGTTCGACATCCTTCTCAATATCCGCCAAATTATCCCCATCCGCCGAACGATCGATGCGCAGTTTGTCTCCCATCGAGCGGGCTAGTTTGTCGCGGGCATCGAATTCCGACAGAACAGCAAACCGCCACGGCTGACGATTGTGAGCGGAGGGAGCCTGGCTGGCGGTCGACAGCAATCTGTCGACCAGCTCTAGTTCCATGGGCACGTCGCTAAAAACGCGAACCGATTTGCGGCTGTTTGCCAGGGCTTCAAATTCTGCGGGTCCGGAGCTCATTAGTCTGTGCTGATCGAGGATGGTTCGATTGTGAACATCACGCGCACCTCGTTTGGATACAGCGATCGAAAGGGTTTGCCGTCATATTTCTGTGACAGACTTTCGATATGTTCAACTGCCCCGTCCTCGGTGGCACTGGTTGCCGCGCCGCGTATTTGAAGAAATCGGAGAGTATCTCCGGGAGCCTGGATCACGAGCGCGACCTGAGGCCGGGCGGACATGTTCTTCTCTTTCACTCGGCCTCGCTTCGTATTTATTTTGAGTTCGCCATTTTCATATGAGAACCAGACCGGTGTGAGCTGAGGGCTGCCGTCCGGCATCACGGTCGCCAGGTAGCCAAGCGCGCGTTTCTTATCTGAAAGTAAATCTTGGTGACTCTCTGGGAACATGGATTCTCCTAATCGGTAATCGTGCCCGCGAGCGAGATTCTAGTTTGCACACAACGGCCTGAGGAAAGATCAAGAAGTCCTCTAGCTCGGATTTTTTTGCCGCCTACCGAAAGAGGTCAAGTTCCTTCGGCCTCATGATTTCTTGAATGGACCCCTCTCTGAGCGGGTAGGGAAATCCACGTACATGAACCACCGGCCGCCGTTCGTCGGATTGTCCCATTATCAGCGAAGCCGCCGCAGCCAGTTCGTCGGCTAAGCCCACTTGGGTGACCTCGAGCGTTTGATTGAAGAGGTCCGGCTTTCCCCTCAAATCCAGCAAAGCGGGAAATCCACTGACTCCGATTGCTACTCCTTCGGTTCCCATGCGCCAGGCCCGACCATGTGAATCGATGACCACAACCGCAATCTTTGCGCCGGTTGCGCTCTCAAGCGCCCTTCTTATCTCTGCCGCAGAGCGCTCCGGCTGTTCCGGCAAGAGCAGCACCGTATCGTCCCCGCCTACATTCGAGTGGTCCACGCCGGCATTTGCGCAAACTAATCCCAGGCGATGTTCGACAATGATTAAACCCGGGCGCACCCGCAGCACTTCACGAGATTCAGACAGGATCACCTCGACCAGCCGGGAATCCTTTTGCGCATCTTCGGCCAGTTCGATCGCTGCCGCAGAAGGCTCAACCTGGCTCAGATCGACGAACCGGTTCTCGGCCTTAGAGACGACCTTCTGAGCCACTGCCAGCACGTCTCCTGACTGCAGCTCAATCCCGCCCTCTTTCACGCTGGATAGAATCAGCCCTGCCAGGTCATCCCCGGGACGGATCAATGGGATCCCCGGCAGGGCCGTTAGAGTCATCTGCATTGTGGGCGTTACTAGTTCGGCGCCTGCTCTCCGGTGATACGAATGCCGGCGGATTTGATCTTATGGCGCTTATTGATGCCGATTAGAACCGGGACCAGCCCCTCCGCTACTGCCGAATTCTGCAGAGGGCCAGCATCCCACCCTGTCAGCCCAGCCGCTGCAACCAGCTGCATCGTTTGTTCCTTGGCGGCCTCACTATCTCCGCACACCAGCACGTCGCTGGCGATCGGCTCGTCCTTGTGGAGATGGGTATGGGAAATGACGTGCAGGGCAGAGGTGACCGATACCGTATCTCCCAATATTTCTTGTGCTTCCTGCGCGGCGCTGCCGGCAGGAGGCATTTTCACTCGGGTTACGTCCTGCTCGTTAAGCGGTACGGTGACATCCACTAACAGTTTGCCGGAAAGCTCGTCCTTCAAGGATTCCAATGTCTCGCGGTGGGCGGCGTACGGCACGGTCAGAATCGCGATGTCGCCTGCTTTGGCCGCGTCGGCATTGCGCATGCCGCTTATGAAATCCCGCTCCAGGCGCTCGTTCACTTCATCTGCTACTCGCTTCGCCTTCTTGCTCGAGCGCGATCCAATAACGACGTGGTATCCGGCCTTAGCCCACCGGTAGGCCAGCCCGGTGCCTTCTTTTCCGGTACCACCCAGGATTGCCAGAGTGAGGATCAATCGATCAGTCATGCGTTCTCCATAGGAACGTTTTCTCGGTACCGATCCCACACGCCTGAAGCCAGAGTTCGAGATCGGGCGGTAATCTCCGTTTCGTCCAGCGTGAGCAGCTTCCGCTCGTGCATCAGCGCCTTACCCGCCACAATAGTCGTAGTGACCATCGATTCGTGAAAGCCGAAGAGGATGTGCCATGGAAGATTGTCTGCGACCAGAGGCGTTGTGGGATGGTAGTCGACAAATATCAGGTCTGCATGCGCGCCGGGTTCGATGACTCCGACCGGGGCACTGGGAAAGTACCTGCTTGCAAGCTTGGAATTGTTGCGCACTGCCATTTGGATGATATCCCCACCGCTCATTCGCCGTGGGTCTCGGCGCCATACCTTATGTACCAGGTAGCTGGCCTTCCATTCTTCCCACATGGCATTCGAAAAGCCATCGTTACCGAGGCAAACATTGACGCCGGCGCGCAGCATATCTTCCACCTCCGCTACACCGACGGCGTTATTCATGTTCGAGCGTGGCTGATGGCTTACCCAGCTGCCGCCTTCCGCCAGAATTTCGATTTCGCGGTCATTCACATGTACCGCATGCGCCACGATCGTGCCCTCGTTCAGGATACCATGCTTCGCTAGACGGTCGACCGCACGCATTCCGCTCTTTGACAGGCTGTCCTGCTCGTCGGCCTCATGCTCAGCCACGTGAATGTGAAAGCCGGTTCCCGAGGGAGCGCGCTCGGCACAGGCGGCTAACGTTACGTCCGACAACGTCAGGCTTGCGTGCAACCCAAATATCGCAGCGATCCGGCCATCGGCTGGCGATTCTGCGGCGCACCGGTCCAGGAAACGCAAGTTTTCCGCGATCCCAGCTTGCGCCTTCTCCGCACCGTCCCGATCGGTGACTTCGTAACACAACACCGCCCGCACTCCCGCCTGCTCCACGGCATCAGCGATGGTATCAAGCGAGCCGTCGATGGCATTCGGCGAAGCGTGATGGTCGATGAGGGTTGTAGTGCCGTGTTTGATCGCATCAACCAGCGAAACAAGCGCGGAATAGCGAATGTCCTCTGCAGTTAGAGCCTTATCGAGCGGCCACCAGAGCTTCTCGAGAATTTCCGGGAAATCCTTCGGCGCCGGGCCGGGAATGGCCATCCCGCGTGCGAAGGCGCCGTAAAAGTGCGTATGAGCGCAAATATTGCCCGGCATAACATATTGGCCGCGCGCATCCAAAATCTCTTCGTTTGGGTGCTTGGCGGCCACTTCGTCGCTTGGCCCGAGCTCACGGATCAGCCCACCTTCAATAAAGATGCCGTAATCAGGCAGGATTTG
>CBDTZL010000123.1:0-6701 GCA_965364895.1 uncultured bacterium
CCGCCAGCGGGCTTGTTGCGGCAGGGAGCGGAAATCACATGCGGCGGAGCGCTGCTATCTCTGCTTTCCACCAGGCCGATGGGAGAACTCCCGGTCATGACGTATCACCCTGAAAACACGAAAAACCTGTCACTAAAAACTATACCGGATCCGGCTAGATCAGCCTAGTTGAAAGTCGCGCAATCCAGCGCCCATCGCAGGGCAGGAAATCGGGGGGTTCCGGAATTTCCCGGGATTTCCACCTGGTCCGTTAGCGCCTGGCAGTATTCGCGCAGCTCAGGCCGTACGGGCCTTCAGGCGAGCATGACATCGAAAGCGATCGTGGTTCGAACCTCGTTCGAGGAGTAGGGAATCCTTCCGTCGCTTCCCCGTCAACGGCACAGCCTGGGCGGAGGCATCGATTGTAAAAGACCTGTTGCGTACTTCGGAGGAACTACTCTGAGGGATGGCCCGCAGCTCTCCACGTCGCCTACCCGTCCCGGAAGAGGAATACTGGAGGAATACTGGACACCCACAATCCTCCGGTGGGGACCGAACAGTCTCTACCCAGATTCAATACACCGAAGAATGCTCAAGGGCAGCGAGCTTTTCGCGGTGCCGATCGAGATCGACGCCCAGCTTGCTGATCTCGCTCTCGATAGCGTTCTTACGCGCGGTGAGTTCCTGGATCTCCACGAGCAGCTCTATGCGTCGCTCGGTACTGGTGCTGGGAGCGATGATCTTGCTGGTTTTGCCCGTGAGGCTCGAACGAACCTCATCACGCTCTCGCTTCTTGCGTCGCAGCTTGGAATTCGTGGTTCGTACAACAGCAGCAGCCTGGTGGATCTCGCGGCCGGACTTGTAGGCGCCGCGGAAATCGCCCTGCAGTTCCGAAGGACAGACTGCAGTCAGGGGGCGGCCTTTTCGGCCGAGACGATGTCCCGATGCAGGCGTGCAGTATTCCCGAAGGCCTTCGTCTCTGCCTTGCTGATATGCAGCGAAGTTCGGTGTGACGCCGTGTTTCGCACACGCTTTCCGGCGTTCTCCGATATGCGACGCGGCAAATCCGCTGACGCCATCCTCGTAGCCAATGGCCCGCCAATCGGCCACCCGGCATTCGTCCTCGCCCATGGAAGCACAGCCGGAAGCGAGAAGGCCGAGAAGCGCAATGAACGGCCACCGTAAATTGCCAAACTGGTTCACCATCGAAGATCTCCTTGAGGGCGACGGAACACTTCGCGCGATTAGGATGGCCAGACCGGCTGAGTCCGTCACCACGATTAGCCGTGGTTACCAGAATCTATCGGCTCCTTGGGGCAGACCCTTTATCCCGATGATGGGTGAACCAGGTCACGTGAAGGGATAGTCAATTCTGTGAATCGGTATGTGCAATTGACCCGTTTTCGGCGCCGATTCGTCCTGTAACTTACTGGTTCATGGAACATGGCGAGCACCGCGTCGCCCGCGTAGTGCATGACTTGCACTCCAACCACCGACCTGATGACGAAGCTCTTTATTCCGGGGGCCAAATGTCGAGATCGGCGACCTCCGTTACTGCGTCTTCGTCTGGCCGCCCGAGGAATTGCGAGGCCTTTGCACTCGCCCTGCGCCTACTACCGAAGCGCCCCAAGCTGACAGACGGCAAACTCGGCGTCTGATAGCTTGATGTGTGCTGAAAAAGCAGGGTGTTGACCGAGACATGCGTGGCGCCTTTAACTTACCTCGGCAGCGAAGTTGAAGTAGATTCGAGGGAAAAACTCCGCGGAGTTATTTCCTCGAATCTACTTCAACTTCGCTGCCGAGGTAAGTTAAAGGCGCCATCTGCAGGCAACCATTACCGGACGGCCACCGTACCGGTGAGGAACGGCCGTTCGTTTAGCTGTCGAGCGACCGCGTTGAGTACCCGGCGACAACACCGCGAGATATCTCTTCGCGCTCCGACAACATCAGCGCCAGTCTCGAACGTATTCTCTGCGGCGGACGTATCCCGCCGGGCTCACCGAGAATGCGCTGTACTGACGAGTGACCTGGGTCGAAAAGGTGCGCTATGGCATGCAGAGAATCGCCTTTCTGCCAGCGATCCCAGATTAATGCCTTGTCAGATTCCGTGTAATAGATCCTCGGTCGCTGCTTCATTTTCAACATCCCCTTAGGTTATTATCACTTTAAAATGTAAATTAATTGTACGGTTTACCTACCAGAGGTGATGAACCATGAATGAGCAAGCACTCTCACAGTGTGCGTTATTCGTCGAGCTAACCCCCGACGAGTTGGCACTGGTTGTAGGGGAAGGGAGGCAGTATTCGGTGCCGGAAAATCACATGTTTTTCGATGCGGGAGTTCCTAATGAGTCTTTGTTTGTCGTGCTTTCCGGATCGGTGCGCATTGAGCGCCCTGGAACCGAGGCTGACATAGAGCTTTGGAAATTGAGTAGTGGCGCAACCTTCGGCGAGATGTCTTTCATAGATAGCAGTAAGACGATCGCAAAAGTCAGCACGGTTGAACGGACTGAGGTGCTCGAGCTCAATTCAACCGATTTCCACCGCATCCTTACTGACCAGCCCGCACTTGCATCTAAGCTGTGGCGAAATCTAGCGCTTGAATTTAAGCGTCGGATAGCAAGAACAACTGACCTAGTCGATCATTACGCAGATCTGAGCCAAGTCCTACGCGATAACCCAGGTGCTGCGAGTCTACTCGGGGCCTGAAACCGGATTTGGCCCCAGGTAAACGGGGCTATCGCTTGTGCGGATGACGAGTTGAGCTGCAAGGCTGCGCGCACTTTAGCGACCGTTTAGCTGACCAGACCCAACGGTCCGCATTCGCTCGAACTCGAACCCTCAATGATTGGCGACGTCTCATATCCTCCCATTGGTCGAGATCGGCCAAGAGCTGCCAATCGTTGCGTGGGGAAACTGGACGTTTCAATGTCCGCTCCCGGACAGGAAACCGACGAATACAACTCAGGTCGACGAGAGTGCTTTCTCCAAAGCGGGTATGGCGACCTTGAGCCCTGCACGTTCCGCTTCATCATGCAAACGCTGCAGTTCCTTCATTGTGGTTTCGTCACGCCTGCCTCGGCCAAAGGCGGCGAGAGCACGACCACGGGCGATGTAGAAGTCGGTCCACGCTAATGGTTCATCGCGAGTGTAGTCTTCGAGCGCCGCAGCGTATCTCTCGACCCGAGCCCAGTCGTTGACGCTAAGTAGCGCATCCATTGCGAAGCGATAGAACCAGAAATAGTTATGACTTATCGAGCCCTCGCGGAGAGCCGTTTCACCTTCGTCTAACGCAGCCTCCCGAACGGCAGCGTCGCTAGCCATCACCCAAGCCAAAGCACCGAATACCCGTCCCGCATTAAATGCACGGCCTACCTCGCGAGTGATGGAGGCCGCCTGCATCAATACTTCTCGAGCCTCGGACTGACGCCCCCTGGCCCCCAAAACAATAGCCTTCCATACAAGCCCGTGCGGCTCCCATGTGCGGGCGCCAAGTGTTCGGGCCAGGGCCAGTTGCCGCTCTGCATCTGCTTCAAGCAGGTCGTACTCACCCAGGTCGATGATAGAGTGGAGCACACACCCCATGGCGTTCATTTCTACGCGGCGGTCACCGACCTTGGCGGCCGCTTCAACCGCTGCAAGGCCTTCAGCCTTTGCACCGCGCCAATCGCCTGAGTAGAGGCGAGTGAAACCGTGCTGACCAAGGTGGGCCACCTCGATGCGGCCGAACCCGTGTTTGCGGGAGAGGTCTATGCATCGTGTGTAATAGTCTTGTGCCGTTATCATCCGACCGCGAGCGTACTCCGCATCCCCTAGTCCACCGAGTGCTTGCGCCTCATCCTCGGCAGATTGGCATTGCTCGGCAAACTTCAGCGCAAGGAGGTGCTCGTTGCGGCAATCGTCGGCTCTTCCCAGAGAAAAGCACAAGTTACCCCGCAAATGGTGGAGTCGCGCTAAGTCGGCCGTGAGGTGATGATTCGTCGCCGCAGTCTCAGCCCTGTCAAGCAGCACGAGTGCTTCCTTGTAATCGGTCGTCACCCGCATGCCGGCGGCAAGTCCCATCCACGCCTCGCAGCGTTGCACATCGTCAGCCGCCTTCTCGAGAGCCTCTTGATAAGCGGTTATCGAGGATTGAATGTCTGCGAGGTCGCGTAGCAGTTCACCCTTTAGGCAGCTCAGGCTGTGTTGGTCTGATTGTTCTGTTGCAAGCGCCAGTCCCCGTTCCGTCAAGTCAAGCGCCCGCTCAAAGCGGTAATGCTGAGTCTGTTCGCGAGCGGCGTTGAGAAAAGCCCTTGGTGCATTGTTATCGTCGGCGCTCGCTAGATGTTCAGCATGCAGTACAGCGTCGTTATTCGCGTACCACTCGGCCGCCTTCCGGTGTAGCTTGTGACGTTGACGTTTGAGAAGTGAGCCATATACGCCCTCTTGAATGAGGGCGTGGGAAAACAGATAGCCGTCCCCTTCAGGCCGTATCAGATTGTGGTTAGCCAATTCACCGCAGTCGTAGTTGCTCATCCCAAGGAGCTGGCTGAGCGCATCGGCGTGAAAACGCTGCCCGATGACAGCGGCCGCCTGCAGCGCTTTCTTGTCCTCAGGTTCGAGTCGGTCCATCCGGGCCAGCACCAGGCTCTGGATGGAATCCGGCAGGCTCGCGGTCGAGCCCTCTTGCGCGGTGCGCAGCAGTTGCTCCAAAAACAACGGATTCCCGGCTGCCCGTTCAAGACAACTTTCGGCCAAAGGGTCAGCGGCATCGATAAACTTGGAGATGAGCGCAATCGAGTCTTGCTTCCTCAGTGGGCCCAGGTCGATGGTGATGAATGGGCTGCCCTCAGTGCGGCTCCGCCATTTCTGGTCGAGTTGGTCACCCTCTATTCGTGAAGTCATCACGAGCATTGCCGGACACTCAGCCACGATCCTTGTGAGAGCGGCCAGGTGCGCCAAGGTGATAGCGTCGGCCCAGTGGACGTCCTCAACGATGGCGAGGACAGACCGGCCGCTGCTGCTTGCGGTCACCAGGGTCGACACCACCCCCCGCTTGCCCTCATTACGCGTGGCGTTATTCATAGCGTCGTAAAGTGCCCTCAGCTCTGTGGGCTGGGGGAGGTCCAGCAGGTCGTTGAGGAAGACCGCCTGATCGGGCCCGACGCGGTCATTGTTGATTGCTTTATCCGCTGCCCGTTCTCGCTCAGCCTTGTCGCTTTCTACCGGTAAGCCGAGCAGACTCCTCACCAGGGAACGGATGGCATCCTGGCCTTTATCGACACCGAAAGGGAGGACCAGACCACGGTGACTTGAGGTGCCTGTCTCTGCGGCGATGCGTGCGAATTCCTCGACGAGTCGTGTTTTGCCGATGCCAGGCTCACCTCGAACGTAAAAGGTCTGTCCGTGGCCTTCCTCGATACAGGCCTCCAGCATGCCTCGGAATTGGATGAGGTCCGCACGTCGGCCTACAAACGGAGTGCGTGATCTGTCGCGCCGTGCCTCCTCGGCCGACCTCACCCGGCGAAGCGCAAAAACCGGGACAGGTTCGGAGATGCCCTTGACCGACACGGGCTCGAGCGCTTCGGCCTCGATTCTGTGTGCGGCGAGCGAGTGGGTAGCGGCGGTGAGATAGACTTCTCCGGGTTGTGCCGCTTGCTCCATGCGTGCCGCAATGGGCACGGTCGGACCTGAAGCGTCGTACTCGACCTTGTCGCCTTCACCCACTGTGAGGACGACAACTTCGCCGGAATGAAGCCCGACGCGGATCTGTAATCCGCTCCCCTGACGGGCCTCGACGTCGCTCGCGTAATCACGGATAGCGTGCTGCATCTCGAGGGCTGCTTCACAGGCATCAACGGCATGGTGCTCGCTCGCAACCGGAGCGCCAAACATCGCCATCACCCCATCGCCCATGAAGCGGCAAATCGTCCCCCGGTTGTTCTCCACTGCTTCACACATGCGCTGTGTCGCGCCATAGAGCAGGTCGTGGGTTTCCTCCGCATCGAGTTTCTCGGTAAGCGCCGTGGAGCCCGTGATGTCGGCAAAGAGCGTCGTTACCGGCTTTCGCTCACCGGGCTGTCGTTCCCATGCCGCCAGGCTCTCGTCTGGTTCATGGGCTTGTGAGGTGGGCTCCCTGGAAGCCCGAACTGGAGCTGGCGGTTTCTCGCCCGCCAGCGCTGCTATTGCTTTGAGGAGCTTCTTTCGATGGCCGAGCTTGACCCCAACTTTCTCCAAGTCAGCCTCGGTGAGGTCGGACAACACATCCTCATCGATTGCATTTTCCGCGAACGTGGCCGTGTATTCGCCAAGACCAATCTCCTCTAACCATCGATTGATGCGGTCGGACATTTGTACTGCTCGATCCCTGCCACCCCACCAGTTTAACTGGAAGTGCTTTACATTCGTTAGTCTGCTTCGTGCTCCACATCGGACATTGGGGTTAACGAGAGAAAGGCCGCCGTGAGTCAATACTGTTGGTCGATCTTGGACCTTCGGGGCTTGGCGGTCCGTTCAGTCTTCCGGACTGGCCGGAATCGGGCACAACCGGAAATTCGGCGAGTTGACGCGGGGGCTCAAATAGTCGAATCCTGAACGTCCATCTGGCAATATCAGCCTGGATCAGTGATTCCAAGGTGTGGTCCCAGAGGCAACAAGGAAATCGAAAAGCTGCTTAGTGACTGGTTTTGATGGTGCCGGTGAGTGGACTCGAACCACCGACCTACTGATTACGAATCAGTTGCT
>CBDTZL010000124.1:0-6699 GCA_965364895.1 uncultured bacterium
TCAGGTACGATATTGAGGCTGGATCACTCAACGAGCTCAGAAACGCAATAGCGGAAAGTGATGCGGTTGCATAACGAATCGCGATGACCGGGGATTGAAGCTGGATTGATTTAATATCGACCTTCTGCACTTCACGAATGGCAGAACCATATCTCAATGACCTCTCACGAATCGTAGAGCGCCTGGAACCGATCCCGCTCGAAAATGTGACACTCGAGACGAAGCACTTCTTTAGCGGAGCCGCTCTGTACGCAAATGGAAAAATCTGCGCATTGCTTAGTCCCGTAGGCTTTGCTGTGAAATTGCCAGAAGACATGAGACAAAGCCTGATCAGTGAGGGGAAAGCCGATGAGTTTCGATTCTTTGAAAAGGGACCGATCAAGCGCGAGTACGCTTTGCTCTCAGACGCGATTGTTCAAGATGCGAAGGCGCTTCGCAAGCTTATTGAGATCAGCGCTCAATATGCTGTTGGTAAGCCAAGATAACTGAGTGAATAGGCCGCATGGAACGAATTGAAATCCAAGTTGAGATTCTAATACCGAGACTGGCCCACAAGAAATCAAAGAGATATTTGAGGTTCAAGTTGCCGACGGGGTCACGCGAGTTACCATCGCGGAAGAAGTCAGCGCGCCCTGGAACCAGAGGCCGGCCGAATGGATCTTCGGGTACACGGCCGGGAAAAACATCGATAAGTATGGGCCAGCGCTCAAATAGCGGCTCGAAGAGACGGGTTAGCCGCAATTGGCGTTCTCCATAGTGGGAGAGACGCGCGACCATTCCAATATGGAAGGAGCATGAAACCTTGAGTTCAATCCCTGAAGAGCAAATGCAAGCTGCCGAGAAGGAGTGGTTGGACGGATGGAAGCAAGGGCCGCATCGGGTTCGCTGGAATAAGATACCGTTGCAGGTCGGAGATGCGGCTCCAGAATTCGAGCTGTCAAACTCGCATGGTGAGCAGTTCAGGCTCTCCACTAGCTGGCAAGATCGCCCGGCACTGGTTCTCTTTTGGCGCCACTATGGTTGCGGCTGCGGAATCGATCGAGCAGCTATGCTCAGCAGGGAGTGGGAATCATATCTAGATGCCGGAGCGAATGTGCTGATTATTGGGCAGGGCGAACCGGAGCGCGCCGCAGCATACGCCAAGAAGTACGAGCTCCCCGACCTTCCAATCCTATGCGATCCAGATTTCGCCGCGTATGAGGAGTATGGTTTGGTGGAGGGGAAGCCGTCCCAGATTCTCTTTGATGCGCCGGACGAATTCCTGGATCGGGATCTGGAGGCAGGGTTGAACCTAGTAGAGGAAAGGCAAAAGCTGGGGCGACCGCTAGTCGATAACAGCTGGATGCTCCCAGGCGAATTCGTTATCGACCAGCAAGGCATTGTCCGCTTGGCTTATCGCTACAACTACTGCGAAGATTTCCCCGACGTTCGAGTGCTACTAGCGGCTATTCGCGAAGCCAGACTCGAGGGCTCTTAGTGCTGTGGGCTTGGCTGATATCCATTCTAAACGCACCCCTAGCGAAGAGCACCATGGGGCGGATTTGGATTCAGTTGTAGTCAGACAGGAAATGGTAGGCCATCAATTTGACCGTTCACCGATGCACAGGCTTAGCACGCTATTGTCTCTGCCGAGATATCATTCCAACCCTGCCTTTGAGGAATTGCAATGAAACGAGTATTGATATTTGACGTTAACGAGACCCTCCTGGATCTAAGCGTCCTGCAGCCACACTTTGACCGTGCGTTCGGAGACTCAGCTGTCATGGGGCAGTGGTTTGCAGTGCTTCTTCACACGTCTTTGGTAACCACGGTGACGGATGCATATGAGAACTTCGGCGCATTAGCCGGCGCCGCGCTCGACGTCGTGGCCGGACGATTGGGGGTTGAATTGAGCGAGGACGATCGTGGCTCAATCCTCAGCACCATAAAGGAACTCCCACCCCATCCAGACGTGGCCCCAAACCTCGAGCGGCTTCGAGAAGCGGGATTCCGAATGGCCACCCTGACCAATTCCGCTCCAGCAGTGGTTGCTGATCAGATCTCCAATGCGGGCTTGACTGAATATTTTGAACAGCTTATCTCAATCGACGAAGTTCAGTCCTTCAAACCCTCGCCAGAGCCGTATCGCCTGGCAGCTTCGAAACTGGGAGTTGAAATCGGGGATCTTCGCCTAATCGCGGCCCATGATTGGGATGTTTTTGGCGCTCTGCGTGCAGGTTGTCAGGCGGCATTTATTGCACGCGGAGGACGGACTATTCACCCGCTATATGACACGCCGGACGTAATTGGTCCCGATTTAATCTCAGTCACCGATCAGATTCTGGAACTCGATCGCTAGGGTTGACGCGCACCTATAGCCCATCGGATTCGACGATGCGGGGCTCTGTTGTTCTCTGTCTCGGCCTTATCCTTGCTTCCGCATGCGGATCAGCTGGCCTCGAAAAAGAGACGACGCTCGAGCCCACCCCGATCTCCACTCGAAGAGTCACTCGCACGCCCACACCAACCGCAAGCGCGACGCCCACTCCTACCGCTACCGCGCCGGCCGCCATCGTTTCAGGCGACTTGCGAGAACCGCTTCTAATGGATGCGGTTCGGCAATCCGGCGCACCCTGCGGTTTCGTAGATGTCCTCGATTTTCCACTGGACGCTCCCCATGGCGCGATGGCGTCTGGAGGAGGAGACTTCGGGCGATTTAGAGCCCGCTTTGATGGATTTCATACCGGCGAAGATTGGCGAGATGGCGCATCCAGCTTCGGGAAACCGGTCTACAGCATCGGGCACGGCCAGGTGACCTATGCGCAGCCCAACGGCTGGGGTGCCGACAAGGGGGTCGTCATCGTGCAGCACACCTTTCGGGATGGAAGACGAATCCTTTCCTTCTACGGGCATCTAGATCCCCCGAGTGTGGAGATTCGCGCCGGACAATGCATGGAGCGGGGAGATTTGGTTGGCGCCATAGGAGACCCTCGTTCGCCGCCACACCTGCATTTTGAGATCAGAGTGCATTTACCTGAGACTCCGGGCCCGGGATACTGGTCGATCGATCCCGCGCGAGCCGGATGGAGACCTCCCTCGGCGACGATTTGGAACGCGCGAGCTGCCGCGCTTCCCGGTGTTAATTGGACGCTCCTGAGTGATTCGGAGCCCCTGCATGTTCTCGGAACAATCGATGGAAGGGTGCTCGTATCATCCGAAAATGGGGAAGTGATGGCGCTCGACGTCGATGACGGACGAACATCTTGGATCCATAACCTGTCCGAGACAGCAAGCAATGTTTTTCTGGATGCGCTTGGCGACCTAGTCTACGTTTCCAGCGCGGGGGGGACAGTAGATGCTTACAGCGTTTCCGCTCTGGAAGATCGGGATGTAATCCTCCCAGTCGAACCGATCTGGAGCGCTGAATTGGACGGCCCAAGCACCTATGATTTGGTCTCCCTTCCGCAGGGAGGCTTGGTCGCATTCTCCCGATCTAGCATGGAGGCGATCTCAGAATCGGGTGAGCCGCTATGGAGCGAAGAGCTGGTATCCGGAATCACCGACTGGGCGCAAACTGGGGAGGCTCTTCTCTTTCTTATTCGAAATGAAATCTGGCTTGCCGATGAGCAAGGCGCCACGCAAATAATCGGATCGATCAATGGCCAAAGTGTGATCGCCAGCGAGCAGCCCTATGTCTACGCTGAAGACGGCATCTACAGTATTGATACGGACTCGCGCTCAATGAACCAGCTGTTTGATCTGCCAAGCGGCTTTCCAAGATCGGGAGGCTTATCTGAGATTCCGGGAGGGGGAATTCTTGTAGCCCATACCGATCTGGATGATAAGCGCTTGATTGCAATCGATGCGGATGGGGTACTGCGTTGGGAGCGTTCTATTGCCAGCCTCGGTGCGCGCAATGTTGAACTCCTGACCTTGAATGACGAGATATATATGATGGCCCAGTATGACATCGGCCGATCCACTGGCATTGACCTGTTTCACGTCAATACAGAGAGTGGAGACCTGATCCGGATCTTCAGTGGTGGCACGCGGTCCACCAGCCCCAACCCGGCCGAGATCGCTCCTATCGGCGATTCATTGTTGATCCGCATTGCTGGAGTGGGACTGGCAGCCGTAGATCCTCTAGCAGCGCTTGCAGCGGTGCAGGGCGAATGACGGCGCAGGCTTCGGTCGCTGATGCGCTGATTGGCGCCCTCGCAGAAGCGGGGATTGAAAATGTGTTTGGTTTACCGGGCGGCGAGGTGGTAGAGGTGCTCGACAGCATCCGCCGTTTCGAGATCGATTTCACCCTCGTTCATCATGAAAGCTCGGCGGCTTTCATGGCCTCGGCAACGGCGCGTCTAACCGGTCGACCCTCAGCATGTCTTGCTACGCTCGGCCCAGGATCTACCAACATTGTGACCGGTGTGGCTCACGCCTATCTCGACCGTGCCCCGGTGATCGTGATCACCGCCGAGACGCCTCAACAACTACTCCCAAGCCACACTCATCAAGTACTCGATCTTGGAACGCTTTTCAGCCCGATAACCAAAGCCTCCTTTCGTCTGAATCCTGATGGAGCGCATGCGATGGTTAGAGAGGCAATCTCCCTCTCTACTACCGGGCGGCCTGGGCCGGTCCATATGCAAATTAGCAGCGATGTAGCAGGAACAGAAACAACGGCTCCTAAAGCCGCGACGACTTTGCCAAACTCCAAAACTGCGGAAACTGACAACCTTCATAAGGCACGACTGCTCTTGACAGACTCAAAGCGGCCAATCTTGATAGTTGGGCTTGGCCTCGAACCTGAAGGTCCGTATGAGGAACTTCTCCACTTTGCGGAGGCCGTGCATGCGCCGGTAATTGTCACGCCGAAAGCAAAAGGGGCTATTTCGGACGACCATCCTCTTGCTGCAGGGACCATCGGCCTGACCCGAACCGATCCGGCTTATGAAGTTCTGGATCAGGCGGACTGCGTGGTCGCGGTCGGATTTGATGTTGTAGAACTGGTTAAGCCGTGGGAGCATCCAGCGCCTTTGATTTGGCTCGCACCTTGGCCCAATCAGGATCCACGACTGCCTGCCGCGGCCGAGGTTATCGGCCCGATGGGGCCCGCGCTCAGGTTTCTTGCCAAAGCAGAATCGCACCCCGATGATGGTTGGGGAGCAAAGATTGTAGACGCTCACCGGAGCAAATATCCAATTTTGCCTTCAACCAGATCTACTTCCGCACGTATGGCACCACAAGCAGTACTGCGTGTCCTTCGCGAAACCCTTGACCGCGAGGCTTTGATTACAACCGACGTTGGATCGCACAAGATCCTGACATGTCTGGAGTGGCAGGCATTCGTTCCTAATCGCTTCCTGGTATCCAACGGTCTCTCCAGCATGGGCTACTCCTTGTCCGCTGCCATTGCGGCTGGCCTCAACCTTCGAGACACCTCTATTGTGTGCACCGTTGGTGATGCTGGGCTATTAATGAGCATGGGCGAGCTCGCTACTCTGGCACGGCTCGACATTCCCGTTACAGTGGTTGTTTTCAAAGATCACGCTCTTGACCTCATTCGCTCTCATCAGAATCGAGTGGGTCAGCCAACATATGGCACGGAATTCACCGCTCCCGACTTTGTGCAAATCGCGGAGGCGCATGGAATACCTGCCGAGAGGGTATCGACCGAGGATGATCTAACCATGGCGGTGAAGCGTTTCATCCCATCGATGAAACCAGGATTAATCGAAGCAGAAATTGACCCATCGACTTACTCGACTACGCCTGAAGTAGGCTGAGCTTCAAAATGCCGGGCGAACATATTTCCGCTATTGCGGGCTCGGGCAGCCCAGGCGGGAGGAGCGAGCTAGTTCAGACATGAGTAGCGAAGAGTCACGTCAGGAAGAGGAGTTCACTTGGGAAGCCTACTACAAGTCACTGGAAGGCCGGGAGCCGCGCCCTTTGTTTACGGAGGCGCTTGCCAATTTCGGAGCCAAATCCGGCGGCGGGTTGCAGGCGGTTGATTTAGGCTGCGGCGATGGCACCGAGACGCTGGCATTACTCGAAGCGGGTTGGACGGTATTGGCAATCGACAGGGAACCTGCAGCGATCGAGTATGTTCAATCTAAGGTGCGGGCTAAGCTGCTGCCCCGGCTGAGAACCAGGGTCGAAACCTTCGAGAGTTTGGAACTTCCCGAGGCTGACATGGTATATGCGGGCTACAGCATGCCATTCTGCAAGCCGGAATTCTTCGATCGCATGTGGATGAGTGTTAGCGATCACATCCGTCCTGGCGGCCGATTTGTTGGGCAGCTATTTGGAATTCGAGATTCATGGGCAGACGATCCCGAGATGACGTTCCATTCTTCTCAGCAAGTTAGAAGCATGCTGGACGCTACCTTTGAGATCGAGACCCTGGAGGAAATCGACGAGGAGGGGGATGCGTTTAGCGGCCCCAAGCATTGGCACGTCTTCGATATCATTGCGAAAAAGCGTGACGCTTAATGTGTGCGGTATCCTCTAGGCTGGAGGCAGCGATGACTACCAATCCAATCCAGAAGCTGACAAAATCACTCGATGATTGGCGCGAGCTCCTAACGCCAGAGCAATATGCAGTGCTGTTTGAGGAGGCTACGGAGCGCCCCTTCACTCATGAGCTTGACGGCGAAAAGCGAGCTGGCACATTCCTGTGTGCCGCATGCCAATTGCCTCTCTTCACCTCCGACGCCAAGT
>CBDTZL010000125.1:0-6633 GCA_965364895.1 uncultured bacterium
TCCAGCGATTAGCAGCCATAGACTGGGCCTGAGAATTTGCTCTCGAGAATTGGGCATGGCCTACGGCGAGAGTGTAGGCCAGCCCAAATCAAGAAGCAATGTACCAAAGGTCGCCTAGAAATAGGATGCCACAAGCCAACCGGCCGCAAACGCCACGATTGCCGTTCGCAATGGGTTACTCCAGAAATGTGTTTTGAGTTGCAAAGATGCGCCACGGCTTCCATGATCCTGTACACGCATCCAAGCTCTAGTTACTACCTGGTCGTACATCGATCGTTCTCCTTAGCTGATCGCTTTATTCATGAGCCGTTCTTCAAGTAAATCCAAGAACTCGGCCCAGTGCGTCTCAGTGGAGGCGATAGCCGGTTCGGGCAGCCTCGAATGGGCAATCTCGAGCTCGGTCGTATCCCCTCGGTCATGAAAAGTGAGCTCCACCAAACTTGGGGTTGGCGCTTCTCGCCAGTCGGTCTTCCAGTCGAATGTGTAGGCCAGCTTCTCATTTGCGACTACTTCTTCGTAAACTCCGATGAAGGTCCATTCGACGCCTTCTTCCTTCGTACGCACACGGTGAAAATACACGCCGCCGGGCCGCACATCCAGATCGAGGGCTAGATTGTCATAGGTCTTTCCAATGCCCCAAGTACTGAGCGCCTCGGCCTCCGTGAACGCCCGATAGACGACGCCCACCGGTGCGCTGAATTTGCGCGTTAGCTCATACACGTGCAGGCCTTCTTGTATTGCTTCCGTCATGATTCATCCTCCTTTGATCGTCCCTCAGCAAGGGAATCTTCAAGATATTTGTCCAGAGCTGCGAAGCTCTCTTCCCAGTATTCGCGGGTGCGCTCGATCCAATCTGAGGCATCCCCTAATTTATCCGCATCAAGCGTGCAATAGCGGTATCGACCTGCCTTCCTTCTCTGGATCAGCCCCGCTCGCTCCAGCACGTTCAAATGCTTAGTAACTCCCGGCTGTGACATATCGAATCGGCTCGCGAGTTCCAGAACTGAATGCTCGCTACGCGTGAGCAGATTCAGGATCTCCCGACGAGTTCGATTGGCCAGGGCTCCGAAGATGTTGTCCAACTGAAGATCACTATATATAACCATCTGGTTATATTTATAGCATAGCAATTTTCCTTGTCAACCCCTGGACCCTGCATTGATGTCTGGCCGCTATAATGCCGGTTCAGTGAATTTGGCCCATTTGGCACTCACCCCAACGATAATTGCGACTGTTATCGGTGCTTGCAGCGCAGTAAGCCCTGCGCCATTGCAAACCTTTACCGCAACCCCTCCGCCAGAGACTCTGCAGCCTTCCCCAACACCGGTTACCCAGTCGCAGTTTGGTGGCGGAACCGGTCTGATTGCTTTCTCTTCACCGCGAGATGGTGAATCGGCGATCTTCACGGTCTCTGTCGAGACTGGCGATGTTAGGCCTATTTCAGGAACAGGATCTCGCCTGAATCAACCGACGTGGTCTCCGGATGGCCGGCGTGTCGGCTATGTGCACTGGTCCGGCGGCGCCGCGCAAGAAATCTGGTTTATGAATTCCCTGGGGGCTGAACGCTCTCGGGTGACCTCGATTCTTGGCCATCGTGACATCGAGCCTGCGTGGTCGCCGGATGGGACAAAGATCGCCTTCGCATCATCACGGGACACCTATTTAGACTCCACCGGCGATGAAGTATTTGTAATGAACGTGTACGTGGTTGATCTCGAGACCTTGCGACAAATCCAGCTTACAGATTCTGTTACATGGGACACCGATCCGGATTGGGCACCAGATGGTCAGAGCATCGTGTGGCAAGGCGTTAAAAACAACAATAACGAAATCCTGTTGATGTCCAGCGATGGAAATGAAATTGCAAATCTCACCCGAAACGCAGCAAGTGACGCCAATCCAGCCTGGTCACCTGATGGAAGCCGGATTGCCTTTGTATCCGACCGGTCCGGAAATGAGGAGATCTACGTCATGGATAGCGATGGATCGAATGTTCTCCAATTGACCAGCAATCCGGAACGCGATAAGGCTCCCGCCTGGTCGCCAGACGGCGAGTGGCTGGCTTACCAAGCGGAATATGATGCGAACTTCGATATTTACATCATGCTCGCAGATGGGACTCAGCAGACGCGCCTTACAACTAACCTCGACTTTGATGGGTTCCCAAGCTGGCAACCTCCGATTTCTGGGGCCGCGCTGGGAGGGATCGAGCCCAATTTTGACCGGGACTCGCTCCCTGAATTTATTTCCTTTCGCACAATGTCCTGGATAAACGAACACGCGGTCCCACTTCTGACCCGCGAACCAATCGGCTTTACCACCGACCTCGAGCCTCTGGTTCCAATCATCGGATCGTCCCGGCTGGTCGACTTAGGTGGTCAGGCCTTTAGCACCGATGAAGATTTCACGCTGCGCCACCGAATTATCGAGTTCCTTGTTCAAGTCATGGATTTTGACGTGATTGTTCTAGAGATCGCTCGCGAGCCAGCGCTTCTGCTTGATCGTTATTTGAACCTGGGTGAAGGCAATCCAGCAATTGCGATCGAAATGCTTGAAGATCCTCGCTGGCGCAACTCGGCCTTCCTCGATTTGATCGAGTGGATTCGGAAGCGCAATCAAGACCCCAATCAAGACTCCCCGATTCATATATATGGAATCGCTTCAGACCTTCCAGCACTTGATGTGTTTGCCGAACGCGCCATTTCAAGTTCCGTTTCCCCAGGCGAGTCCGCGTTCCGCTCTCTTGCTGAGCGAGAAAATAGCATTCGGGATAACACTCGCTGGGTGATCGAGCAGATCTCATCCGACTCAAAACTGATCCTTTGGGGAAGTGATTTCGATTTGCTTGAAACAGCCGGCCCAGTGCCTGGAGACTACGCCTTTGCTCTTGCAGCCCAGCCGTCCCTGGGCGAATTATTTGGGTCGGAGCTAGGAGACCAGCTGTTCAGAATCGGCCTGGTACTTGGGCGTGGCCTGATGACGGAGGTGAATACGGACGGCTCGCTCGAGGCAGTTTCTATCGGGGGCGCACCAGCTGGTAGTTTCGAGTGGATGGCTGATGGAACAGGAATGGCGACATTTCTGCTTCCCGATCTCAGCGGCGAAGGATCAATGCTGGACCGTCGCATACTTGGCCGCACCATGTTTTCACGTCATCCGGAAGCAACTTTTCTGGCGGTGAACCTGGCAGAAGCGTACGATGCCCTTATCTATGTGAATGGAGTTCGGCCAGCCAGAACGCTTATGGGCACCAAATCGCCTGATCGAGAGGGTCCCGCAACCACATGCGCCATCCGTTCGTCCTGTTTTGAGTAAACCGTTAGCCGTGGGTATATCGAGTACGAGATAAGTTACCTTCGCAACTCCACAATATCTTCATCGTGCAGCACATGGTCCCGGCCAACCATTTGTCCCTCATAAACACTTTCTCCCCAAACGCGCGCAGATTTCAACTGATAGTAAAAGTCCTGATGGATTTCACGCGCAAATTCCTCCACCGTGCCGCCCAGCTTCATCACGAATGGAGCCTCCATGTTCGGTTCTTTGCCAGGCGTCTTCGAGTAAATCCGCATGATCTTCAGTCGATGGAAAATCTCCCAGCCCAGCTCTTCCAGGCCTCGGCCGGTAACTGCCGAGGCCGGTACCACCGGCCAGTCGCCCTCTAGCAATCGGCGAAATATTTCCAGGTTTTCCTCCGCCTCCGCATCGTCGCACTTGTTCGCCAGCACCAAGATTGGAGCATATTCCATCTTCCTGCGGCCATTGCTCTCCACGGTTGGGTCGATCCGATGGTGCCTCAATTGCTCTAGAGTTTCTTCGAGCTGGCGGTTGGGGTCCATCGTCAGGTCAACAACTGGCAGCACCAGATCGGCGCGCCGGATGAGATCCATGAGTGCCGGCTCGATGAACTCTCGATCGATGGAGGGGGTGTCGATGAGTTGAAACTGGACATGCCCCACTTCCAGCATTCCAGGCGTGGGCTGCCAGGTAGTTTGTGGAGCTGGCGAAACTTCGGGAGTGGCGTTTGTGAGCGCTTCTACCAGGGCTGACTTCCCTGCATTGGCCGGTCCGATCAATACAATCAATCCAGCTCCAGTTTTTTCGATCAGCCATGCGGGATTTCCGCCTCCGCCCTTCTTCTTGGTCTGGGCGGCCTCCCGTAATTTTGATAATCTGCGCCGGAGATCGGCACGCAGCTTGTCGGTGCCTTTGTGCTTGGGGATGGTCCCGATGAGCGCTTCCAGGCGAGTCACCCGCTCTTGGGGGTTGCTCGCTTCCTTGTAGAAGCGCTCCGCTTCGAAGTATTCGGGAGGCAGGTTGGTGGGCACGCGCCAATGATAACCGCGGTCCCATCTATGGCGCGGCCATTGAAAGCCTCACCCTTGCGCGGCTCGACTCCCTCGAGGACCCTCTCATTTGAGGCCCAGAAGTGAGGATTAGCTCACACTAAGTACTGGTTGCGCAACCATCCGTTTATGGTAATATCTCGGATTGTAGGTTGCGAAAAAGTTCTGTCTGGAAGTCGAAGGATCACTAGATCGTTAGATCATGGCCTGAGCTAATCGCTCAGGCCGGTTTGGTTGGCACGACCCTAACACCGAACACGACCACCGAGAACACGGCAAGCTACACCAATCCGAATTGCCATAAGGAGGCAATGAAACATGACGGACCGAGTTCTTGGTACAGTCAAATGGTTCAACGATAGCAAGGGATACGGCTTCATCGAGCGCGAAGACGGCGATGACGTTTTTGTCCATTTCTCAGCTATCCAAGGCGATGGCTTTCGCAGCCTTGCAGAGGGACAGCAAGTTGAGTTCTCTGTAGAGCAGGGCCCTAAAGGCCTGCAGGCTGCAGACGTTACCATTCCCTGATCAACACAGACTGACCTCAAAGAAAAGCCCCCGCAATGCGGGGGCTTTTTCCTTAATGTAAGCATGCAAGTGCGGTGTTTAATCCGCAGGGGCCGCAATCGAATCCTCGCGCTCAGAAGGCAATTTCATCCGAAGTAGCCGAAAGCTCATATAGAACGCGATCGCCATGATGATCGCACCCACCAACATCGGCAAAACGACCACAGATTCTGCAGAAAGAAAACTAAATTCCATCTGGAGCAGGAGCCCAGCTAGGATTGGGCCAACAACTAGTGTCAGGCTGTTGGATGATTGGAACGCCCCCAGGACTCTCCCCCTCATTTCCGGCGGCGAGAATCGGCTCAATATCGATTGCAACGATGGTTGACTAATCGCATTCGCCGCTGCGAACGGGATGAAAACCAGCGCCATGGCGAGTGGATTCCGGGATATTGCAATCCCCACGAAAGATAAGGCGAGTGCCGCTGCAGCGGCGTTTACAAGCTTTCGTTCGCCAAATCGTTTGACCAATCGGCCGACGAATACGAACTGAGTGGTCACGCTCACTACTCCTATCCATGTGAGCAAGAGGCCAATATTGCGTTGCGCATTCTCCAACGGAATACCAGAAAATAAGTTGCTGCGGGCAAAGATTGCAAAGCTGGCTTGAAGGAGCGAGAAGGCCAGGAACGTCAGAAACGAGAACGCGAGAATAAGCCGCACGTCCGGAAGTCGGATGACATCGATTAGGCGCTTCTGCTCCGATTTCTTTTCACGTGATTGGCCAAACGGTTCTCTCTCCTCCAATGGGAGGCTCTCTGGAAGCAGAAAAACGGTCAACAAAATTGAGACTAGGGAGAAGATGGCCGCCACGAAAAATGGCGCGTTCTGACTGTATGGAGCCAGAGTTGGGTTGGCAGCGGTCACAGTTAATATGAGCACGGTAAAAGCGGGTCCCACGATAAAGCCAGCTCCAAACGCGGCACTGATCAAGCCAAATCCGCGGGCTCGATTCTCTTCCGTTGTAATGTCATTGACATAGGCTTGCGCGGTTGTGATATTGCCGCCAGAAATTCCGTCGATAATCCTTCCTAGGTAAAGCAGAAAGAGCGTATTGGCGAACCCCAAAATTAGAAATCCCGCGAGCGTCCCGAATTGGCTAAGGATCAAAACTGGCCGTCTTCCGAATGCATCGGATAATCGTCCGAGAACCGGCCCTGCCACGACCAACCCAATCGAATATGAGGTCAGCAATAAGGTGGCTTGCAGGTCGCTGGAACCAAAGCTTTCTTTGGCGTGTAAAAGCAGCACCGGAATCACCATGCCGAATCCGATCAGGTCAACAAATACCACCACAAACAACGCTATGAAGCGACGGTCCGTCCGCATCAGATCTCCCCTGGTCGGTAGAAACTCTTTGGTATGCTCCCCACTAAAGAGAAGGACTCTGCCGCTGGGCAGAGTCGAACCCACGGATTATACGTGGTCCGTCAAGGGTCTAACTTGTATAGGGTTGCGCAAATTCGGCGATTCCGCTAGATTTTTGGACCTTATGATTAAAAGGTCGTATTCGCGGCTCTTCGGCACACTTCTGGCATTGCTAATCACCGGCTGCAGCTCTACTGCTCCGCCTACTGAGACACCAACTGCGACCGATATTCCGCCAACTGATATTCCTACCGAAACCTCGATCCCAACTAACACCCCGACATCAACAATGACGCCGTCTCCGACGATCACAAGGGCGCGACGCTGGGCCACATCGGTGGTGTGCTCGATC
>CBDTZL010000126.1:0-6624 GCA_965364895.1 uncultured bacterium
AGGGTCATCCGCTCTCTACCAGAGTCGATATCCCAAACTTTGACCGTTCCATCCTGGCTGCCTGAAATCAACTGCCGGCCATCGGGGCTGAATTCCACGGTGAATACCCACCCCGTATGACCGTCCAGCGTTTTTAGCTCATCTCCGGACTGTGCATCCCAAAGCTTGATGGTGAAATCGGAGCTAGCGGTCGCCAACCGCGAACCGTCTGGACTAAAGGTGACTTCGTTCAGCCCTTCACTATGCCCGGTCAGCGTCAGGACTTCTTCTCCAGTCTGAGTGTCCCAGATGCGCGCCACCGCGGCGGTATCGTCGGCGATAGCCACCAACGAACCGTCGGGGTTGAAGTGTGGCCCCAAGGTGACACCTGTGTGCGGTAGGATCAACTGTAGCTCACCCGTTTCCGCGTCCCACAACCTGGCGGTTCCGTCGAAACTGGTCGTGACGATTTGGGTACCATCGGGGCTGTAGGCAGGGCTAAGCAGGCCATCGGTATGCCCTTCTAGCGCGAATAGCACCGCTCCGGTCGACAGCTCCCACACTATTGCTTTCCTGTCGGCGCTCGTCGTAACCAGTCGATCGCCCGTCGGACTGAACGCGGCGTTTACAACCTGATCCGCGTGCCCGGCCAGCGACAGGATCAGCTCTCCAGACTCCGTGTCCCAAATACGCGCAAGTTCATCGGGGCCAGCGCTTGCGATGCGGCTCCCATCCGGGCTGAATGTCGCAGCACCAGCTGGCTCAAGTGTTAATATCAATCTCATCCTCTGAAGTGCCTGATGCAAAGCTGTAACTACCTCGGGCAATACGGTGCCATCATAGGCGCGCGTACCTTCTGCGGCCGCCAGGGCAAGCAATATGCTACGCTCCGGATCGACATCCAGGTTCGCCAGCGCCGCCCCAGCCAGTTCTCGAGAAGTGGCGATCCTTGCCTGGCTGAGCGCCTCATCGGCATTGAGTTCCGCCAGGGTCTGCTGCGTCGCGCGTGCCTCCGCCTCCCCTTCCGCGATAAATTGTTGGGTTGCTCTGCCCTCCGCCTCCGACTCTGCAATGACTTGCTGTGTCGACCGCGCTGCGGTTTCTTGCTCCGCATTCCTTTGCGCGCGAAGCGCAACTGCGCTCAAAGCAAGCGCTCCGACCACGGCCACGGCTAGCACAACAACCAAAGCCCGCAATCGATTGAATGCACGTTTCTCGAGCGCGGCCTCCTTGGTCTGGCGCTCGGCTTCCACAGCTTCTCTGGCCTTTCGCTCGGATATGCTGGCATCCAAATAGAATCGCTCCCGCTGGCCAAGCGCAAGATCCGTCCAACGTGCCCAATTCTCGAAACGATCGAGTCGGGTTCCGCGGAGAAGGTATCCAGGATCCTGCTCCATTTGATCCCACTCGTCGGCTGCTCGCCGCAGCTGCTGTTGAAGCACCAATCCCTCGCGACTCTCGTCGATCCAGGATGCAAATCGCGGCCACTCCTTCAGCAGGGCCTCGTGAGCTAGCTCGACGGTGGGAGCTCGGGTCTCCTGGTCCCGGTCGAATGTGAGCAGACGATGTTTCCCGTACAGATCGACGACGGCGTCGATCGACTCCCCATAATTTTCAAGCCCGATCAGCTCCGGCCTGAGAACTCGATTGCGAGTCGGCTGGGTTCCCTCGCCCAACGACACAAGCCGGAGGTAAAGCTGTCGGGCTGCCTCTTGCTCGTTTGTCGTCAGACCGTCGTATAGTTCCTCCGCCCTGCGGCCGAGCGCGCCGGATACGCCTCCGATCTTGCGGTAGGAATCCAGCGTCATCCCGCCCGCGTGGCTCAGCTCGAACAGTTCGGTAAGGGCGTATTGCATCAGCGGAAGGGCGCCGGGTTGGTCGGCGACATCTCCAATGATGGCGGCTACCAATTCCCCGGAGGGCTCCAATTTCGTGTTTTCAAGCGGTCCCATGATGGCGCGCTCTAGCTGCTCAGGGCTTAAAGCCAGTACCACTTCAGTGTGCTGGTGAATGAGCTTTCCAAACTCTGGATAGCGAAGTGGGCGGTCATAGAAATCTGCGCGCAGCGTCAAAATCACCTTCAGAGGGCCGTCGGGGTCCGCCAAGGCGGCGGAGAGGATCATGATGAATTCGTCCTGCTCCGCGGGATCCTGCACCTGGGTAAAAAGGTTTTCGAACTGATCGATCACCAGCAGCAGTTTGGCCCGTGAATCGGGAATCAGCTTACTGATCACCTGAAGCAGCCCCACACTGTCTTGCTTCAGCTGAGGCAGGTATTCACCAGCCGGTGAGATGGCGATCCCGCGGAGTGCGATCGCCAGATTTTCGAGGGGATGGTCCTCGAGATCCATATCGGCAACAAACCATTGCTCGGATCCCTTTATCTTTCCCTTCCGCAGCTCCGGAATCAGACCCGCTTTGACCAAACTGGATTTGCCGCTTCCGCTTGGTCCGACGACGGCCAATATATTGGCCTCTTGAAGGTGGTCGAGCAGGCGTGTTGTGAGCTGCTCGCGGCCGTAGAACTCTCCGGCGTCCGCCTCATCGAAAGGCCGCAATCCTTTGTATGGATTGACGGGCTCCGGGACGACAACTGGTCTCCCGTTGGCCTCGATCGCTTCGCGGAAGGCGAGTGCCAGATCAGCCGCTTCTTTATATCGATCTTCGGGGCTTTTAGCGGTAGCTTTCTGGATGACCGCATCCACTGCCGTTGGAAGATCCGGCCGTTGCTCCCGCACGAGAGGCAGTGGCTCCTTGAGATGCATCTCAAGCAGTTCGGGAACGGATCGAGTCGGAAACGGATGCGCTCCAGAAATCAACTCATAGAGCACAACCCCCATACTGTAGATGTCCGTCAGCGAAGTGATAGGAGCATTCAAAATCTGTTCCGGCGCGATGTACGCGGGAGAGCCAGTGATCTCTCCTGCCGGATCAAGATTCGTCGACCAATCGAGCGCCTTGGCAATCCCGAAATCTGATAGATAGGCATTGCGATCCTCATCCAGAAGGATATTGGCCGGTTTGACATCTCGATGAACCACTTGTTTTTGATGCGCGGCCGTTAGGGCTGCGGCCATCTGATCGACCAGCCGGGCTGTCTCGGCCGCCGACCAGGGCCCTTCCTGCAGCGATTCCTTGAGGCTCCCGGCCTCGAACAGCCGCATTACAAGATAAGCTCCTTCTGGTTCCCGCCAATAGTCATAGAGCGGCGCGATATGCAAGTGTTCCACTCGGGCGACCAGCTGAGCTTCAGCCTCGAATCGGCGGATGAACTCGGACTCGTTTGCGAATTCTGGCCGGACGACTTTGATCGCAACTTCCCTGCCTACCAGCGGCTGATAAGCTCGGAATACCGCTCCGAAATTTCCCTCTCCGATCTTCTCCCGTAATTCGTAGCCCCGAATTGACCGGTCTAATCGTGGTTTCGCTTCAGCTCGGATCTCACCCGATTGAATACGCGATACCAACTCCAATGTCTCATCCGTTGGCGAGACCCCGAGCTCTGAATCGAGCATCTCCCGATACGTTTCGAACTGATCGATTGCGGCTGCATTCTGCCCGTTGAGGGCCAGCAAGTGGATCAGTCTCCTATGAGCACCCTCCGCAGTGGATTCCAATTCCACATGACGGCGGGCAAATCCGATCGCGGTCTGATAGGCCGCGGCTTCCTGATGATGTGCCGACAATCGCTGAAGAGCGGACAGCATATAGCGCGAGAACTGTTCCCGGGTAACGGTTACCCACTCTTCAAATCCGGCGCTGTCCCCTATCGAGAAACCAGCCAGGAACATTCCGCCATAGAGGCTGACCGCTTCTTCTAGCTGAAGAATCCCTCGCTGGCGGACTGATCCTGCGTTTGTCAGTTTGTCGAACGCTTGAACATCGACCCGGCTGTCGCCGGCGTCATTGAATTGAATGGTTTGACGCGTGATCTCGAGGAAAGGTGGCTCTGCGTGATGATCGTCGATGGCTTGACGAAGGTCCGCGAGGGCGCCGCGAAGGTTCATCCGGGCCTGGCTTTCGGCCATTTCTGCCCAAAGTAGACCAGCCAAAGCTTCTCTGCGGTGGGTCTGCCCCGATTCTGTAGCCAGGTAGGCGAGCAGCGCTCTTACTTTGTCGGACTCAAATGCCGTAACCGGTTGGTCGTCGAGAACGACCTCAAAGGGGCCTAAGAGCCGGATGTTGAGACGTGACATGTCAGGTTGAGAGGGAGGATTCCTATGGCTTCCCTATTGTACGCACTCTAGGTCCCAAATCACCGCCTGCTTTGTTGACAGGCTCGACTTCGCACTGGTTCCCCACGTTCTCCCCACGGGCGCTTTCTAGTGTAGGGCCGGATATTCGATCGGATCGGCATCAGGAGGTGAGGCATGACAGATCGGAAGAGGCATCAGAGCTTGAACCCGAAAGCCGCCGCTGGCGGAAATCTTGTTGGAAAGGAGTCTGCGATGAAAAGATTAGCTATCACGTTTGCACTAACGGCGCTTGCGCTATCTGCATGCGCTCCAAAACCCGAGAGTGTTGCGGAACAGCTTATCGAGGCTGTGAACTCGCAAGATATCGAGGGGGCGCTCGAACTCTTCGCCGAGAACGCGATCGTCAACACCGGAGGGCCGGTGCCATACACAGGAACTGTGGAGATCCGAGGCTGGCTGGAGGAGTTAGCTGATACCAACTTCGAAATCAAGGCTGAGGTTGTCGAAGTGAATGGGAATGTCGTCGTCGAGAAAGAGCAGTTGACGATGGATCCCTGGACCGCAATTGGACTCTCGTCGCTAGAAGGTGTGAGTGAAATCACGGTCGCGGACGGGTTGGTCGAAACGCTCCAATTCACATTCACAGAGGCTGCCTTGAACGAGCTGCAAACCGCGATGCTTAGAGCTACAGAGCCCTCACACTCCAATGTGTCATACGTCGATGGCGGTAGTGCGGAACAGGTGCTCGATATTTATCTGCCTGTGGAGGGTAGCGCACCGTATCCGACCATCTTGATGATCCATGGCAGCGGAGATGAGAAGGAACACCACAATGGCATGGCAGGTTTCTTCAATCAAGCCGGCTTCGCGGCGGTACTGATCGATTACGGAAACAATCCGAACATGATCTCCGATGCAATTTGTTCGCTGGCCTGGACTCATGCGAATGCCGGCGACTATGGACTGGATCCGGATCGAATCACCGTGTTCGGATTCTCCATAGGTGGATTGCTCGCTTCCACGATCGGTTCATTGGACGACTCATCCGCCCTCTTGCAGGACTGTGGGTATGAAATTCCCAGTGCGGGAGCCGCATTGGGCATCGCGATCTATGAAGGCGTTCTGGGAACTCCGGAGGGCTGCCTCTCTGCCAGTTGGTGTCTGGTCGGCGCATCCGCAGACACCGGAATCCCCCTGCTGGAGCTTCAGCCAATCTTCGAAACCTTGCGTGACACTTCGCCAGAGATGTGGAGCGAGGCTGACGTCGTAGGGTCCGAGGCAGAAGTATTCGCCAGGCAGTTCCCGCTGTACTGGCTTGATGGCAGCGAGCCTCCGTACCTGCTTGTGCACGGTTCCGGCGAAATGATCCCGAGAATCGGTTCAGAGGCATTTGCCGAGCGGCTTGAGGGCGCCGGAGTGAATGTAGAGCTCCTGCTGCTACCCAATGCCGGACATCAGTCTGTGTACCCAACAGCGGCAAGTTTCCCTGACATCGCGGGGGCAATTGTGGAGTTTGCAAGTCAGCTGGGGAGCAACTAGTCGTTTTTGCGGCCTCCGGAGCATTCCGGAGGCCGCTGTCTCTTGATCGGCGCTCATATGGCGCCGATCGAAGCGAAGTTCAGAGCTTGTTCAACCCAATCGCCAGCGTCGCCCACATTGCACAAAAGGAGGCCAGGAGAATGAACTAATCGCTTGCCGGAGCCGGAATCACTAGTCGCTCAAAATCAAGATAAGGAGAAGATGATGACCAAGGAAAAATTACTTCGATGGAGTGGCATGGCGGGACTGGTGAGTGGCGTTCTGCTGATCCTGCTCGAAATCGCCTTTTTTGGTGCATTTGGAGACCAACCCGAGCGCGTTGCAGCAGCTACGAGCGCCTGGCTAGTCCTACTGGATCTAAGCCTGGTTGCTGCATACATGGGCCTCCTCGCATTAATAGGCTTGTATGCGCGTCAGACTCAGGAGAGCGGCGGATTGGGCTTCGCTGGATTCATTTTGGCATCGATCGGATGGGTGATGAATATCGGCTTTTTGTGGGCTGGAGCCTTCATCATCCCCGCTCTCACGAGTGCGGCGCCTGACTTTCTGGATCGAGTGGAAACTGATCCGCCTGGGATCGTGGCGGTTGGATTCATCAGCACCTTCGCGATCTTTGCGGTTGGCTGGGTGATCTTCGGGATTGGATCCTTAAAAGCCGGGATTCTTCCTCGAGCAGGAACTTGGCTTGTGATACTTGGGGCGTTGCTGAGCCTGGTTGGAAGCTTTGTCGGATTGCCCTTTAGTGGAATACTGTTCGGCCTTGGGCTCGCGATGCTCGGCCGGTGGCTTTGGTCCGAAAGGCCATCGATTTCCGCTGAAGTTTGAGCAGGCGATCTGACTCCCCTGTGGGGCCGGTCATGGTGAACTGAAATGTCGGTACTTAATCAGTGGCGCCGTGCCCTCCCCCGCC
>CBDTZL010000127.1:0-6460 GCA_965364895.1 uncultured bacterium
GACTTGCGGGGCTGCTTTGGCCAGAATCAACTGAGAGCAATGCTCGGAAGAATTTACGCCAGGCCCTGTGGCATCTCCGCAAATCCATCGGAGAAAGCTATCTTCTTGTCGATACTGTATCCATTGCTTTTTCCTCGAGCGCTGCGTATTGGCTCGATACTGCCATTTTGGAAGATCCGGCTGAGCAAAACCTGGCGGAGGTGGTTTCTTACTATGAAGGCGAGCTGCTTCCAGGTTATTACGAGGACTGGGTTCTTCTCGAACGTGATCGGTTGAGCGCGGTCTTCGAACGCAAAATTCAGCGCTTGTTGACGGAGCTTCTGCAGGCTCAACGCTGGCCAGATGCGCGTACCTGGGCGGAGCGGTGGATCGCTCAGGGCCAGATTCCTGAAGCCGCCTATCGAGGCCTGATGGTGACCTTCGCCGCCACTGGCGAATTATCAAAGGTAGAGGCGACCTATCAAAGATGCGTTGAAGCCCTCCGAATGGAGATCGGGGTTGACCCCTCAAGCGAGACACAAGCGCTCTATGAAGACTTGATGTCTGGCAAAACAGACTCGATCCCTTCAAAGTCGGGTGATTTGGGAAGGGAAAGTCTATCCACAAGGCGAGGGAAGCGCCTGCCCGCTCAACCAACAGCCTTTGTTGGACGAGAACAAGAGCTCGCGGCGACCAAAAAGCTTCTGGCAAATACCCGACTGCTGACGCTGACCGGCCCTGGCGGGATCGGCAAAACTCGGCTGGCACTTGAGATTGCCGACCACGTTTTGGATCAATTCGAGCACGGGGCATATTTTGTGAGCCTGGCCGCCGTTCGTGGAGATGGCCAGATCGTTCAAGTCATCGCGGATGCACTTGAATTCCCTTTCTCAACCCAAGCTGAGCCGGAAGAACAAATGCTTCACCATTTGCGGAACAGACAGCTCCTTCTAGTAATGGATAACTTCGAGAGCGTGTTGGAAGAGGCCAATGTCGTCAGCAGAATTCTGCAAGCCGGACCTGGAGTGAAGATTCTGGCCACGTCCCATGAAAAGTTAGAGCTGAGGGGAGAGACGGCCTTTGCTGTTGCCGGATTAAATTTCGAAAATGCACAGGAACCCGTCAGCTTGCGCAGTACCGACGCCATCGAATTGTTCGTGCAGAGCGCGCAACGAGCGCGGCCAGGACTTGAGCTTTCTGAAAGTGATCTCAAACGCGCGAGACAGATTTGCGAAATGATTCAGGGCATGCCGCTTGCCATTGAACTGGCTGCTGCCTGGCTTGACACTCTTACATTGGAGGAAATCACAGAGGAGCTTCAACGAAGCCTGGACATTCTCTCGACCGAGATGCGCGATGTTCCGGAACGTCACCGAAGTATTCGTGCCGCGTTTGACCATTCGTGGTCGTTGATCAACGACTCCGAACGAGAAGTCTTCATGCGTCTCTCTGTCTTCCGTGGGGGTTTTGCCCGCGATGCTGCTTATCAGGTTGCAGGGGCCTCGCTGGAGCTTTTGGCGGCTCTGGTTGGAAAATCCTTTGTGCGGCATGACCCGAACCTCGGGCGCTTCGAAATCCACGAACTCATGCGCCAATACGCAGAAGAGCGGCTTGAGGAAAACGCTGAAGCGAGTCGATCGGCTCATGAAGCCCACGCCTCTTACTATGCGAGCTTTATGAGCGATCGGTGGGATCATCTGAGAGATGGCAGGCAGATCGCTGCGTTTTGGGAAATTGATGCCGATATGGAAAATGTCCGATCTGCATGGCGATACTCTACTTCCCAGGCAGATGTATCCCGAATGCGGCTGTTCATACAGAGTATTCGGCTGGTCTATACCATTCACGGCTGGAACTATGCTGGGATGGAGCTATTTGCTGGAGCGGTCGAGGCCTTGGATTCTGCTCCTGACGATGTGGAGGCAGAGGCCCTCAGAGCGCTGGCGCTGGCACACCAGGGGTTTTTCATGGCCTGGCTTGGGCTCGCAGAGCAGGGAATCGAGCTGACGAGAGAGGGCGCGGCGGTCTTGCGACGACTGAATCGGCCTGTCGATCTGATATTCGCCCTAAATGGACTGACTTTGTGCGCCCAGTACCTCAACCTGCAAGATGAGGACGAACTGGCAGCGCGAGAGATGGTGCAGGTTGCCACCGAGATCAATGATAAGTGGCTTGAAGCCTTTTCGCTTTTTCCGCTCGGCACCGCGCTCGTCCAGCGGAATGACTATGTTGAGGCGGGCCGCATAGCAGAACAAAGCCTGCGGATCACCGAAGAAATTGGGGATTCGATCATCGCGCTCTTCAATTTATCGGCGCTCGGCGCGGTTGCGTTCAATCTTGGAGATTACGGGAAATCCCGTGAGTACTATCTTCGTTCCCTGAAGAGATCGGAGAAGCTGAGCTACCGCTGGGCGATCGAAAACGCTTCAAAATATCTCGGAGTAGTGGCGATGGCGATGAATAATACCGAGCGGGCAGAAGATTACTTTCGGGAGAGCCTCCGTATAGCCGAAGAAATTGGTCTCGGCCGCGACACCATTAATTTGTTGTACGAATTTGCGCGGGTACGAATCGCGCAGGACCGAAAAGATCGAGCGGTGGAGCTGCTATCACTGGTTCTCGAGCATCCTGCTAGTCGCCAGGCGCGGTTTGGTGAAGGGTTGATTCAAGAAAGTGCGCAAAGCCTGCTCGATGAGCTTGTTGAAGCGGAGTCGGCGAACTCTTACGCTGAAGCCATCGAGCACGGAAAAGGTTTGAACCTGGATGAGGTGGTCGAAGAATTAATTTCGGTGGGTAGCCTTGGGTAATTTATCTATCAAGACTGCCCGCACCGAAGGAGGCTAGGATGCCAAATTTCATTTGTATCACGTGTGGGACCCAGAATGCCGCGACGGATCAACCTCCGGCTCACTGCCTGATCTGTGAGGACGATCGACAGTATGTCAACCCCGAAGGTCAGTCCTGGATTGCCCCGGATGATCTAAGAAGTGACCACTACAACATTCTGATTTCTCTGGAACCAGGTCTAACCGAGATTGTCACTGAGCCGAAGTTTTCCCTAGGAGGACGGGCGCTGCTTGTACAGGCATCTGAAGGCAACGTGCTCTGGGATTGCGTCAGCCTGGTCGACAAAGCAACTGTTGAGGCGATCGAGAGCCTAGGGGGGATATCGGGACTTGCGCTGTCACATCCCCACATGTTCGGAAGCATGGTCGAGTGGAGTCACGCGTTTGGACACGTGCCAATCTGGCTCCATGCCGACTACAAGCAATGGAATCAGCGACCTGACCCCGCCATCGAATTCTGGGAGGGGGAAAGTCATAATTTGGATGTGGGAGTGACGCTTCATCGATGCGGCGGCCATTTCAAAGGCTCGACCGTACTGCTGTGGCCTGATGGGGCGGATGGGCGCGGTGTGCTCTTGAGCACCGACACCATCGCCGTGTCACCGGATCGGCAACATGTTTCATTCATGTACAGCTACCCCAACCACATTCCGCTTTCGGCAAGCACGATAGACAAAGTTGTCGATTCGGTAGAGCCATTGCGGTTCGACCGAATGTATAGTCATTTTCACCACAGGGAAATTGAGTCAGATGCAAAGGGTGCTGTGCAGCGGTCGGCCGAGAGATACAAGCAGGCGATAGGACTCGCTAGCTAGAGCTTGTTCGCTCAGCTGTTGATGGAGTAACTACGAGCCCGTAGACTTCCCTAAATTGGGGATTAGGAGCGCGAGTTCGAAGCTGCGGGTATTTCGAAGAGCACTCTTCGCAACATCTTCCGTGGAGAACCGATGATATGAATAAAACTAAGGCCCCTAAGTCGATCGCCTCGCCCGAAGATCAAAAGGTCACCTTCGTCGAATTATTCTTCGATCTCGTATTTGTATTCTCCGTCACGCAGGTAGTTAAGCTTCTTCACGACGGATTTGACTGGATAGCGGTTGGTCAAGCGATCCTAATTTTCTGGCTGGCATGGTGGGCCTGGAGTCAATTCACTTGGACCCTGAACGCGGCGGACACGACAAATCCCATTGTACAAATTAGCGTGCTTGCAGCGACCGGGGTCGCCTTCTTCATGGCTGTGGCGGTTCCGCAGGCCTTCGGCGAAGGCTCCTTGTGGTTTGCGGCAACCTACGTCGTGGTAAGGGTGATCGGAATGACTTTGTACTATCTCCTGGCCATGGAGAATCCTGCATTGAAAGCGCCACTGCGAACCTGGATTGTTACGTCAAGTGGGGGGTTGATCGCGGTTTTGATCGGTGGGTATGTTGGAGGATCAGCTCAATATTGGCTTTGGGGTCTGGCGATTCTTCTTGATCTGATTGCCGCAAGGGTCAGCACTCAGTCACAAGAATGGAATCTGTATCCGGCGCACTTTGCCGAACGGCACGGCCTGTTTGTCATCATTGCGCTTGGTGAAACCTTGATCATAGGTGCAAGCGGTTTTTCTGATACGGAGTTGACCAATGAATTACTAGTGGTTGCGGTCCTCGTGGTAGCAATCACCGGTGGACTTTGGTGGACTTACTTTCCAAGAGCGATGCCAGCACTCGAACACGCGCTAGCTTCGAGCGAAGGCACTGAACAATCAAATATTGCCAGAGATTCTTACTCGTTCGTTCATTTTCTTATGCTGGCTGGTGTCGTGGCTTATGCAGCTGCGATTGAGGAAGGAATTGCCCACGCAACTTCAACGCTTGCGCCTTCTGCGACAGTTGCTCTGGCGCTGGGAATGGCTCTATTTGTAGGCGGAATGGCAGCCGCGCTATGGAGGGCAACGGGGATCGTACCCAGAGGTCGAGTAGCAGTGGTTCTTATTGCAGGTGTGGTGATCATTGCAGCAACCGGCTCAAGTGTAATTTTGGTACTTGGAGTTGCTCTCATAGCAACGATTGCGATCGCTCTTATCGAACGAAGACCAGGCACTCCGATTATGTCCGATCTGTAGCACGCCAAGGCACCACACTTGAGCCGGAGTGGCGCCTCTGTTCTCTTCGGCGAGCGCTAAGCGCTCGAAATGGGCGCATGCTTGAACTGCCCTCGATTGGCTGAACCCCCCGATTTGGCATCGGATCTTATCCATTGATCTGTTCAATTTCAAGTCTAAGTAAGGGTATGCAATTGAGCATCCATCCCGCAAAGAATGCGATATACTTACTTAGCCAGCTAACAAAATAAGGCGTGTGAAAATGGAAAAAGGAGGTCGTGCAACGACAAATCAAGAAGTAATTACCGAAAGCACGGGTTATTTGTTGGCCCGAGTCTGCAAGACACATCGCAATAAGGCAGGGGAATTGCTCGCGACCATCGACTTATATGTTGGCCAGGAGATGTTTTTGCTGCAACTGTGGGAGCGGGACGGGCTTAGCCTGTCGGAGATGGCAGAGCTAGTTCATGTGCGGCCAGCAACGGCTAGCCGTATGCTAGATCGAATGGAGGCAGGTGGATTGGTTGACCGCCGCCAGGACGCAAAAGACGGGCGAGTCTCTCGCATCTACCTCACGCAGGAAGGCCGCAATTTACACGGACCCGTTCTCGAGGTGTGGGCGGAGCTCGAGAGTATCAGCATGGCCGACCTGACCACCGACGAGCGAATCTTGCTCCGTCGTCTTCTTCTACAGGTGTATCAAAACCTTAAGAGCGAGGAATAGCCTAATTTTTTGGTCATTTAGTTAGCCGACTTAGTTGCGCAATCACCTTGGAGACTCGAAATGCTAAACAAGAATAGAGTCCAGTTTCGGAACGGAACGCTGCTGCTAGGCAGCGCCATGACGGTGCTGGCGGGCGCCACCATCGCCCCGGCACTGCCGGAGATGAGCCGAGCCTTCCAGGATATTCCCAACGCCGACTTTCTTGTCAGGATGTTGCTAACAGTTCCTGCCCTGTTCTCGGCCATAGGCGCACCCTTCTCGGGTCTTCTGCTCGATCGATGGGGGCGCAAGCCAGTGTTGGTTGTGGCTGTGATCCTGTATGGCTTGGCCGGAGCGTCGGGCTACGTTTTGGGATCGCTCTATGGCATTTTGGCCGGCCGCGCGCTTTTGGGTCTTGCAGTCGCCGGCACAGCAAGCGGCTTTACTACGCTAATTGCAGATTACTTCTCCGGCCGCAAACTCACCAAATTCCTGGGATATCAAGCCGCGTTCATGGCATTTGGTGGTGCGGTATTCCTGCTCGTCGGCGGATTATTGGCAGACATTGGCTGGCGGCTTCCGTTCTTACTTTATCTTTACGCGTTCGGAATATTGCTCGGCGTGCTCTTCGCCATCGATGAACCTCAGATCCAGAGAGAAGCAGGCGGGCAGCAATCTCAGGACGACACCGCGGCAGTGCCCTATCGGCGGGTTGCGCCTATTTATTTGTTGGCTTTTACTGCCACGATGTTGTTCTTCATCGGGCCTGTGTTGTTGCCTTTCCTTCTAACCAACCTTGGCGACATCAGCAACAGCCAGATCGGACTGGCTTTGGCGGTGTCGGTTCTG
>CBDTZL010000128.1:0-6322 GCA_965364895.1 uncultured bacterium
CCGGAAGCCTCCGGGCCAAAGATCTCGCTCACCCGGCCCCGTGGAATGCCACCGATCCCGAGCGCCAAATCTAACGGTAACGACCCAGTCGGGATAGATTCCACTTCTAAGTGCTTAGCCTCCCCCAGCCGCATTACCGCTCCTTCGCCGAAGCGTTTGGCAATATCGCCCAGCGCATTTGAGAGGACTTCTTCCCGATCGTTCTTCTTGCCCTTGCTGCCCATGGTTTGCTCCCTCTGAAGTTGAACAGAACGTTTGTGCGGTTCAGTATAGCACAACCGTTCTAGTTGTCAACTAACTTTGGGATTCAGGTTTTGCGAAGGTGGAGAAGCGCCAACCTGCGGAATCTGCCTGTTCGATGGATGCTTTGCTAAGGAAATGACATCTTCCCAGGCCAGGACCCGCAGTCTCCTCCAGAGTGAGTCGTCGCCGATCCGGTCCGAGAAATCAATCCAATCGCGCCGAAGGGCTCCCCATCTGCTCCTGGGCAGAATGAGCCATAAATGCAGGCGACGATTCAGCTCCTTCGCCAGCTCACTGCCAACAAGCGCGGTTCTCCCCAGCTGGTAGTGCCGATCGCATAACGGCGCTGGATCGTCTGGCTCGGGCTTGATCCCGAAATCGAGCATGTTGGAAAACAGCGACTCCTGCGAACTCCAATATCGGCAACCAGCCGCCTCGGGTTCAGTGTGAATCTCGGGGCACTTAGTTGAGCTGTACCGACCGCACCTCCCCAATCCTGCCATGTGCTTTGCCTCGACAAGCACAAGCTCGCTCTCGCCGAGCAGAAACAGATCCACCTCGGTTTTTGGGCCTGGACCGTCTACGATGTCCAGAACATGATCCAGTCGCGGCAAGCGGGCGCCCGTCTGGCTGAAACCCCAGTAGTGCGGAAGCAGGTCATCGGATATTGGGTCAACGCTCGAACCCCATAGCGGACGCAGCGAAAGAAGCTCTTGCGCTGCAAGCGTAGGTTGCGCACGCGGATAGATGAGATTCCAGAGCAGCGAGCTCTCGGAATCCGGGCGCTGCATGTCTCGAAGTACCCTCTGAGGAAGTACGCGAAAGACCGGCTCTTCCGAGCCGGCCAGGATCCCATCCAGCTTTGGGACAGTAGATCGAGGCATGGTCAGTCTTCTGCCTCAGTCACTGAAATCCCATCTCTGGAGCTCGGATGTGAAACAACTCCGGCTTGCTCAGCGATCGACATTAGCAACTGGTTGATATCCTCAGGCTCTCTCAGAAGGACGGCACATGCTTCGCCTCCGAACTCCTTTGCCTGCTGTAAATCCGCGAGCATTGAAGCAGATTGAAGATCTCCGAAGGTGAAGCCTAGTGCTGGGACCTCCAGGTCGTTCTTTGGTTCGCCTCCGATTAAAAGGGAGAATCCACTTGAGAACTTAGCTTCCGGCGGTCGACCAAATTCGCCGGCAAACGACACGCCGCGCGCGGTTGCCAGGTTATCACTCAGTGCCGCGAAGGCCTTCACTATCGAGCTTGATCGTGAGTGGTATACGCCAATGAACAACGCGCTACTGGAATCGAGCGTTTCGAGCACCATAGTCGCGAGATCGGTTAAACTCTCGGTTTCAGCGTTGGCCTTCCGACTCCACCATACCGAGCCGTAATCTGCCACCCAGCTCGGCTTTGGGTATCTAAATTTACCCTTCTTTTGAAACCGGATGACCATCTTTGACAACCGATTCCAGGCGGGGAGCAGCGGCGCTCCCGCGTAGGTCGGATCATTTATAAGGTGTGCCACTACAGCCGCTCCAACCTCCCATCGGACCGATTCCAACCCGATCCCATGTAGCCCGGGCTCGGACTGCAAAATAACCAATGGAGCGCCTAGAGCTCGAAGCTCTTCCTCAATCTCACCATCCAGCCGAAGGTAAATGAGGGCGGCATCTTCCGCATGCGGAGTTCCGACGCTGATAGAAACCTCGGTGCGCGCTTGCAAGTACTTTGCTATCCATTCCGCTCGTGTAGAAATGGCCGGATCGGCGACAATGAAGATCGATGGGCCTGCAGCCGCCAACACCGCGCCGAGATACAACCCAGGATTGAGCGCGGCGGCCATCCCAGGCGAGCTAAGCGTCCTCATCGATGCGGCCCCCTCCACCAGTTCTTTGGGGTTTGCCCCCAGGAGCGATGCCAGAAGAAACCCGCCAGCGCTGAGAGCGGCTTCGGAGCCGTGATTCCACTCCGTAATACGGTCGACATTCCATTCCTCAGCCCATTCGTCGAGCTGAGAATTTTCGGGCCCCAGTGTAATAAAATGCTGGCTTGCATCGTCTCCAAAGCGATTGGCAGCACGCCCCCAAACGCTTGTCAGCTTGATCATGGTCGCGGGATCAACCGGCGCGCGACTCTGAGCCACAAATATTGTCGAATCCACCGGGGTCTTCCTTGCGAAACTGCGGAGCTCGTTCGGGTCGAGGGTCTCTAACGACACGACCGATCGCTCTCCGCTAGCAGCTTCAGCAATCGCGTTGAGTGCTTCCCCGCTGCCGACCCAACCAATTTGCGCGATCCTCTCGGAATCCGCTCCACCAGCCAACCGCATGGCCTCGCTCAAATGCTTATCGAAATCAGCTTCGAGCCACTCAAGCCGCGTTTTAATTACGGACCCATCCGTGGTTCCAGGCCACAGATCCGGATCGACTCTCCAGAACCTCGGCGCAACCCGGTTGGTATCGAGTAGCTCCAAGAGGCGTGCGAGATCGGGGGCAACCGGGCCCATCTCGCCGCGCATGCTGGCAGCGCGCTTTCCGACAGTCTCAATGAGCGAAGCGTAAGCCTCGGCAAATGCACCGACACCGTCACGCTCCAAGTCAGAGGTCACTTCATCCAGGGAAACACCCAACGCCGCTAGCGCCTGGAGTTGCGCTCTCGAATCCGACAAGCCCGCTTCAAGCCTCGCTTCAGCGACTCCATGGTCACGGAACGCAATGACCGTTTTCGGCGGCACGGTGTTGACGGTGTGTTGCCCGATGAGCTCCTCGACATAAAGCACATCCGAATAGGCCGGGTTCTTGGTGCTAGTTGATGCCCAAAGTGGCCGCTGCGGTCGAGCGCCTACTTCCCTCAACTGTTCAAATTCACCGCCGTCAAATACCGACTTGAACTGTGCATAAGCAAGTTTGGCATTTGCGATCGCGGCTGTGCCTAGCAGGGCATGAGCTCGCTCTGCTCCGGAGCCTTCTTTCCGAATGATGGCTTCTAGCTGGTTGTCTATTGCAGAGTCAACGCGCGAAACGAAAAATGACGCGACGGAAGCTACTCGTTCGACCGGCTGGCCAGACGCCACTCGGCGCTCCAAGCCCTCAACGTAGGCTTCTATGACTTCAGAATATCGTTGCAAGGAGAAGATCAGAGTGACGTTGATGTTAATGCCTTCGAAGATTGCCTGTTCGATCGCAGGCACCCCCGCCGGAGTGGCCGGAATCTTTACCATCAAATTGGGGCGGTTCACCGATTCCCAGAGCTTGCGCGCTTCTTCGAGTGTCTTCTCTGTGTCTGAAGCGAGTTCTGGGTTGACCTCAATGGATACGAACCCATCTCTCCCATCGGTGCCTTCATAATGCGGGAGAAAAAGGTCTGCTGCCGCTCGAATATCTTCTGCGGCGAGAGTTTCGAAGATGCGCTCGGCGCTCCATCCGGCATGCGCCATCGGCCGCATCGCGTTGAGATAAAGATCTGACTCGCCTATTGCCTGCTTGAAAATTGAGGGGTTGGAGGTGATCCCTCGAATCTCGCCCGCCTCAATCAAGGCAGCGAGTTCACCGCTTTCGAGAAGATCACGCCGGATGTAATCCAGCCAGAAAGATTGGCCTAACTCATACGCACGATGGATTTGGTTCTCGACGGAATTCAATTCCCCCCTGCGAGCAAACGCTCCGCCTCCTCTGCAACGTGCTCAGCTGTTAAACCAAGATTCCGATAAATCTCCTCGTAGGGAGCCGAGGCCCCGAAGCGATCAATTCCAATAATCGCCCCGCCGTCGCCGACCCACCGCTCCCATCCCATCGGAGAAGCGGCCTCCAGCGCGACTCGAGCCCGGATATCTGGCGGCAATACCTCTTGCCGATATTGCTCGGACTGCTCCATAAACAACTCCCAGGATGGGAATGATACGAGCCGAACCGAGCGACCCTCCGCCTCAAGTTTCGCACCTGCCTGGACAATAATGCTGAGTTCGGTGCCAGATGCCATCAAAATCACCTCAGGCAATCCACTTCCAAGATCGGCAAGCACATAGGCGCCTTGAAGCGTACCTTGCGCCGGTGCGAATTTAGTCCGATCCAGGGTCGGGATTTCTTGCCGGGAGAGCGCTAGCGCAGTAGGGCCAGTGGTTCGCTGCAACGAGGCCAGCCATGCGTAAGCGGTTTCATTGGCATCGCCCGGCCGGATGACGGTCAGGTTCGGAACCGCCCTGAGCCCCGCCAGCTGTTCGATAGGCTGGTGCGTTGGGCCGTCTTCGCCTAATCCAACCGAATCGTGGGTAAAGACGTAGATCACCCGCTGGCCCATCAAAGCTGCAAGTCGAATAGCCGGCTTCATGTAGTCAGAGAATATGAGGAACGTTCCCCCGTATGGGATAAGGCCTCCGTAAAGAGCCATGCCGTTCAATAGGCCGCCCATGGCATGCTCGCGCACGCCGAAATGAATATAGCGGCCCTCCCGATTCTCACGTGAGAAAGCCTCTTCTCCTTTAATATCCGTCTTGTTGGATGGGGTGAGATCGGCCGAACCGCCGATGAGTTCGGGAAGGATCGATGCCGATGCGTTCAGCGTCTGGCCTGAGGATGATCGGGTAGCCATACCCCTATCGTCCGCCTCAAAAGTAGGCAAAGCCCTCTCCATATCCTCTGGCAGGCGCTTAGCTTGAACTCGATCAAAGGTCTCGGCTAGCTCGCCGTGGGTGGATCGGTATTCATCCATCATGGCCAGCCAGGCGCGTCGCAGTTCCTTCCCTCGATCGGCTGACGACGCAAAGTGCTCCCGCACGTCTTCGGGCACCAGGAATGCTGGATCCTGCGGCCAACCCAGGTTTTCTTTTGCGGCATACAGTTCATCTTCGCCAGGCGGCTCGCCATGTGCGGCGGCGGTGTCCTGCTTATTCGGCAATCCGTACCCTATATGAGTCCTGCATACGATGATGGATGGCCTAGGATCAGCTTTGGCGCCGGTTATTGCGCGATCAACTTCATCCAGCTTGAGTACGTTCTCCACAAACGAAAGGTGCCAGCCATAGGCCTCGAAACGAGCTGCGCGATTCTCGGTAAATGCTAGATCCGTGCTGCCATCGATTGAGATTCGATTGTCGTCGTAGAGGTAAATAAGGCGCCCTAGCTTTAAATGGCCTGCAAGGGAGGCCGCTTCGGAAGCAATCCCTTCCATCAGATCGCCGTCGGAAACGATGCCGTATATATGGTGGTCAACCACAGGAAATCCGTCGCGATTGTAATTTGCGGCCATATGCTCAGCGGCAAGCGCCATCCCTACCCCATTGGCAAATCCTTGTCCGAGAGGTCCGGTGGTTGTTTCCACGCCGGGGGCTTCACCGTACTCCGGGTGTCCGGGAGTCATGCTTCCCCACTGACGGAATTGCTGAATCTGCTCCATTGGGAGGTCGTAGCCCGCAAGGTGGAGCATGGAATAGAGCAGCATTGATCCATGCCCTGCCGACAACACAAATCGATCTCGATTTGGCCACAACGGTTCTTGTGGGTCGAAAATCAAGTGCTTCGTCCAGAGCACGTAGGCGAGCGGAGCCACCCCCATGGGAAGGCCTGGGTGGCCCGAGTTTGCCTTCTGCACCGCGTCTGCTGCTAGAAATCGGATGGTGTTGATGGATCGATCGGAGAGGGTCATTATTTTCCTTTTATGCAGTCCGTTTGTCCCGGACCTCGTGTGCGGGAAATTCGGTGCCGAACCAGGATCGCAAGCCTTTCAGGCACTCGGCCCCTAACTTGTGGCCAACATCGGCTTCGCAGAAAGTGATCGGTACTGCCTCCTGTCGAAGGCGCTCGGCATCCGATTTGGCGACGTCGATCGATATGAACGCGTCGCGTGTACCATGCCCCCAGTACACTGGAATTCCATTGAGCGGCGAGAGGTTTCCGTCCGGGAGGTGCCCGGAGATGGCGACGATCCCTGCTGGAGGCGGCGAGATCGGGGTCATCGCGGCCGCAAAGGACATGGCCGTACCGTTGCTGAATCCCATGAGAATCATGCGCTCGCGCCGAAACTCGTGCTTCTCTTCCAGATACTCGAGCAGGCCTTCAAGCAGGCCGACGCCCTCGGCAAATTCCGAAAC
>CBDTZL010000129.1:0-6263 GCA_965364895.1 uncultured bacterium
GATTAATGCAATACCAAATATCAATATCAATATGATTTCCACGTCAGATCCTCCTTACCGTTGATTATGCAAAGGACACATATCCTGCATTTCGCATTGCCCTAGCGCTCCAATAATTCCCCTGAAAAATAGTATAGCATTCGGCATTTGGTTCCGTATAAAGCTGTGCGTGGGATTCATTGTGTAGGTCTCTGTCGACGTCGAGAAATTCTTTATTTAGGTAGTGGCTATGCGCAGCTTCTCTTCGTGGGAAGGCCAAGCTTCTACGATGGAACTGCGAGCTCGCGCGGCGTGCGCTTGAGCCCGTTCGCGCCGATTCATGCGCTTGCCTGGCGGCAGTGGAGGCATTATTCCGAAATTTGCCTTCATCGGTTGGAAGTTTTTGGGAGAGGCATGCGTTATGTAGTGGCAAAGGGCCCCCAGCATCGTTTCAGGCGGCAGCTGGAGAGGATCTTCGCTATCTAACAATCTTGCCGCATTGATACCCGCCAGCAGTCCAGTGGCAATGTTGCCCATATATCCCTCTACTCCGGTGATCTGTCCGGCGAAGAACAAATCCTTTCTGCCGCGGAACTGAAGCGTTGGCTCAAGCAGCCGAGGTGAGTTCATAAAGGTGTTCCGATGCATCTGTCCGTAGCGAGCAAATTGAGCCTGCTCTAGTCCGGGAATCATGCGCAGCACACGGCGTTGTTCACCGTATTTCAAATTAGTTTGGAACCCAACCAGGTTGTACAGGTCCCCGGCAAGATCGTCCTGACGCAGCTGTACAACCGCGTGCGGGCGCCTTCCGGTCCGCGGGTCATCAAGGCCAACCGGGCGCAGCGGTCCGAACGCCAGAGATTTCTCGCCGCGCTCGGCAAGTATTTCAAGCGGGAGGCATGACTCAAAGTATCGATGCATACCGGCCCGCACACCGTCCGAAATCGCGCTTTCAAAGGACCGAAGCGGGATTCGCTCGGCGGAAATCAAGGCTTGAACAAATGCGCTGTATTCGTCCTCGGTCATCGGGCAATTAATGTAATCGCCTTCTTCCCTAACGCCACGGTCATAGCGTGAAGCTCGATAGGCTATCGAGCGATCAATACTTTCCGCTTCGACGATCGGAGAAATTGCGTCAAAGAAATAAAGATGCTGCTCCCCGCTAAGTTTGGCCAATTCGTCCGACATCGCTGGTGAGGTCAGTGGGCCGGTCGCGATGATAGCGACGCCGCCCGGAATGGAGCGCACCTCTTCGCGCACGACGTCTATCAGCGGGTGCTTGTCGAGCCTTTCCGTAACCAGGTCCGAGAAAGCGGACCGATCGACGGCCAGTGCGCCGCCCGCAGGAACCTCTGTCCGCCGTGCACACTCGATCAACAGCGAATCCAGGTGTTCTAATTCTGAGAGCAACACGCCTGGAGCTCGATCCGGCAGCTGAGATCCCAGCGAGTTTGAGCACACAAGCTCCGCCAATTGCTGCGTCGTATGAGCTCCTGTGGGGCGATCTGGCCGCATCTCGAACAGCTCGACACGGTGCCCACGCTCTGCAAGCTGCCATGCAGCTTCGGACCCCGCCAGTCCCCCACCCACTACGGTTACCTCTGACATGGCCGCATTTTATCATCGGGTAAATTGGCACGCATCTTGCACATGACTGTATACTGGCCCGCTCGAGGCGTAAGAAAAAATGCTTCAGATACACGATCAATCACTTCGACACGTAGCAACCGCCCACCTGGCGCAGACCATGAGCCTGCTAGCTCTCTCCAATCAGGAGCTTCAGGACAAGGTACTTGAGGAATTAGCGGAGAATCCGGCGCTCGAAATGCTGGAGGATCTCGTATGTCCTACGTGCAAGAAACGGCTTCCAGCCCATGGCCCATGCCCCAGATGTAGCAAACCACGCACCGACGAAGATTCAGTGGTTTTTATTTCGCCTCGACACAGCGGTGATTCACCGCGCTACGAGGAAGATGAGGAACAACTCGAGCCTGCCGCACCCGAGAGCCTGGCAGTGCATGTACTCGAGCAAATCGCGGCCGATCTTGACGCAGAAGATCGACCGATCGCAGCCTACATTCTCTCGAGCTTAGACGACGATGGCTTTCTGCCAAACGCGCCGGCTTTAGTCGCTCGTGAGTTTCGCGCCCCAATGGAACAGGTTCATGGGGTTATCGAGCTGATCGCACACGTCGATCCGCCTGGGCTCGGCACCTCCGGCCCGCGAGAAGCACTTCTTGCACAGCTTGATTTGCTGCGCGAAGACGATCCACAAGTGATTCTTTCTCGGCAGATCCTGCAATCCGAATTTGAACCCCTGGCCACTCACGATTACGAATCGATCGCCGGCGATCTGGATGTAACGGTAGCTTCGGTACGCAAAGCAGCCATCTTTATTCAAGAGAAGCTGAACCCATATCCCGCTCGCGCATTCTGGGGTTCCGGACGCACGCCAGCCACCGCGGACCCCAACGTGTACCACTCCCCAGACATTCAGATTACGCGACGGACCGAAGGGCCGCTCGTGGTCGAGATATTCTCGTCCATGCCTGGCTGGCTTCGGGTCAACCCTCATTTTAGAAAAGCGCTTGCCGACGCCGACGAAAATCACTCGGAAGAATGGAAGAAGCACTTGGAGCGGGCCGCACTATTTGTCAAATGCTTGCAACAGCGCAACAATACGATGCGGAGGCTGATGGAAGATCTGGTGGGCAATCAGCGCGATTTCATCTTGGACGGCGACCGCTTCTTGCACCCGATGACGAGAGCGAAATTGGCGGAGCGACTCGGGGTGCACGAATCCACGATCTCTCGTGCAGTTGCCAATAAGGGCGTGGCGCTGCCGGATGGGCGCATCATCCCCCTGGCTCGATTTTTTGATCGGAGCCTGTCGGTGCGAGACCGCATCAAGGAAATTGTAAAAACCGAGAAGAAACCGCTCACCGACGACCAAATCGCATCTGCCCTTCGTCACCAGGGAGTTAAGATCGCGCGGCGAACGGTGGCGAAATATCGAACGATCGAGGGAATCCTCCCTGCCCGGCTGCGAAAACTGCAGGAGGCCACAGCTTAGCGAAGGATCCATTTGACAACTAACCCAATTACGAGACTGCTCAGACCTCAACCGCATAAGGAATTGTTCGCTGCACTCGCTGATTCTCTCAGCGAGTCAGTGCTGGTTATTGACGGCGAGGCTCGAATGATTCTCGCCGCCAATCACGCATTCTTGCTGTTAAGCGGCTTTACCCACAACGAACTGGAATCCATTTCCCCCTCCGACTTTTTCTACGGCGATGAGGGCGTGGTTGCCCTGGCTCGCGCAAAAGCATCCAGCGACGGCACCATCGAATCTGTCCCCGCGGTCACACGCGATGGCGAGCAATTGCTGGTAGATCTGCGCGCCTACCCGGTCGGCAGCCCTGCGCAAGCCATCTTGCTGCGGGTTGGAGCGACCTCAGATCGACTCCGCGAAGAGCAGCGTTCGCTTTCCGAAAAAGAACAGCTTGCTACGCTGATTGAGATCACCGAAGTCCTGCTCGATTCGACGCCCGGCGCACTGGATGACATTATTCAGCTTTCTGGGAAACTGCTTTCGGCTGCGGCGGTTGGCGTTTATCGGGTCTCGTCTATTGGCCCGGACTACGAGCTTGAAGGCCACCTACCCGACGGTTTCCCAACTTCTCTGCCCTCGACCGACCTTGATCCTCTCGACCGTCCAAGCCAGTGGTCGATTGGTTCGCGGCCAGATCATCCGCTCCAGCGGGCGGCTCGCTCGCTTGGCCTGAAAGCTCTGCGCACCTCTCCTTTGGGGACGGCGAGCGCCTGGGTGGGATTGCTGGTTGTCGGGTGGCGCGAGCTTCAAGACGTCCCGGCGGACGCCATTGGCCTGATGGAGATCCTAGCTAATCTCAGCCACGCTCGGATCCTCATGAACATGCAGCGCCAGGTCGTGGCCGAGCTGGATGAAACTCTCGATCAAGCCAAAAGGGAGCAAGAGCTGCAGTTCCAGGCGGTAAATGACGCCGTACTCACCCTAGATTCTAAGTTGAGAGTGCTGCGAGCGAATCAGGCCGCCTCCCAAATGTTGGGTTACCGAGATGACCAGCTGATCGGAATGGAGATTCAAGAAGTGCTCGTAGGGCCCTCTGATCTCATGACCACGCTGTTGGACGTCGTGGGTCATCAGCGGCCGGCGGATCGCGCACACGTCACGCTACATCGGCGGGACGGTACACCCTTCCCTGTGAATGTAAGAGCCGTACCTCAGGAGGACACCGCCCCAACGCGAGTGGTGCTTGTGCTGAGTGATCAATCCGAACAAAAAGCAATTGAAGACCAAACCGAAACACTGGCTCAACGAGCCTTGCTTGGGGAAGTTGCTGCAATCTTTGCTCATGAGGTCCGCAATCCGATCAACAACATCAGCACCGGTTTGCAGCTGGTCGCCTCACGGCTGGGGCGCGATCATCCACAGTACGCTTCCCTTGAACGAGTGCGCAGCGAGTGCAGTCGTTTGGATCAATTGATGGAAGATGTGCTGTTCTTCGCTCGGCCGTTGGAGCTCAAGTTCGCAGCGCTCAATCTCATTGAATTTCTGGATCGAATCCTTGCTCGATGGGAACCCCGCTTTGTCCAGGCCAGGGTCCGTAGCCAAACCAACTATGCCCCGCAATTGCCGCTGGTTTTAGCTGACGAGCGGACTCTGGAGCAGGTCATCATTAACCTGATCACAAACGCAATCCAGGCTATGCCCGAGGGTGGCACTTTTTCAATCAGCATTTCTATGAAGGGTCCCAAGAACGTGGTGATGAAATTCGCAGACACCGGCCCTGGCATTCAGAAAGAACAGCTGGAGCGCGTATTTGACCCCTTTTTCACTACGAAGAAGTCCGGTACCGGACTTGGGTTGGCGATCAGTCGACGCATATTGAATGCCCACCAAGGGAACATCACAGTCGAAAGTTTCCCCGACGCAGGTACGATATTCACCCTACAGCTCCCCGTTACGGAACCCTCATGAGTTCGACTGTACTTATCGTTGACGACGAAGACGCGGCACGAAGCTTTGTCAACGGCGCGCTGAGCGACGCCGGATACGAAGCGATCGAGGCTGGCGACCTGGCTCAGGCACAGCAGGCGATTGAGACTGGTGCGGCAGATATCGTCCTTTTGGATGTCGTCCTGCCGGACGGATCGGGGCTTTCGCTCCTGGAGCTTATTGAGCGCGAAAATCCTAGCCCCCCCGTGATTCTCATAACGGCATTCGGGGAAGTCGACATCGCAGTTCAGGCCATGAAGCAAGGCGCGCTGGATTTCCTGCAAAAGCCGCTCGACTTAGAACAACTAATTGGCGCTGTCGAGCGAGCAAGTGAGGTAGTTTCCCTTCGGCGCGAACTAGCCCTGCTGCGAAAGTCATCTCAAGACCAATATGAATGGATTGAGGGAGAGACCCCGGAGATGGCGCGCATTGCAGACGAGGCGGAACGAGCTGCGGCTGCCTCTGTCTCGGTGCTGATCACCGGAGAGACCGGCACCGGCAAAGAGATCATTGCTAACGTGATCCGGATGGCTGGACCGCGCGCCGATAAGCCGTTTGTTGCGATCAACTGCGCTGCGCTGCCAGACACCATGATCGAGTCTGAGCTCTTCGGCCATGAGGCGGGAGCCTTCACTGGCGCTACGAAGCGAAAGCCCGGGCTGCTGGAAGTGGCCGACGGCGGAATCTTGTTCTTAGACGAGATCTCGTCTACCAAGCCGGATATGCAGGCCAAGCTGCTGCGAGTGCTGGATGAGCGAAAATTCCGCCGGGTCGGCGGCGTTAATGAAATTATCGTCGACGTGCAGATCATCGCAGCCTCCAATCGTGATTTACAAGCAATGATGGAGGAGCACAGCTTTCGAGAGGATCTGTTCTACCGATTGAAAGTCGTCGACTTACACCTTCCGCCGCTTCGCGAGCGCAAAGGGGATATTCCTGCGCTGGTTGGGTCGTTTATCCGCCAGGAGAGCTTACGCACCGGGAATCCGGTGACCGGCATCACCCCTCGAGCTATTGAGGCCCTCAAGGCTCACGATTGGCCGGGAAATATGCGGGAACTACGCCACGTCATCGAACGCGCCATGCTATTCTGCGATGACGAGCAGATTGACCTTGGCCACCTCTCCCCTGAATTCCAAGACCTAGCTTCCTCATAAACCGAATCCCCCCTGCGTATGATTGTGCTCGTTCTGGCATGGTGATCGTGCATGTTCTGGCGCGATGATCGTGATTGTTCTGGCACGAT
>CBDTZL010000130.1:0-6209 GCA_965364895.1 uncultured bacterium
GCGTTTGAGCTGTCGCGGCTTGAGGTAGATCGTCCAGGGCCGCACTATGCGGTGGATACTATGGCTCAACTAGCCGAAAGACAGCCCGCCATTCAACTCGCCTATGTCATGGGCAAAGACTCGCTGCGGGATCTGCCATCCTGGAACTCGCCAGAGCGATTTATCGAGCTGACAGACGCGATTGTCGTACTAAACCGCCCCGACATCGAGGTTGATCTGGAGCTGCTTATTGAGCGGTTCCCAGGACTTGCCGACAAGGTGCACCTGCTTGATGTTCCTTTAGTAGACGTAGCGTCCCGCGATATTCGACAAAGAGTACCTTCGGGAAGGCCTTACCGATATCTGGTGGCGCGCTCGGTCGCTGGCTACATCGCTCAAAATGACCTTTATTTGTGAGTTTGTTTAATGATCGCCCATTTCGTGCGGCCGCAGCAGGTCACTTCGCTGTTGATCTGATCAACAGCCAACGGGCATTAATCCTTGCCACTTGGAGCACCCCATTTGGCCTGTCCAACTCCCTCATAGGCATCCTCAGTACAGCATACACACTGCTCGGTTCTACCCTTCAGCCTGTTTTTGGCTTACTCGCGGATCGAATCGGCGCCCGATGGGTAGCTACATTTGGAATTCTTTGGATGGCGCTGAGTTTTGGAATGGCCGTTCTGGTTCCTGGGAGAGTGGCTCTTCTGCTGCTCGTGGTCACCGCGATCGGATCGGCTGCCTTTCACCCCGCTGGAACCGCGGAAGCAACAGAGCGCGCCAAGCAGCATTTCATCGCCAGAGTTGCATACGCGGCCTCCCTTTTCTTCCTCTTTGGCCAGATGGGATTAGCGGTAGGGCCAGCATTGGGTGGTGTGATCGTCGAGCTGCAGGGCGTCTCGGGATTGATCGTGCTGCTGATCGTGGTCATTCCAGTTGGAATCTATGCTGGATTGAGCATTCCAAGCGGAGGGCGCCGCTCGGCCACTGTCCGCGATGCATTATCCAGTGCAGGCGACTGGCGGGGGTTCGTTCCCTTTGCAACTGTAATCGCCTTGCGATCATGGTCGGCCATGACGATGATCGCCTTTATTCCAAAGTATTACAGCGATCTTGGATACCGCCCGGCTGCGTTCGGGATTTTCGCGGCGATGTATATGGGCGGTTCGGCGATAGGCGGTGTTGCTGGAGGTTGGCTCGCGGATCGGTCGAACAAGCGGGTGCTCGTCAGCCGTACGTTGATCCTGGCAGGAATCCCGCTCTTGCTGATGGTGGTTCTCGGCGCCAGTGCCTGGGGATATCTAATCGTGTTCTTAGCAGGCGGGCTGATTGGGATGTCCCATAGCCCAATCGTAGTCCATGCGCAGGGAATGGTGCCGGCCTATGCCGGCGCAGCATCTGGAGCGGTGTTAGGTTTTACGTTCGCGAGCGGAGCGATTGGGATACTCATCAGTGGCTTCCTTGCCGATCAGTTCGGCTTTGACGTGGTCTTTACTGTGGCCGCTGCTACGGTGATTTTGAGCGGATTGCTGGCGGCCAGGGCCCGGTCATGGGCGACCACACCCGTCGCAGTAGGGCCTGCGTAGCCAACCTTCTCGGTAGAGGAGGCCCCCGGCTAAGCTTCTCGCACCTTAATCACTTTCATCCACGCTTCCTTCTCTTCTTCTTGGGCTCGGATTTTACCAATTCGGCTTGAGTCTCATGGCCGTTGGCCTCAGGAATTACTACCTCCCCCTCCATCTCAGGTTCCGCCTCTGACACTTCAGCCGGTTCATCAAGCTCAGCTGCTGTTGGCTCCGTACCTTCAGCAGGAGATGCTTTTTTCAATTGCTCCAGCGAGATTCGATTTGAATGTCGGCAGCGGGGACAGTTTGAATCGTAGTGAGTGCCGCCTGTCTCTTCCAGCGCCTTGAGCGCGAAGGCTGCTTCATCTTTCTTGATCGCGAAGCTCCAGCCACATCGGTAACAGCGAATCTGCATTGCAGTCCTCCCTCAGGATTTCGATTGGGACGGATTCGAACGAACCGTCCCTAAGCCTATTCCAATCAAGATCAACGCCCCTCCAACAAGCCGTAAGGTCGTCGGGGTTTCGTCAAGAAAAACCAGCGCTAATACGCCGGAAGCTACAGGTTCTGCCAGCAGCACAAGAGAGACCATGGCTGCTGCCACATACCCGAGCGCCCAATTATAGGAGGTGTGAGCAATTAATTGCGGAAATATAGCAAGAAGGAGCAGCCACAAATAGGTTGTCGGCTCAAACCCAAAGAATGGTGCTCCCTGGAACAGCGATGCAATAATTAGTGCAATCGCAGCCGCGCCGTAGGCGACTCCAATGTACGGGACCAGAGATACGGTTTGGCGCACTCGACGCCCAACGATGATGTAGCCTGCGCCGGCTGCTGCTCCGGCCAAAGCCAACAAGTCGCCGCGGATGGCGGTCCCCTGCACGAGCTCATTCAGCTGAAGGCAGCCTTCTGCTCCGCATGCATCACTGATCCCCACGATGAAACTTCCAACCATGGCAATCAGCAGGCCAATCAGCAAAGATCGGCTGATTGACTCTCCAAGAAGCAACGGAGAAAGCGCGGCAACCATCAACGGGGCGGTTTGAACGAGCACCACCGAGCTTGCTACACTCGTGTACTCCAGAGAGGTAACCCAGGTCCCTATATGAATCGCCAGAAACAACCCTGCCAGCAAGGAAAGGCGGCGGTCGTTGCGCGGCAGCGTTCGAAGCTCTTCTTTGTGCCGCAACAGAAGAATGGGTGAGAGCAGCAACGCAGCAACTGCTAGCCGATACGCTGATATGACAAGCGACGTGGCTTCGGACTGCGCAAACCGGATGAAGATGGATGAGAGCGAAGCTGCCAGCACTGCAAGCGCCAGTACAGCGCCGACCGGTGGATGCGATTCCGCATTTCGCATGGCAAACGTAACTTTTGTTGAGGGTTGCTTGAGTCTAAGATGTTTGGCATTGCGATGAAAGGGCTTGAACTTGCTTCAAGCGGATTGACGCCACGGTGTGGAACGTTGTAAACTGGGCTGTGGAAGATAAGCGCTATCTGATAGTAGCGAGTTAGAGAACCATAATTCCTTGGAGGAAATGAATGACTTACATTATCACTAGCCTGTGCTTGCGGGACGGTTCGTGTGTGGATGTGTGCCCTGTCGAGTGCATCATTCCAGGAAAACCGGTCGAGCAATGGCCCTGGTTCTACATTGATCCAGACGTATGCATTGATTGCGGTGCATGCATCCCAGAGTGCCCTTATGAAGCCATCTTCCCGGAGGAAGAAGTGCCGGCGGATTATGTTGCAAAGGGAGGCGAAGTGCTCAGCATGCCGCAAGGTACGGCTGGTTACGAAATTCCTTGGGAAGGCGAAGACGAACACGGCGAGGCGGTTAAAGTGTTTGCTACCCGGGTGGCAGAAGCTGGAGAAGAGATTGATTTCTCCGCAGACATCCCACCAAACTATGATTACTTCACGGAGGGGATGGGCTACAAGGCCCTCGATGAGTAGCTGGAGCAGGTCTTGAGCTTAGTGAGGGAGCCTTCGGGCTCCCTTTTTTTGCAAGGACCCGATGGATCCGCTGCACGAAGGCCCGAAACATGTTGGCCAAGATTGTGATCGAACGAGCATAAACATTCGGTGAAGCTCACCGAGAGGAGATCCATGACCGACGTCCGCATTGAGAAAGACTCGCTGGGGGAAGTAGAGGTACCCAATGACGCGCTTTACGGTGCCCAAACCATGCGCGCCGTCGACAATTTTCCCATCTCTGGGCTGAAGCCGTGGCGAGCATTCATTTGGTCGATGGCGACCATAAAGCGCGCCGCGGCGGAAGTGAATGCAGATTTGGGAAACCTCGATCAAGAGCTGGCGGATGCCATCGCGACTGCGGCGCAAGAAGTGATCGACGGAAAATGGGACGACCAATTTGTTGTTGATCCGTTCCAGGCCGGCGCCGGTACCAGCCACAACATGAACACGAATGAGGTGATTGCCAATCGAGCGACCGAAGTCCTCGGCGGAAAGGCGGGCGAGTATAGAGTTCACCCGAACGACCATGTAAACATGGCGCAATCCACCAACGATACGATTCCGACCGCGATTCGCCTTGGCTGCCTCTGGCGATTGGACGAATTGCTGAACGCGGTCGGAGACCTGGCTACCGCGCTGGACGTCAAGGCTGGTGAGTTCGATGGAATCGTGAAATCTGGCCGTACCCATTTGCAGGACGCGGTTCCAATTCGACTGGGTCAAGAATTTAGCGGCTATGCCAGGGCGGTCGCTCGCGATCGAGAGCGAATTGAACGGGCGGCTATGGGATTGCGGCGTCTGGGTATCGGGGGCACCGCCACCGGCACCGGCCTGAACGCGCACCCGGAATTCCACGAACGCATGGTGATCAAGCTTCATGAGCTCTCAAGCCTCGATTTGGAACCATCGGACAACCTGTTCGAAAGCATGCAGTCGATGGCCGACATGGCCGATTTCTCTGCTTCACTTCGAACCCTGGCGCTGACCCTCACTCGTATTGCAAACGACTTTCGGCTTCTTTCGTCCGGCCCAGCAACCGGTTTGGACGAAATTCGGCTTCTCGCGGTGCAGCCTGGATCGAGCATCATGCCCGGGAAGGTCAATCCGGTTATGGCCGAAATGCTTAATATGGCCATGTTCCATGTCATCGGGTGCGATACAGCGGTGTCGCTAGCGGTGCAAGCCGGTCAGTTGGAGCTCAACGTCATGATGCCGATAATTGCACATAATCTATTTGAAATGATGCAGGTGACGATCGGCTCGGTTCAAGCCTTTACCCAAAGATGTGTTGTGAGCGTTTCGGCGAACGAGGATAAAGCATCCGGATGGCTTGAGAAGAACGCGATCGTTGTGACAGCGCTCAATCCGTTAATTGGATACAGCCAGGGCGCCGAGCTGGTGAAGGAAGCGCTTAAGCACAATGCGACCGTCCGGTCGGTCGCGAGCGAGAAGGTCCAATCCGAGACCTTGATGCACGTTGGCAAGGATCGACCGCTCACGGAAGAGGAATTAGAGACGGCACTGGGTGACATGCGCCGATTGACCGAGGGCGGCATTCAAGGATGAGCCGCGCACGCAAGAATTCTTGATGTGCGTGGGATCCACATTTCTCCCGAACAGCTTCAACAAATGCTGGAGCATGTAGCCGAGCAAGCGCCGGATGAAGCATGCGGCCTTCTTGGCGGCTCCAACTCCCGAGTACATCAAGTAGTTCCGATAACAAACGCGGCTGAAAGCCCGGTTCGGTACCGTATGGATCCGGCAGAGCAGGTCAGTGCGTTATTTGGCTTTGAGGAACGCGGGATGGAGCTGGTTGCCATCTACCACTCTCACCCAATGGGGCCACCTGGCCCGTCCTCCATCGATATCCGCGAGGATGCCTATCCCGAAGCGCTTCAACTAATCTGGTTCCAGGAAACGGGAAATTGGGTATGTCGTGCCTATCGATATAGTGATGGAGCAGCTGTCGAAGTGCCGATGAGCGTGGGCTCAGGCGATGACGATCACGGCGGCCAGGACCAATAGCGAAACCCCGGCAAACTCGTAGACCAAACGCGAGTTGAGGGATTTCTGCAGCAACGCTGCAAGCAGGCCGATAGATACATACGTGGTAAGACCCACCACCAACGCGACCTGCATCGGGCGAGCGGGCCAATAGTGCAGTCCCCACGCAATTTGAGACGCAATTAGCCCGCAGGCAATCGAGTAGGGCAAGATCGCTTGATTGGCAGTTTCCAAATTCAGCACACGCCAACACACGATCATGCTGGCGGCAAAGATGGCGGGCACACTGAAGACAGCCCTGAGCCCCCCCGCAAGTGCGGCGAATGCCACTCCAACGACAAGAACGACGCCCAGCGTTCGTAGTCCTACCATTGCGCCGCGAGCCCGAGGATCGCGCTCGTCGAACACAAGAAATTCGGCGTATAGCACTCCTACCAGTAAGCTCCCAGAAAATACCAGTCCAATGAACCATGCCGAACCGACCGGTAGCTGGTTTAAGGCCGCTCCCAATCCAAGCGCCGCTAAGCCCGGTAGTAGTCCAACCGGAAACTCGAGATTACGAATGTGCGCCAGAGGATGGGAGCGCAGGACCCAGAGGGCTCCAGTAGCTGCCAGAGCCGCAGAAAGCGAAAGCATCACGACTCGAACATCGATGCTTACCGGCACAACGAGACCAAACAGGGC
>CBDTZL010000131.1:0-6181 GCA_965364895.1 uncultured bacterium
ACTGTCGCTCCGCTTCGCTAGGCTCTACCTTTGTTTGGGTCCATTTAGTTCCTAAGCAAAAGAACCGGGACCGGCTCCCGAAAACGGAAGCTGTACAGTAAGTTACTGTTTTAATTAGACGGAACCTGCGGACGCCCGTTGCAAAACCCAGGACCCATCACAACCCATCAGGACCGACTCGCACAATTCTCGCACACCCCCAAATATGCGAATGACCTCTCGAAGACCGGGCGTTTACGGCTTCAGTCGTCGGCTTCTACTTCAAGTACTTGCCCGTCGGCCGTCACCTCGACCTCATACTCTGTGCCATCCGCAGTTCCCTCGAGCTCATACACCGTTTGGCCGCGCTCGACCTCGACCTCAGCCGCGGTGATCTGCAACCCTTCCACCGCAGCTTCTGCAGCCGCGATCGCAGCGGCAGGCACGTCGGCCAGTGGGATGCTTTGTTCTTGAGCCCAAAGGGTCGAACTGGTAATCAGGCATGTCGTGAATACGAGACCTTTGACGGGATTGTTACCACTCATGTGAATGCTCCATTGGAGGCTTCGCAAATCTAAGATAAAGGGCAGGGACCACGAGTAGATTCAGCAACGCCGAGGTAATCAAGCCTCCCAAAATTACGACTGCCATCGGGTACTCGATCTCATATCCCGGACGGATGCCGCCAACGACTAGCGGAAGTAACGCCAGCCAAGTCGTCAACGTGGTCATCAGAATGGGCGCGAGACGCTCCTCAGCCCCCCGCAACGCGAGTTCGGGTCCGAACACCATGGCTTCTTCATTTTCCAGATGACGGTAATGACTGATCAGCATAATGCCGTTTCTAGCCGATATTCCAAGCACGGTGATAAAACCGATCCAGGAACCGAGGGAGAGCACGCCGCCACCGATCAGTGCCCCGACAATGCCACCAATCATCGCACCCGGAAGGCTAAGAAAGATGATAAGCGCCGTACGCGTTGAATCGAACACGGCCTGCAGGAGGAGCAAGATCGCGATAACAGAAATGAGCCCAGCAATGAGCAACCGGCGTCGACTTTCTTCAAGCTCCACGTACTCCCCCAGCACCTCAGGATAGTAACCCTGCTCGAACGGTATTGCGGCTAGCGCTGATTCTACGTCCTCTGCAACGGCATCAAGGGAACGACCAGCAGGATTCAGTGTAACGTCGATTCGCCGTGAACCGGCTTCTCGCGTTATCGCGTTGGGTGTCGGTGCAATATAGACGTCGGCCACGTCCCTAAGCGGAACCACTCCGCCGCCTGGGGTATCGATGAGCATATCTCGCAGGCTATCGATGTTGGCACCGACGCTTGGCGTGCCGCGCACGACGACGTCAAACACCTTCTGTTCCTCGTATATCTCACCTACCTTTCTTCCTGCTAGCATGACTTCCGTAACCTCACGTAAGTCGCCTGGCGTGAGTCCCAGAATTGCTCCGGCCTCCGGTCTATAGTCGACCTCGATCTGAGGTATCAGCATCTGGCGCTGCACGAACAGATCCGCCACGCCTTCAATCTCTGACAGTGCAGCGGCAACTTGCCCGGCCTTCTCTTCCAGGTTGTCGAGTTCGGGCCCGTAGATACGCACGACAATGGTGCCACTCGTGCCCGTAAGCACTTCCTTGATCCGTTCCCGGAGGTAGGTTAGAAGATCACGATAGAGTCCAGGATAGCCGTCGACGACATCTTGAATGGTGCTGACTGTTGACTCATACGGAACGGACGGATCTAGGCTGATCCATAGCTCCGTGAAATCGATTCCGACCACTTCATCGGCGACTTCAGCGCGCCCGACGTGCGCCCCAAAGTTCCTCACTCCGGGCACCGATCGCAACTCTTGACTCACGCGTATGGTGACACGATTCATGGCATCTAGTGAGGTTCCAGGCCTCTCGAGCCAATGCATAAGGAAATCGTATTCTCTAAAGTTAGGCAGCAACTCCTGGCCCAGCACGGGGTAGACGCCTAAAGCTAGTAAGAAGGCTACGCCAACAGCGTTCATGCACTGCTTTGGCCGTTGTATCAGTCGAGCAAGGAGGGGTCGATAACGCTCCTTTAGCCAAGTCACGAGTGGTGCTTCCTGGGTCCGACGCTCCGCCGCCTTGGGTAGCAAGATCATCGAGAGTGCCGGCGTCAGCGTGAGCGCCACTACCAGCGAGGCGACTATGGCCATCACATAGGCTGACGCGAGCGGTCTGAAAAAGGTGCCTGATAAGCCTTCCAGCGTGAACACCGGCACCAGCACGATAACCACGATCATGCTGCCGAATACGACAGCGCTTCGAACCTCCAGGGACGCATTGAGAACGATGGAGAACACCGATTCCTGGCTGCCGCTGGCGCGCGCGAGTCTGAGTCGCCGCATGATGTTCTCTACGTCAATGATGGCGTCGTCCACCACTTCGCCCAACGCGATAATCAACCCTGCCAGCACCATCGTATCGATCGTGCCACCGCTGTAGCGCAATACGAGTGCCGCCGAGATCAAGGAGAGGGGAATCGCAGTAATACTAATGAGTGCTGTGCGCCAGTCGTACAAGAATACACTCAGAATCAGAATGACCAGCACGCAACCGATCAGCAACGCTATATTGAGGTTAGCGAGCGAGTTCTCAATGTAAGTGGCTGGGCGAAAGATGGTTGAGTCGACTTCGATGCCTTCGAGCCCCGGTCTAAGCTCATCCAAGACTGTTTCGATCTGGCGCGTCACTTCCAGCGTGTTGCCCCATGGTTGCTTCTCGACGATGAGTAGTATCCCTGGCTCATCGTTGATGATGGCGTCACCGATGGGGGGTGGTGAGCCTTCGACGACATCGGCGACCTGGCCCAGCGTTAGCGACAGCCCGTCCCGATAGATCACGGGAATGTTGCTCAGGTCTTCCGCTGTGTAGATCGCAGGCAGGTGGGTGACGTTGAAACGCTGGTTGGGACCTTCGATGAAGGCGCCACCCGCGACGGACGTTGCGTCCGTCGCACTCTGAATGACTTCCTCCAGTGTGACCCCATGGGCATAGAGCCGCGCCGGATCCACCTGCACCTGAAGTTGGCGATCCCGTTGGCCCCAGACTGCGGCGTTTGCGACACCCGGAATGGCCATCAATCGCGGTCGGATAGTCCACAGAGCGAGCGTCGTCATCTCCATCTGCGAGAGCGTGTCTGACTGCATACCGATCTTGAGTACGCGGCTCGTCGAAGACAGCGGCGAGAGAATCACGGGAGGCTGAGCTACCGAGGTGAGCTCAACGGAGGCGACTGTAATACGTTCCTGTACCACCTGCCGCGCTTCCATCAAGTCGACGCCGTCCTCGAAAATGAGGACGATGGAGGATAGGCCCAGCACCGACTTGGAGCGAATGGTATCCAACCACGGTGCACCATTCAGGGCGCTCTCGAGGGGTACGGTGACGAGGGCCTCTACCTCCTCGGCGGACAATCCGGGCACTTCTGTTTGAATCTCGACAAGGGGTGGTGCGAACTCGGGAAATACGTCCAAGGGCGTATCGCTAACGATACTGCTGCCCACCGTCAACAGGACGATGGAGATCGCGACGATGATGAAGCGTATCCGCAGCGCCGTTGAGATGAGCCACTTCATTAGTGAGCAACGCCGAATTCAGTGCCCGCCAGTTCTGCAACAGCGGTAGTGACTACCATTGAGCCCGCAGCGGGTCCCCTGCTCAATACCGCCACGTCGTCCATCACGCGTTGCACTGAAACGCGCGTCCGAACATAGATTCCGGGCGCAGTCTGTTCGTACACCCACGCGCCTCCCTCGATGTCGCGGAAAATGGCTGACCAGGGAACGACCAGGTGTTCGCCACTGTCCCCCAGAATGACGGTGACCTGGACCCGCTCTCCAGAGCGAAAAGAGCCGTCGCTATTATCGAGCTCATAATAGAAATCCACAGACACGGCATCCGTATTGGCGGTTGGTGGACCGGCAATCCGCTGGGCTGTTCTTCCTTGCGCGCCCGCCCATTCCCCGAGCGGAGCAATCCTTGCCGGAGCCTCATCGTGTATCGTGTCGAGATCGGCGGAGTAGATGGGTACTCGGACCCACAGACGATCCTGCACCTGCACATCGAACAGCGCAGCGCTACCGGACACGACCTGGCCGGATGCGACGTGAAGCGCCGTGAGTACGCCGCCCTCAGGAGCAACCATGGAAATCGGCGTGAGTGCTGGCGCTTCAGCGCCCAGCAGCATGGCTACTCGAGAACGGGCAACACGTAATGCAGATTCGGCACGCACGAGCTCGGCCTGTGCCTGTTCGAGTTGTTCCTGGCTTCCGGATCGACCGCTCAAGAGTTGCTCGGCACGTTCAGCGCGTACCATTGCAACCGCGTACTCCGCCTCAAGAACGGGAACATCTTCGCGCGCCGTCAGAAGATCGCTTCCCAGAGGCAGAAGTAGCAGTTCCATTACCACACTACCTGCATCCAGGCGACTTCCAGCGGACAACATAGCTTCGCGCCCCGGTCCTTGGACGATGCCCGCCGATGGTGCAAAAACTGTCATCGCGTGTCCCGGTGGTGTCAGAAGCACGCCGCCCAGAGTTCGGGTCATAGTTACCATGCGCCGTTCGACTGCCGTCGCTTTAACGCCAAGGCGTGAGACGGCTTCCGGAGTGAGTGAGATCGTCGTAAGCTCCGTTTCCGCTACCGGGTTGTCTACGTGTGCAGGAGCCGTAGCCCCTGAAGCAGTCTCGTTATCGCAGGCCGCAAGGCCTATCAAGGTGGTTAGCAGGCTTGCAGCAATGACGCAGTTGAGGATTTTCATCACTGGCCTCCTAAATTTGCTCATCGATTTTCTGGCCGGCGCTGTGGGCGAGTTCCGCCGAAGCCCGCTTAAGCTCCGCCAACGCTTCTGCCTCTGATATTCTCGCAGCGATCAAGCGCTGCCGGGCCAGAAAGACCGATAATTCTGGCACGCTTCCCAGAGCAAAAGCTTGCTGTGTTTGACTCACCGTGGTCTCCAGCCGAGGAAGGATCCCTTCCTGCCAAGCACGAGCTGCCTCACGCGCCGCTTCGTAGGCCGCATAGCTCTCGCTGACTTCCAGAATGATTCGCCGCCGAGCAGCTGTATATCGAAGCGCCGCCTGCTCGAGCTGTGTGGCGGCACGGCTCTTACCGCCCTGGTTGCGATCGAAAATGGGCAGCGCATAAATAAATCCTGGGCCCGTCTTCAAATCGGCGCCTCTCTCCTGGTCAAGATCCAATACGGCGACGAAGTTGAAGATCTGCTGACTCTCCCATTGCGCGGCTTCTCCCGCCGCTTCCACCGCCAGCTCGGCCGCTCTAAGATCGGGCCGCGACGCGAGAGCAATGCCGACCAATGTCTGAAGCTCGGGAAGGGGCGTGTACTCGAAGGATGTTTCACTGGACAGTTCGATATTTCGCGCCTCCGCCAAACCGAGCAAGCTGAGCAGCTCATATCTAGCTGCCGCTGCTTCTCGCGCCGCTGACTGGAGTAAGGCCATCGCGCTCAGGGCATCAGTTGCAGCGCGAGAAGCCTCCATGTCACTGATTTGTCCGGCCTGTAGTTGGCCGTCTGTTATTTCGGCAATCTCGCCGAGAACCTCGGCATCTTCGCTAAGAAATCCGTACCGTTCTTCCGAGAACATCAGCTGAGCATGGGCTACGCGAACGTCACGCGCTAACCCCAGCCCACTCTGCAGCAGATCGTTGGCCACCCGCTCGACGTCCAGAGTCGCCACGTCAATACGTGTTTGGCGCTGCAGGAGGTCGACGGGGAAAGCGAGCGTACCTTCACGGAGCTTGGTATTACCCGGAAATACCAGGGCTAAAACCGGGTTTGGCAGTAACCCGGCCTGCAGAAGATCCGCTCGCGCTAGACCGAGCTGCGCTAGATCTCCGTGAAAATCTGCGTTGTTCCACAAGGCCACCGTTACGGCTTCAGCCTCGCTGAGCCCGTCCTCTAAAGAGACCTGCTCAGGAAACTCCACAGCATGTACAGCGGAGGTCGCCGGAAGGGATGTTCCCACTCGCTCCACGAGCTCCGACGAGATGAAGCCGCGATCAAACTCGCTTTCTGTCGCGCAAGCAGAAAGGATTATCGTACCTGTTACCGCACAAAATGTTTTCCTCATAACGATTCTCTTTATGCTGGTGCAATGTGCTGATTAACTGAGCGTGCCCTTAATAATACGCCTGTTTTGA
>CBDTZL010000132.1:0-6177 GCA_965364895.1 uncultured bacterium
GTTAATAATCCGGCATAGGTGGTGCAGCCGGCATCGCATCCTCTTGTGGAACATCCGTGATGAGAGCCTCGGTGGTCAGGATCATGGCCGCGATTGAGGCTGCATTTTCCAGCGCGCCCTTCGTGACCTTTGCCGGATCGATGATCCCGGCTTCAACCATGTCCACGTAATCTCCCGAAATCACATCGTAGCCGATGCGATCGCTTTTGGCCTCTTCCTGCTCGCGCCGTACGGCCTCGAGCACTACCGCTCCCTCTTGACCCGCATTGCGAGATATCCCACGAAGCGGCGCCTCGAGCGCGCTTCTCACGACCTTGATGCCGGTGTTGATGTCGGTCTCATCGTCAGATAGCTTTTCAATCGATTTCAAGGCGTTGATCAGAGCCACGCCGCCACCCGGGACGATTCCCTCTTCCACAGCTGCGCGAGTCGCGGAGAGCGCATCCTCAACACGATGCTTCTTTTCCTTGAGCTCGGTCTCTGTGGCAGCGCCGACACGGATGACTGCGACACCACCGGAGAGCTTGGCAAGCCGCTCCTGCAGCTTCTCTTTGTCGTAGTCACTGGTTGAGCGATCGATTTCAGTCTTGATCTCTTCGATGCGCCCCTTGATCTTGTCGGCGTCGCCCGCGCCTTCGATCACGGTCGTGTCATCTTTTGTGGCCGACACTTTGCCGGCCTTGCCCAGGTCGTTGATGGTTACCGACTCAAGCTTGCGGCCCAGCTCCTCCGTGATGACGGTGCCACCAGTCAGAACTGCGATGTCCTGCAGCATTGCCTTGCGGCGATCGCCGAATCCGGGAGCCTTCACTGCCAGCACGTTCAGCATGCCCCGCAGCTTGTTGAGCACCAGAGTAGCCAGTGCTTCTCCGTCGATGTCTTCTGCCAGCACGACCAGGTCGCGCTTGCCGACCTGTACCAGCTTCTCCAGAAGCGGCACGATGTCGGTGGCGGCAGAGATCTTCTTGTCGTGGATTAACACGTAGGGCTCTTCAATCACCGCTTCCATACCCTCGGGGTCGGTGACGAAATAGGGGGAAATGTATCCACGGTCGAACTGCATACCTTCGACATATTCGGTCTCGAATTCGAGACCCTTGGACTCTTCAACCGTGATCACGCCGTCCTTGCCCACCTTGTCCATAACTTCTGCGATGAGCTCGCCGATATCTGCATCTTGGGCCGAGATGGCCGCTACTGAAGCAATTTCTTCTTTTGTGGTGACATCGATCGCCATCTCAGTGATCGCTTGCGAGATCGCTTTGGCGGCACGTTCGATTCCGCGCTTGAGCATCATCGGATTCGCGCCTGCTGAGAGGTTCTTGAGACCGTCGTTGACCATGGCATGCGCAAGCACGGTCGAAGTGGTGGTGCCATCGCCCGCGATGTCATTGGTCTTAGTTGCGGCTTCCTTGAGCAGCTGGGCGCCCATGTTCTCAAATGGGTCGTCGAGCTCGACTTCTTTCGCAACGGTCACGCCGTCGTGTGTGATTGTTGGGGATCCGAACTTACGATCCAGGGCAACGTTGCGCCCCTTCGGGCCAAGGGTGGTTGCCACCGCGCTGGCCAAGACGTCCACGCCGTCTTTGAGCCGGCGGCGAGCGTCTTCTGCGAATGCTAATTGTTTAGCCGTCATTGGTTTTTTTGTCCTCCTGAAGGATTTTCGGAATTACTCGTCAAGGATGGCCAGCACGTCGCTCTCACGAAGAATCAAGAGCTTGTCACCGTCCATTTTTATCTCGGTGCCACCATACTTGGCGAACAGCACCTTGTCGCCGACCGAGACATCCATTTCGATGCGTTTACCGTCATCGTCACGGGCGCCTGGTCCGACGGACAGCACTTCGCCCTTCTGGGGCTTCTCCTTGGCTGTCTCTGGAAGTACGATGCCGCTTGGAGTCACCTCTTCGTCTTCAAGAGGCTTGACCACCAGGCGGTCACCTAAGGGTTTGAGATTAAGCGACATATGAACTCTCCTATAGGTTATTAGTGCTCGCAGTGAGCCTAGACACAAGACTTGCTAGTTAGCACTCTTTGCGCAAGAGTGCTAACTAGCGGAGCTAGTCTAACTGCATCGAATTGGGTTGTCAAGAACTCGGGTTTGGTTTTAGATTTGGCGCGGGAATGGGGCTTGCTTCAGATTATCGCTCGGCCTCGTCCGCGCAGAGCGAGCGGCCTTCTGAGACGATGGCTGAAACGATTGGATCCGCTCGATAACGATTCTCCAGCCGAGTGAAAATGCTTTCGGCATCAGAACACTTCTTCTCGAAAGCCAAGACAGACCCGAAAGTGTAATAGTATTCCAGGCTGCCTCCGTCCAGCTCCAACCCGGGGATGCCTGCTCCCAGCCTTCCGATCTGGTCTTCGGTGCAGTCGTTAATGCTCGAGCTTTCGCACACCAATTCGGCAAACGCTCTGCTGAGCGCGACCGAATCCAGCTGCTGTCCTTCGGACTGAGATTGGAGTTCGAGCAATCGATCCTGATCACAATTCAGGACGGCCAGGCCAGTGCACAAGACGTCTGTTTGGGTCTCGACCTCGCAGCCGTCAACAGCACAACGCAGAGCCATCTCCGCATTCTCATAATTTCGGGCCTTGAAGTAGGCGATTCCCAGGAACCCCAATAAATCGGGGTTTGTTGGATCGATCGAAACCGCGCTTTCCGCACTGCGAGCCGCCGTAATAGTCGCCCCTTCCTGGAGCCAGGTTCTACCGATCGCGATAAATGGGATCGGATCCAATATCCCTAGCTGCTGATTGATATTCGCCGCCCGGGCAAAGTAGTCTCGCGCTTCGTCGAACCGGCCTTCCCGTCGATGGTTTGCGCCAATTCGAAGGTAGAGAAAGGTGAGGTTGGGAGCCCGCTCCGCAGCACGACCATAGGCTTCAATCGCTTCATCGTAGCGGCCGTGACTCTCGAGAACGGTTCCGTATACCCTCAGCACGTCCATTTGATTGGGATTTTGCTCGAGTGCATCCTCTATCGTGTCGAGCGCTCGAGCATAGTCAAGCTGATCGACGAAGACTTCCGCCTTAAATGCCAGCGCTAGCGAATTATTCGGGTCCAGGAAGAGAGCTTGGTCGGCCGAGCTCTGGGCTATCCGAAAATTCTCTCCTTTTGCCGGTAGATCTTGCTCTAAAGAGGCGAGCCAGTCATACACCATGGTGCGGATGGCCCAGGCGTATGAACTTTCTGGACCGACCTCAATGGCCTGATCGATCGAGATTTTCGCCTCTTGAAGCCGATCATTCTCGCCCTCTGATGTGGCGATCAAGGCGCTCGAGTAGGTTTGGACCCTCGCCAATTCAGCTAAGAGCTCAGGATCATCGGGTTGCAAGCGAACTGCTTCACCGTAAGCCTCGATCGATCGCTCCAAATCCCCAGCCGCAAAGTGGGCTGCAGCTTCTTCATTGTGGGACAAGGACGTGCGTGTGGGAGTCGGTGTTGGCAGAAATAATGGCTCCACCCTCCCGGCCTCCACCAGCCGGGTAAGTAGAATACCGCCAGCTATCAACCCTACGAGAACCAATACTCGCACTGGGCGAGAGCCCTTCCCTGCGCCGCCGAACGGCATCCGATCGCCTCTCAGCTGCATCTTTTGATTAAGCCTCGGCTTCTTCTGGGGGATCGATCAGGCCGCACTCAATGAGGATCGCTTCGGCGTTGAATGTGGCGATTTCATTATCCGGAACTCCGATGATCAGCGCCTCGGAAAGGTCAGCTGCTAGATCACACCGGCCTTGTTTGGCCAGTGCCAAACCGTACATGTAGTAGAACTCAACGACCAAATTGTCGCCGGGATCCAGGGGCAAACCGGCCAGCTGAACTCCGTCCAGATAGCCGCCGCCGTGGATAGCCAGCGCGAGCGAAACAATGGAGGAGTCGTAGTCGGCGTTCTTGTAATACATTCTCCCCAGATCACCATGAAGGCGAGGATCGGATGGTTCAAGGTCGACCGCACTTTGCGCGTATTGGCTGGCTTTTCCAAATTCGCCATCGCGCGCATAGGCTTGAGCAATTAATCTCAGAGGGATCACATCCTCCGGAGCCAAGGTGCTAGCGCGAATGTAACTGTCGATTGCGGATTGAGTGTCCCCGTTGTTGAAATACATATTCCCCATGGCGATGTGAATTAAAGCCAGGTTCGGGTTGATACGCAGCGCGTTTTGGTAAGCCTCGAAGGCAAGATCGTAGTTTCCGGTTCGTTCCCATACATAGCCAACCGCCCGCTGCGCCTCTAGCAGGTTTGGATTTAGCTGAACTGCCAACTGCGCCTGCTCCCCAGCCTGTTGAAAGGCAGTCACATTCTCGTCAATGAGAATCTCAGCGTAATATGCGCGAACAAGTGCTGAATTCGGATCGAGTTCTACTGCCTTTTCGACTTTTTGAAGGGCCTCCAGAATGTCAGCAGATTCGGGTTCGGATTGCGATTGGAAATCAAGCGCCCAACCCAACACCGCGTTAGCCAACGCAGAATTAGGATCGAGCAGCAACGCGTTGCTGGCGTTGGTGACGGCATCCTCGTATCTCCCGGCAAAGACCTGAATTCGGGCTAACTCCGTGTAGTAGTCGTCTTCCTGCGGGTTAATGGAAATCGCCTCATGATAGGCCTGCTCTGCCTGCGCGAGCTTGCCGGCCTGGAATAGGCTGTCCGCCTCCAGAATAATCGTTGCCGGGCTTCGGGTAGGAATGGGGGTAACCACAAATAGTGGCGGCGTTTGAGGCACGACCACACGCTCCACGTAAATCACGGTGGCGATGAGCAACAATAAAAGCGCGACGCGCCATGGGCTCGACCGTCGGCGGCGTCGCTTTTTAGTATTCCACTTGCTTCCGCTGAGATGCATGGCGGTGGGTGATGATACCACCCAGAAAATTTTAACGTCAAGGACGATGGGTTGTTGACAACGGTATAATGCCGCCCGTGCCACCAGAAGGGGATCCCAGCTCTCGCTCAACCTTGCGCCCGCTGCTCTGGGCGCTCCCTGCCGCCCTGCTGCTGCTGGGTCTCGCGGCCGCGGTGGGATATATTGTCGGGCAGTCTGAGCGTGACGCGGCGGAAATAGAGCAAGTAGGCTCTATCGTTCGGGAGCAGTTCACTCTTGGACTGATCGACCTGGATGAGGAACGCTATGACGTCGCTCGCCAGCGATTTGAGTACATTATTCAGCTGAATCCTTCCGTTCCTGAAGCTCCGGAGCGCCTGGCAGAAGCACTTCTTGGGCTCAGCGAGCCTATTGCAGCTCCAACCTCGCCCGCCGTGACGCCGACTCCGAACCTCTCCCCGGTTCAGGACATCTTCGACCAGGCTCAAGCAGCATTTCAGGAGGGCGACTGGGATTTAACGATCGCGCATCTTCTTGCCATGCGAGCCAAAGACAGCGAATTTCGGGCGGTCGAGGCCGATGGGTTGATGTACGCTGCTTTACGCAATCGGGGTATCCGCAGGATATCCCAGGACAAATTGCTGGAAGAAGGTATCTACGACCTTAGTCTTGCGCAAAGCTTCGCACTCCTCGACGAGGATGCAAACAACTGGCGAAGCTGGGCACAGCTTTACCTGACCGCAAACAGCTTCTATGGGCTCAACTGGGAACAGGCCGCATTCTATTTTGAGGTAGTCTATTCCGTAGCCCCAGGTATCCGTAATGACGTCGCATGGAAGTATGCCCAGTCGTTGACGATGTTTGCCTTACTGCTGGTCAGCAGCGGAGATCCTTGTGCTGCGGAGGAATTGTTGGACGTCTCGCTTGAGGTCATCATCAACGAGGATCTCGAACCCACCGCGACGGCCGTTCGTAACGCGTGCCGGACCGCGACCGCCCCGCCTCGAATCGCGCCGAACAACGGAATCTCGTCGGTCACGGAAATGAGCTCAAAGACGCCCGAGGCCACGAAGAGCACACCACTGGTGCGAATGGTAAAGCTTCCCTTGCGAACGGAGTCCGCCGCAGCTCCCGACGGCGGCCGAGGCGGCTTCCATGCGCCCTCTTCCTTTGCCGCTCCGCAGAAACGGCACACGATCGCGTCGGTCTTGATCTCTTCGGCGCAGTACATGCACTTCATGCGGCAACGGCCTCCGTGAATCGGTCGTTCATCCGAAGAAACAAACGATTCCGTGAGGGATCTCCTTCCTGCTTGCTACGACGACTGGATCCTGGACGCGCGGTGTGCGC
>CBDTZL010000133.1:0-6158 GCA_965364895.1 uncultured bacterium
TGCTGCTCTTTGGCTATGCGCAAGCGCTCCTGCTCTGGATCGCGTAAGCCTTCCAGCGGAATGAACGCTTCGATTTGTCCCGCCACTAGTGGAATCGCTCCGTCGGGAGGTTCCAGATCCACTTCGATCTGCACGGCATCCGGGTCCAACCGCGCTAGCCAGGCAAGCGCCGCCCGGTTGGCCTCCAGAAACTCAGAAAGCTCTCCTGCTTTGATCGCGATCGGAATCTTCTGAGAACCCTCCACTCCCCGCTCCGAGCGGAGGTTGCGTATGGCCACGATGAGATCCTGAAGCGGCTTGAAGGCCGCTACACTGGTGGACTCCCATGGCTCAACCTCGCCTGCGTCGGCCCAGTTAGCGATGATCAGAGCCTCTTCCCAGCCACGCTTAGGACCGAATTGCGCCGGGTGCCCTTCGCAAGCCGCCTTAAGGTGGCCAAACAGCTCCTCCGTTATAAAAGGCATGAAAGGATGCAGCATCCGCAGGATGCTGTGATACACATGGACCAGGATTCTCGCCGTCAGCCAGGCGCGATCGCCGCCTTCCCCGGACTGAATTTTCGATATTTCAAGATGCCAATCAGCAAACTCGCTCCAGAAAAACTCGTAGATCTGGCGCCCGGCTTCTCCATACTGATGACGCTCGAACAACCGATCGACGTCTCGAATCACTTGATTGGTTCGGCTGAGAATCCATCGATCGGAATCCGTGCGTTTCGGTTCGCCCTCTGGCCCCCCCGGAGAGGCCTCAATTGCGTTGAGCACCAACCTTCCTGCGTTCCACAGCTTATTGGCGAAGTTGCGGTTGGCGGCCAGGCGCTCCATGCTCAGGTTCATATCCTGCCCCGGCGATGAGCCGGTCAGGAGCGTGAAGCGCAACGCATCGGTTCCGTACTCGTCCATGATCTCCAGCGGATCGATCACATTGCCTAGCGTCTTGCTCATCTTGCGCCCATCGGAATTTCTAATCATGCCGTGCAGATAAACCGTTTTGAAAGGCACTTTTCCGGTGAACTCCAACCCGGTCATGATCATGCGCGCCACCCAGAAAAAGAGAATGTCGTATCCGGTTTCCATGAGTGAAGTTGGGTAGTAGTTCTTGAAATCATCCGTCTCGGTCGGCCACCCCAGAGTAGAAAACGGCCACAGCGCCGATGAGAACCAGGTATCGAGCACATCCGGGTCCTGCTCTAAGTTCGTCGAATCGCATTCGGAACATCGGGTGGGGGCTTCTCGCGCAACGATGATCTCGCCGCAATCCAGGCAGTGCCATGCGGGAATGCGATGGCCCCACCAGAGCTGACGCGAGACACACCAGTCGCGAATATTCTCCAGCCAGTTGAAATAGACCTTCGCAAAGCGTTCAGGAACCACCTGGATCCGGCCATCTCTCACAGCCTCGAGCGCGGGCTCGGCAAGCGACTCCATGCGAACGAACCATTGGGTCGAGATCATCGGCTCCACGATTTCCCCGCCGCGCTGGCTGCGCGGAACCTGTTGAAGGTGCTCCTCGGTCTTTATCGTCAAGCCGGCCGCTTCCATGTCCTCCCACAGCTTTTCCCTGCACTCGTATCTATCGAGGCCGGCATATGGGCCGGCGGCTTTGCTCATGGTTGCGTCCTTATTCATCGCATTCACGATCGCTAGATCATGGCGCTTTCCAATTTCGTAGTCGGCCGGATCGTGCCCGGGCGTGATCTTGAGCGCACCGGTTCCAAACTCGCGATCCACATACTCATCGGCAATGACCGGGATAGCACGGTCAAGGATCGGCACCAGGCAGCTCTTGCCAACAAACTGCTGGTATCGTTCATCCTCCGGATGTACCGCCACCGCAGTATCGCCAAGGATCGTCTCAGGCCGCGTGGTTGCCACCGGAATGTGTTCTTCCGCGCCTTCGATCGGATACTGGAAGTAGTAGAGCGTGCCCATTTCCTCGCTGTACTCGACCTCGAGGTCGCTGACGGCAGTCTGCAACCCAGGTGACCAGTTGATCAGATAGTCGCCGCGATAGATCAGACCCTTCTCATGCAGGCGCACAAAGGATTCGATTACTGCGCGGGAAAGCCCTTCGTCCATGGTGAAGCGTTCTCGTTCCCAATCGCAGGACGCGCCCAGCCTGCGCAGCTGCCCGGTGATGATGCCGCCGTATTTGTCTTTCCACTCCCAGGCTCGCTCCAGGAAGGCCTCCCTACCAATCTCGGATGAACTGGTACCTTCGCTCTCCAGTTGCTTTTTCAATTGCAGCTCTGTCGCAATGCTGGCGTGGTCGCTACCTGGAACCCACAGCGTTGGCACCCCCTTCATTCGACTGTGGCGAATGATCAGATCCTCAATGGCGGTTGTGATCGCGTGCCCCAGGTGAAGCTCGCCGGTGATGTTGGGAGGCGGCATGGAAATTACAAAGGGATCCCCCTCGCCGCGCGGACGGAAGTATCCGCTCTGTTCCCACCACTCATAAAGACGCCCCTCTACTGTGGAAAAGTCATAGGTCTTCTGAAGCTTGATGTCGGCCATGGTGCCTCCTTAAACAAAACGCCTCTCGTCCTTGAGGACGAGAGGATTATTCTCCCGCGGTACCACCTCAATTCGCCGTGATCGGCGCTCTCAGTGTTCTGCTTCCAAACGGCGAGCCCTTACGGATCAGGACAGGCTTCGCTTTCGCGGATCAGGCTCTGCGTGAAGCAGGACAGGCCCTGCATTAAGCAGGACAGGCTGTAACGGGCTCCCCGCGCCGTTCTAATCCCCTTGCAGGTTTCTTCGGCGATATCCCTGGGCGACTTTCGGTTTCCGCTACTGTGGGGGCTCTCAGCTCTTGGCCCATCATCTCTGGCAGCGCTCGGAAGCCTACTACTCCCGGGTAAGTCTATTTGGTTGTGGTTTGGATTATAGCAATGAGCCCTGAATTGATCTAGTGCACCCAGGTATTAGCCTAAACCGTCCGAAGGCTGCTAATCTTATGTCAAGAGCGAAACTATCAGCTCTCCGGCACCTTCGGGAGCCTTCCGGTGCCCCTCAACGGTCCGCTCCAATCCTCAGGAAACAGCTCCAGCGCCCGTTCGGCGGTCTTAACGATGTCGGGATCCTGATCGAATCGGACTTTGTGGACTGCAAGCTTCGCATCCGGAGTGTGCCACTCGATGAGCCGCAGCAGGGCCACCATTCGAGAACGGTTGTTGGGTGCCTCTTCCATCGCTCCGTCATCCCCCTGCACGAACCCGGTGCGTGGATTTTCAAGCACTTCGATCAGCACCGGCACGGTGGCCAGGTTGTTTAGCGAGGCGAGTTTCTGCACGGAGGCATACGACATGTCCAGGTCCGCCACCCGCATGCAGCGAAACTTATGGAGTTGAATCATGGTTAGCACAGCTATTTCCTGGACCATTGGATCCGGGTCATCGATCGCCCCTTCGATTTCTTCGACGAGATCGTCCTGCTGTGCAACACCCGGGCGATTCGCGAATTCCACCGCTGCACGCTGCCGAGCTCCAACGTCGGATCGGCGCAAATCAAAGTCGGTTCGCGCCCGCTGGATGAGCCGACCGGCTTGAGTCGTGACGACCGTCGTTTCCTCCTGCTGCATCATCGCCTCAAGTTCTTCCTCCGTTGCGTCCAGCAAGTAGAGGGCGTGTTTGACCGAGGGTGTTAGGAGAGGATCGTCTAGCTTGAGCAGATCATTCAGGAACTCACGCAACGTGTGTTCACCGGGCTGGCTGCGAACCCCACGCGCCCGATCTCGCCATTCATTTACCTCGCCAGCCAGGTCTCGTTGCCGGTCGCGTAGAATGCGCTGCTTTTCCCGCAACGGTTCCCGCTGATCGGGCTCTGCATCAAGGAGCTGACGCGCAACTTCGTCGAGCTCATCGCCAGCAGCAATGAATTCACGCTGGATTGAATCAGCTTTGCTGTCGAGTGCCTGCTGTACTTGTCGCAGGCCGAGGCCGAGTGCTATGCGATTCCCTCCCTGGCTCCATTCGTCCAGATAAATGATCTCAAAGTAGCTTGCTCGCCCGTTTTTTTCTGCTTACCAAGAAGGGTGTGACTCCCAGTATGTGAGTATAGTGAAGGACATTTTTAAGGTCAACCGGGCCGCCGTACCATGCAGGCTCTTTGCAACCCCATCCTGTATAATCCCCCCGTGGCCGTGGAAAAAGAGCGTCTCGTATCGCCGGTGCGTCAGGAATCCGAGCCGGTGCAGCTGCGTCCAACGCAGCTCTCCGAAATGATCGGTCAGGACCGCGTGCGGGACAATGTTTCCATCCTCATCCAGGCCGCAAAGGCCAGAGAAGAGCCGCTGGACCATGTGCTCTTTTACGGCCCTCCTGGCTTAGGTAAAACCACCCTGGCCCATATCCTCTCTACTGAGATGGAGTCAAACCTAAAGATCACGTCGGGGCCTGCTATAGAGCGTGCGGGCGATCTGGCCGCCATCCTTACCAATCTTCAATCGATCGATATTCTGTTTATCGATGAAATCCATCGATTAGGACGAGCAATTGAAGAGATTCTTTATCCCGCCATGGAAGAGTTTGCACTGGATCTCACCATCGGAAAGGGTCCCAGTGCGCGCTCGATCAGACTTCAATTGCCCAAGTTCACTGTCGTGGGCGCTACCACTCGATTAGCTCTACTTACCTCGCCGCTTCGGGCCCGCTTTGGTGCGGTCCACCGGCTCGACTTCTACGATTTGCCCTCCATGAAGACGATCGTCGCTCGAGCGGCCGGTATCTTAGGGGTTGAGATCGACTCCGACGGGGTTGATGAGATTGCTTGCCGCGCGCGCGGAACCCCGCGTGTTGCTTTGCGATTGCTTCGGAGAGTGCGGGACTATGCTCAGGTGCGCGCCGACGGAAAAATCACGCGTCCTGTGGCCATCGATGCGCTGGCTCTGCTCGACATCGATGACCTTGGTCTGGACGATTCCGATCGACGTGTACTGTCGACCGTCATCGAAAAGTACAACGGCGGACCGGTAGGGCTGCATACTATCGCGGCCTCCTTGAGCGAGGAACCTGACACCATCATGGATGTGGTGGAGCCCTATTTGCTACAGCTTGGATTCATCGATCGTACCCCGCAGGGGAGAGTGGCCACTGGTCTGGCCTATGAGCACATGGGACTGAAGCCACCGCCTTCCACACAATCCCGCTTGCCCGAGATGTGATCCGCTCGGATGAAGCGGTTTGCCTCCACGTAGCACCATGTTTGATATTGCCAATCTAGGTCGATTGCTCGTCTTTCTGGGGCTTGGCTTAGCTGCGGTCGGCGCTCTGCTATGGGGCTTGAGCCGCACAAACATACCGATCGGTCAGCTACCTGGAGATTTTCGCTTCGAATTCAGCAATGTTTCGTGCTTTGTCCCCCTGGCCACGATGCTGGTTTTAAGCCTGCTTCTTACCCTGGTGTTGAATGTGATCATTCGTTTCATCAATAAATAGAGCTTGCGCACCTCCGACTTCGATTACGAGCTTCCCCCTGACCGGATCGCGCAGCGGCCTGCGGAGCCAAGAGATAGCTCCCGGCTGATGGTTCTCGATCGAACCACAGGCCAGGTCCAACACCATCGCTTTGGCGACCTTCCGGAATTGCTTGGTTTCAACGATGCACTCATCCTCAACGAAACTCGGGTGATTCCTGCGCGGCTGTCCGCTTCCAAGCTGCCCGATGGTGGGAAGGCGGAGCTTTTGCTTCTTGTGCGGCGCGAATCGATGGTCTGGGAGGCAATGGTCGGTGGGAAAGGGTTGCGCCCAGGCAAGCAGCTGGATGTTGGAGGCCGTCTCAAGTGTGAGATTCTCGAAGATCTGGGAGGCCCGAAGAGGTTGGTCCGTTTTGATTCACCGATCACACCGCACCTGGACGAGATCGGATCGCCTCCTGTTCCACCCTATATCCGAACCCCGCTTCGAGCTCCGGATGAATATCAAACCGTCTATGCGATGCACATGGGTTCCGCAGCCGCGCCCACCGCCGGTTTGCACTTCACAGACGACATCCTGGCTGATATTGAGCGCCATGGTGCCGATATCGCGGCGGTTACGCTCCACGTGGGGTTGGACACCTTTGCACCGGTCACCGTTGAGGAGGCCGAGAAACATCCAATCCACAGCGAGTGGTGCAGCGTTCCGGAGACCGTCGTCGATACTGTACGTCGAGCGCGAG
>CBDTZL010000134.1:0-6021 GCA_965364895.1 uncultured bacterium
ACGTCGCTGTCTTACGATCACACGCACCTGCTCGGCGACAGTCTTTCGGACATAGCCGCAGAAAAAGCGGGAATCATCAAAACGGAAACGCCGGTGGTACTGGCGCCCCAGCAATTGGAAGCCGATCTTGTGGTGCGTGCTATTGCAGAGGAGCGAAATGCCCCGGTTGTGCAGCTCAATCGCGATTGGCACTATGTTGCTTTGGATCGCAGCTTTGACGGACAGTCGTTTCAGGTGTGGCGCGCAGGAGAGGACAGCGCCCGAGTGCAGCTCCGCATTCCACTGCTTGGCCACCATCAAGTGCAGAATGGGGCGGTAGCGTATGTAGCCCTGCAATCCGTTTCTAGCCGAGGCCTGCCCTTGAACCTGCAGCAGATTAAGCGAGGCTTGGCCGCCACCGAGTGGCCAGGGAGGTTCCAGGTGCTCGCTCATGAGCCGGCGATCGTGCTCGACAGCGCTCACAATCGGGAATCTGCCTTGAAATTGCGAATTGCTCTGGACGACTACTTCCCTGGACGACCGATCACGATGGTATTCGGGGCGTCTAGCGATAAGGATGTACGAGGTATGTTTCTGGAGCTCGCGCCGAAAGTTTCCAGAGTGATCCTCACTCGCGCAAACCACCCTCGATCAGAAGATCCAGAGATTTTGGCTCGCTTGGCGCAAGGATTTGGATTCGAGGCTGAAGTTGTCGAGCCGGTCGCGGCGGCCATGCAGAGGGCTGCAGAGCAGTCAGGTTCCGAGCAAGTGATCCTGGCAACAGGAAGCCTGTTTGTAATCGGATCTGCGCTTGCCGCCTGGGATGCACAGCATCAGACATTCAAGGTTCATTAAGTTTGAGTGGCAGACAACTTGCATCTCCCCCTTCCATGCGGTGGATCATCAAAGGGAGCATTGGGATTGCTCTGATCCTGTTGCTCAGTGCCTGTCGTCAAAGCTTTGTTCCTGTTCCAACAACAACCTCGTTGCCAGCAGCCAAGCCCGAATTACAGCCATCTGAAGCGCCGCAGATAAAACAAGAACCCACTCGTATCGTCCTGGCACAGGTCCCTTATGCAGTGGCATGGGTGCCCGAACTTGAACCGTTAGCGGTTCGTCAGCCGGCAGGGATCACCAGCATGGAAGTGGCAAGCCTGGCCTCCGACCAGCGTGGATTGACGGTAACCGGTCAAACTACTCAAATGGGCAGCTCTACCTGGGCTGAAATTAACCTCCCGCAAGGCGGGAAGGGATGGGTCAACAGCTGGAACCTTACTGAAGATGTTCTCGGTTCTTCATTTTGCGCAGATGTTAGGATTCCCGAACTTGCCAACCAGTTCATTCTGGCCGTCAAGGAGGGCGATGGAGACAAGCTCTCTGAGCTTGTGAGCCCCAAACGTGGAGTGATCATCCGACATGATTGGTGGAACCCAGAAGTCAAGATGAGTTTTTCGAGCGTCCCCGGACTATTTCTGAATCCATCTTCGTTTGAATGGGGAGTCAATCGTGACAGCGAATTGGCCATTGACGGCACATTTCGCGAGGTGATTTTGCCGCAATTAGAAGATGTGTTCTCGGTAGCACCTGAGTTCCACTGCGGCGAACTCGGGGTCGGATCCACCGCGGTGGATGCGATCTGGCCCTCGGAATATGCGAACATGAATTTCATCTCGTTCCATCGAGCCGCACCTGATCCGGGCAGCCAGCTCAATTGGCGCACTTGGGCGCTGGGGATCGAGTATCTTGACGGCGAGCCGTATCTTGCGCTCTTGATTCAGTATCGAGGGGAAATTTGAGAGCTTGTTTCGGCCTGGTTTACACTGGCTGCGGCATTAAGTTCCGAAGCAGTCCCATCAGACTTTCTTGCCAGGTCGTAGACGTAAGCCACAGGCCGCGCTTGCTCATGCGAACTTCAGGTCCGAGGTCACCGGCCGGGGCCTGACCAGGTGTGAACTGTATAAGGATTTGACCTCCTTCGCTGGTAATGCTCACGATCCCAGCCTCCGCAGCCAGAACCTTGACCCGAAGTTGATAGAGCAGGTTATCTACTTCCGGTGGCGGTGTCCCAAATCGATCGCTCAGCTCGGTCCGCATCATTTCCACTTCTTCCAGAGTTCGAAGGCCGGCCATCCTCCGGTAAAGCTGGAGCCGAAGGTCACGATCAGTTACGTAGTCGGTCGTTAGCGCGCCGGACAACGGCAGTTCAATAGACACTTGTAGCGGGAGCGCGCCCATCGGAAGCTCGGGAATTTCTGCCGCTTCTGTTTCATCTCTCAAGCGACGGACGGCCTCGCCAAGTAACTGTGTATATAGATGAAATCCCACGGCCGCGATATGCCCGTGCTGCCGACGACCGAGCAAATCGCCAGCCCCTCGCATCTCGAGATCGCGCAGGGCAATGCTATATCCTGCTCCCAATTGCGAGTTCTCGCTGATGATATTCAGCCGCTGCAATGCCTCCGGGGTCCCGCGTGAATGGTGGAAGAAATATGCGTAGGCTCTCAGCGCGCCGCGTCCTACGCGGCCGCGCAGTTGGTAGAGTTGAGCCAATCCAAATTGGTCCGCGCGATCCACGATTAGTGTGTTTGCGTTCGGGATATCCAGGCCAGATTCGATGATGGAAGTACTTAGCAGAACGTCGATTTTACCGTCGGTAAAGCGAGACATGATGTCTGATAGTTCACCCTCAGGCATCTGTCCATGCGCAATTTCAATTTTCGCTTCCGGGACCAGTTTCAGAAGACGAGCCCTGATACTGTCGATCGACTGGACACGATTGTGGACAAAGAAGACTTGTCCACCTCGATCGAGCTCGCGCAATATAGCCTGACGGATAAGCCCTGGATCATACGCGCCAGTATGGGTAATAACCGGTAGCCGATCTTCCGGGGCCGTATCGATGGTCGAAATGTCTCGCACTCCAGTAAGTGCCAGGTACAGAGTGCGGGGAATCGGCGTTGCGGTCAGCGTCAACACATCAACCTCTGTGCGCAGCGATTTTAGAAATTCCTTGTGTGTCACGCCAAATCGCTGCTCCTCGTCGATAATTAGCAAGCCTAAGTTATCGAATTCCACATCCTTTTGAAGCAATCGATGCGTTCCAATCACAATATCGACCTGGCCTTCACGCATGCGCTCGAGTATGGCTGCGGTTTCGGCCCGTGAGCGGAAGCGTGAAAGCATCTCAACTTCTACTGGAAAGGCGCTCAGTCTGCGTCTGAAGGTTCGAAAGTGCTGTTGAGCGAGTACCGTAGTCGGCACGAGAATTCCGACCTGCTTGCCATCCATAACGGCTTTGAATGCTGCCCGCAGTGCTACTTCAGTTTTGCCGTACCCAACATCGCCGCAGATCAGCCTGTCCATTGGGCGGCTGCGCTCCATATCCCCTTTGACTGCTTCGATGGCCTGTACCTGATCCTCTGTTTCGACATAAGGAAACGACGCTTCGAGCTCGCGCTGCCAGGGGGTATCGTCTGCAAATGCGTGTCCGACCACCGTTACGCGGCGGGCGTAGAGTTCGAGCAAATCTTTCGCGATCTCTTCAACCGCACGCTTGGCTTCCGCGCGGTGGCGGCCCCAGCGCTGAGAGCCTAATCGGGAAAGTCGGGGAGCATCTCCGTCCACGCCGAGATACCGCGTGATGCGATCTGCCTGATGGATGGGAACATACAGCTGATCACCGTCGGCGTAGGCAACCAGCAGATATTCACGCTCGAGTTCATCCAGAATTCTCGAAACTAACCCCTCAAATCGGCCGACGCCGTAATCCACATGCACCACATGATCGCCAAGCACCAAATCCGCGTAGGCAGATTCGGGCGCTGGGGTGCTTGGGCGGGTGCGGCGCCTGGGTTTTGGTCTCGACCAACCAAATATTTCCGCATCGGTCAGCAGGTTGAGGCGAGCTTCACCAGGCCGACGCAGCGACCACCCTTCACTCAAAGCGCCCTGAATGAACGTGATTTCGCCAGGGGCCAATTCGTCGGGGATTGCCTCCGCCAGTAGCTGAGCTCCGTCCTGCTCGTTCCAAAGATCGACCAACCGGTTCGCCTGACGGCTGACCACTATGGAGATCTCATGGGCTGAGCGGCGCTGGAGCAAGTGGGTCATAAGCGGCTTGATCTGCCCACCAAAACGTGGACCCAACGTAATCGCAGGAGCGGTTTCACTGGTCGTTGTCAGGCCGAGATCGACAGCGGAGAGTCGATCCAAACTTTCCCGCAACTCGTCGATGGTGAGATAGGGCCTGGGAGCATATCTTTCGCGGTTGTCAGGACTCTCAAAAAACTCCACCGCTTGCGCTTCCAGTTCGTGCGCTACGGATTCAACTGCGTCAAGACCGTCCAAGAGCACGACGGTATCCTGTGGCAAGTAATCTAGAAAACCATGCGGTTCCGGGTTGACCCCCGGCAGGTAGAACTCATGTAGTTCGGACTCATGCTCGGGCGTCTTTGTCATGTAGGTGGGGATGCCCTCGCGTGCCGGCGTCAGTTTCAGGCGCTGGAATTTTTCTGCGGATCGTTGAGTGGCCGGATCGAACTCCCGCATGGAATCGATCTCATCCCCAAACAGCTCTATTCGAGTGGGCGCGCTTTGGGAATTGGACCAAACATCGAGAATTCCCCCGCGCCTGCTGAATTGGCCGCGATCGGTAACGATGCTTGCCGAGTCGTATCCGATCCCCAGGAGGAATTCGAGCAGCTCCTGAATCTCAACCGTCTGATTAACCTGGAGTTCCCGAATGCTGGCGCGCATCTGATCTGGCGTAAGGGTTACCGACATAATGGCCCGGATCGAGGCCAGGATGATGGATTTGTCTGCGGTTGTCATATTTGCCAGGCGTGCCAAGATTTCTGCCCGTTGGAGGCGGGTCTGCACACCCCAGGGAAGCTTCTCGTAGAAGAGCGGATCCGGCTCCGGAAAGATCGCTACCGGTGTCTGCGGGGTCCAGTAAGGCAGTTCCTGCTCGAGGGTGAGAACCCGATCAAATCGGGGGGAGACAATTAGCAATGGCGCTGAACGCTCAAAGAGCATCGAGGCCGCTACCGGAGCGCGCGCAGAGGTGGGCAGTGGGAGCAGCCCACTTGCAATCGCCTTCTCGGGCTCTACGCTTTGGCGAAGGGCTGGCAAGAGCGAGGAGAGATCCATTATGGTTCCTCGGGCCGGTTGCATGCGGTCATAGCCAACTGAATTCCCTCTCCAATGTAATCCCGAACGCAAACCACAGCCCGTTCCAGGACGCCCGATACAATCTCTTGCTCGGACTTGCTAAAATTGGAAAGAACATAGTCCGCTGCCGGGCGGCGCCCGGGCGGGCGGCCAATGCCGATCCGCAATCGTGGGGTCTTTTGAGTTTCCAAATGATTGATGATCGAGCGCATGCCACGGTGGCCCGACGAGCCGCCGGCCGGCCGCATTCGGATCACCCCAAGATCGAGATCTAGCTCATCGAATGCGATCATCACGTTCGATAGCTCAACCCCAAACGTTCTTACCAGCGAGCCCACCGCGCGACCTGATTCGTTGACATAGGTCTGAGGTTTGGCGAGCACTACGGTAGATTCCTCATTCTCTATCACGGCCACCAGCGCCTCCGATACGCTGCGGTTGAGTGTTGCGCCATAGGAATCTAACAAGCGATCGATCAGCATGTAGCCTGCGTTGTGCCGATTGCCACGATAGTGTCGTCCTGGATTTCCCAATCCGACAATCAAGTGATTACTCACGTTTTCGACCTCGTTGTCGGGCTCGGTCCTGACGTTTATGGAGCTGCCTCATCCTCAGATAGCCGGAATAGGAACGCACTCGTGGAGCCAGACGAACATACGCCGCGGTCGCAAGCATTAGGAATAGCCCCAGGAAGATGCCGGCTCGAAGCGCGGAAGAAAAGCGATCTGGTGCCTCCGCTGGGGCCTGAGGCTCCTGCTCAGGAGGCGCGACAGGCGTCGCTGGCAACTCGGTTGGGACCGCGGTGACGGCTTCCGGCGGCGGGGTTTCGGTCGGCGTATAGTTTCTCACTCGAATATCCCGCACTACGGTTTC
>CBDTZL010000135.1:0-5959 GCA_965364895.1 uncultured bacterium
AGGCTCCACTTGAACGGCATACCCTTGACCCGGTTAATAGCGCTGCGGGCCTCAATTTCTTCGTAAAGGATGCTTCCCAATGGAAACCCTCACCTTGAGCTCTCGTGTTACGGGGTTGGATTTTCGCGGTTAGCCGACTACAGGTCCTTGAGCTTCAACGGTCTTCCCATTCCGGGACTTCTTCCCCAACTCCCCACAGGAATGTGTAGGTTCCCGTTTTGCCCAGGTAGCTAAAACGACCTTTCATATCTTTGGCGGTTTCTTCATAGCTCTGCGCATCCATCGACCGGAGGTATTTTTGGAAAGACCCGAACTCCTTCACCACCTCATCTACTGCACGTGCGTTGTTGATGGTTGCCTCAATCTTGCGCCCATTGCGCACAATCCCTTCGTCGGCAAGCAGCCGGTCGACATCACGCTCGTCATAAGAAGCTACTTTATCAACCTCAAAGTCATCGAAAGCCGATCTGAAATTGGGCCACTTATCTTCGACCACCTTCCAGCTGAATCCTGAGCGGAACACCGCCTTTGTCATTTCATCAAAATAAGCTGAATCTGTTGCCGGCTTTTCTGGCTGTTGCATGCTTTCATGGGGCATAAGACCCTCCTTCTCAGCCTTAGTGTCGAATAGAACTTTTGTTCTACTATAGCACTCCAATAGGCATCAGTCAACCACCTGTGCCATAATTCCGAATTCAGCCCTGCTCCTACGATTTCGCTTTTATCGTGCGCGATCCTCAATAGCGGTTGCTTGATCGAATGCAAATATCCATCCCACCCAGCCTTTGTCACACTGTTGATCCGCTGTGAATTGGATCAGCGCCTCCCTTTCGCGCAGCCTGCGTTTTTTCTTCGTAGGATTTTCTCTAGTGATCGCCGCGTGCAGCTCAAGCTCGAGCTTAAGCTCAGCTCCAGCCGCTTCGCCCACGACCCCCGCTCCATCCACTGCCACCTCCCCCATTGAGCCGACCGAGCAGCAAGCTCCATTAGAAGTGAATTCTGTGCTGGAAGTGCCGGTTCCATCGTATGATCCGGTCGCGTGGAAGATCGAACATGGCTTGATGACCGGACCGGAGGCGCGCGCCCTGGTGGTAGCGCCCGATCACTCGGTTGGATCCATCGATACATTTTTTGTGCGCGATGGCGACAGCGATACGGGTTTCAGCGAACTCGCGGCGGAACTGCGATATCAAAACGAGCTCGTTTCAATGTGGGTGGCGGATGGACTGGAGGTGAACACCGAAGCACTCGCGACCGCTGGCGACCGGTTTGCGCGCGAGATAGTGCCGGCCATGCGCGAATTATTCGGGCAGGAATGGTCTCCGGGCGTTGACAATGATCCCAGGCTCTCCATCCTGAATCTCTCGCTTCTCCTGGATGCGGTAGGCGAATATAGCGCCACCGATCAGTACCTCTCAGCGGTAGAACCATTTTCCAATCAGCGTGAGATGTTCTATGTAAGCCTGGCCGAGTTCGAGGTCGGGAGTGACGACTATATGGCCACATTGGCTCACGAGTTCGCACACATGATTCAATGGCACAACGACCCGAGCGAGGCAACCTGGCTTGATGAAGGCTTGGCTCAGCTCGCGGAGCGCATTGTCGGCTACGACACCGTTGCCACCCACCCCAGTTTTCTTGCCAATACCAATCTACAGCTAAACGCGTGGCCCTCCAATCCCGCCCAGAACCTTCCCAACTATGGAGGCTCCTACCTGTTTCTGCTTTATTTGTGGGAGCGCTTCGGCGATTCGTTCATTCACGATCTAGCCAGGCATCCTGAAGATGGCATGGCGTCTATCCGAGATGCTTTAGGAAAGAGAGGCATTGATGCACACAAGGTATTTGGGGACTGGACGGTAGCTAATCTGCGCTCAGACCCCACAATCCCTTATGGCTATGCGCAAGAAACGCTGCGGCCTGCCTGCCCGATCCAAAAAGTGGTCGCGCTAGCGGGCACGATCGAGGGCCGCCTGCCCCAATACTCAGCAGACTATCTGCAGCTCGATGGGGTGGGCGAGGTCGAACTCGGATTTAGAGGCTCCACCACCGTAGGCCCAATCCCGGCCAATGCGGCAAGTGGTACGCGCTTCTGGTGGTCCAACCGGGGCGACAATGTGCATTCGACCCTGACCCGCGCATTCGATCTAACAGGTTTGGAGAGAGCCACGCTTCACTTCCAGACCTGGCACGATATCGAGCCTTTCATTGACAGTGGATACGTTTCGGTATCATCGGATAACGGGCAAACATGGAAGTTCTTGAACGGCGCATACACGATTTACGATCGTGACTATGACTACGGGCCAAACTACACAGGAGTAAGTGGAAAGCGCGCACGTCCTGAGTGGGTACCGGAACGCATGGACCTGAGTAAATACGTTGGTTCGGAGGTGCTGATTCGATTCGAATACATTACGCAATCTCCATTCAGCGGTCACGGTTGGGCGATTGATGACATTGCCATTCCTGAGCTGGACTACCTCTACGATGTTGACATTGGCGACGGAGGTTGGATCGGTGATGGATTCGTCCGCACTCGACAGGCCGTGGATCAGGATTGGGCGGTGTATCTTGTGCTTCCAGAGGAGGTCCGGATACTTCAGGTAGCAGATGATGGCTCGACCAGTACGCGCTTCAGCCTTGACTCTGAGCAGGGCCCGGCGACCGTGGTGATTGCGGCTATGTCGCCGCGCACGAAAGTTGAGGCGACATACAAACTCAAACTGACGGGTGATGCAGTGCTCACCCCTATTGGCGCCGCGATTCCGGGCTCAGATTTCTTCTACGATGACTTTAGCGATCAATGCAGTGGCTGGGAGATTAACGAGGCGTCACCTTCGGCATACGGGTATCGAGACGAGGCATTTGTCTTCGAACTCAGAGATCCTGATCAGATCGCGCTCTCGGTTCCGGGGCTGAACCTGAGCGACGTCGTGATTGATGTCAACACGGTACAAACCGCAAGCGCGGGCGATAACAGCTGGGGTGTGCTCTGTAGATATCTGGATTTTGATAACTACTACGGATTCGAGATCAGCGACGATCAGTACTTCACGATCTACGCCTTTCTTGATGGGGACTTTGTGTCGTTAGTCGACTGGTCGGAGCTCGGCTCGATCGCTTCGGGCGATGGCGCCAGCAATCGGCTCTCCGCCTCCTGCGTAGGAGACAGGCTTAGCCTTTCGCTGAATGGCCAGGAGATTGCCAGGGTGAGGGATAGTCGCCTTACGGCGGGCGATATCGGCCTGACTGCGAGCACTTATGACGGTACGGAGGCGACTGTTCAATTCGACGATTTTCGGGTTCAAACGCCCGACTATGCATCTTTGCCCGATGTGGTCCTATATGAGGATTTTGGCGACCCGGCCGGCGGATGGGATGTGGAATCAGATTCCCAGAGTGCTGTTGGCTATCTCGACAATGAGTATTTCATTGATGTCTTCTCGCCGGATCTATGGATCTGGTCCCTGGTTGGCGCGGATTATGACGATATCGTAGTTGAGGTTGACACCCGAATCGATTCACCTACCCCTGATAATAGTTGGGGAGTCTTCTGTCGATATAGCGATGCCGACAATCAATACGGCTTTGAAATCGGCAACGATGGACTGTATGTTATCTACGCGCTTGTCGGCGGAGAATTTATTCAGCTGACGGACTGGATGTTTTCAAGCGCGATCAATACCGGCGAGGGCGCTGATAATCACATACGGGTCAGCTGCATCGGAGATACATTGGAACTGATAGTAAACGGGGTGAGGTTAGCCCAGGTTACAGACTCGACCTTTCGGAAAGGAGACGTAGCCTTGGTAGGCGTCACCTATGAGTCAGGCGGGAGCCGGGTGGCGTTTGACAACCTTGTCTTACGGCAGCCTTAGATTTTCGTCATGATTTCCGCCGATACTATCGATAGCGTCCACCGGCTGACATCTGTCACCCGATGATACTTGCCGGGGCTGTAGTAGAATTTCGCTAATTCTTCCCCCGTTGTCCATTTGAGCACCGAGCCATCACAGCCTCCAGCGCCCCCTTCAGATCCGCGACCGGTCGCGCCACATGGCCCAGCCGCCCCTCCTCAGCCCGCGCAGCCTCAGCCTCCTGCTCCTAACGAAGGCCGCAACTGGGCTCGCATGGGATGCTTTGGTTGTTTTGGAATTGCGGTGCTTTTTTCCTGCTGCGCCGTAGCGGGCGTGTTTGGAGGACCTGCACTGTGGAATCAGCTGTTCCGCTCAAGAGCCGAGGAGCTCTACTCCGGTGCTCCCGATCCCTTTGCCAGCCGTGTCGTGTCTCAAATCCTGCTTGATGCGGGCATTGCTGGGGCGCGCGCAGTAGTCATTCCGATCCAGGAAAGCGCAGGCCAGATCGCGGTGATCACACTCGACGAGGGCAAAGGCTTCACGGGCATGGGCACTGCCTCCGCAAATGAAATGACGATGATGAGCATTATCCAGCGCATGCGTGAAGACAACCGCATGGAGGAGCTTGGTATTGAACGTGTCACTATCGATTATCGAGACGAAACTGGGCAGTGCCTGGTAGCCATCACTGCTTCTCAGTCCGCTATTGATATGCTGGCAGAAGGCGAAATCAGTCGCGAGCAATTTATGCGCGAGGTCAGCATCGGCCCTGGCAGCTTAAGTTTCCAGGAAGTGCTGGATCTGGTGCAAGATTCATAGGATGTTTGATATAGCCAATTCCACCTCTACCAAGCTCCGACGAGCCGCTTTAATCACCGGCTTGGTTTTGGTCACCCCGCTGCTCGGAGCCTGCACCCAAGAAGACATCGATTGGCTGTTCGAGATCGGCGAGGAATGGGGACGGGCCAACGGAGTAATTGATGCTGCCGGCAACATCAATTATGGCGAAGCCGTGATGCAGCTCTTCGGACTGCCGTCTGGCGACCCGTTCGTTGACGCCGCGCTGGATGCCGGAAGTGTTGTCGCCAACCTGGAAGATGCCGAGCGTCTGGCCCGAGAAGGAGTTGAGACCGGGGATATTGCCAAGGTCGAAGCGGCCATCGAAGCGCGCGCCAAGGACTGGGGATTCCACGAGCAAAAAGCCGCCCTATTGATGGCGCAGGGCGATGCCGCAGGCGCCGATAGAGCCTTCGCCGACTCCGAGGATCTGGTCGGGAAGCAAATTTCAAAGGGCGGAGACTGTAAACTGCTCGCCCGCAACATGTACACGCACCGCATTAACGCCCTCGAAATTCAGCTAGGCTTGCAGCCCAGCGATCAGCTGAGCTCCAAGGCCGCCGAGACGCAAGGCTTCCTCGACGCGATCGCGGCCAGTCAATCGATCCCGTTCTGTCCGTAATCCGATCCCAATCCCCCCACCAACTGGTCTCCGCTCCGGCGTAAACCCTGTCCTTTCGCACAGCTTGATTGAGTAGTCGGAAGCCTGTAATATTGTGAAGTGGTCACCGCGGATCGGGGGGTCAAAGGGTGATGATGGCTAAGTGAAAATCAGCAAAGTCCTCACACGAACTGGAATTCTTCTATTCTCCGCGTTGTGTTTGCTTGTATTTCAGCTCGCTAATAGCATTTTTCTGGGAAACTCAGTTGCACTTGCCCAAGAAGAGTTTCCTACCCTATTATTGTATTTCCCTTTCTGATCTTAATTGTATTTATCTTGGGAATTGGAGAGGTCCAAGACCTTCTTATCAATGACTTGTTTCTTCTAGGCGACTTTTATCTCCCAGGGTTGATTGCTCTGATTAGGATCATCGGGTCCTTTGTTCTTCTTGCTCTCCTCGTTTGGGAGGTTGTAAAATTAGCAAGATAAGAGCCAGTTACTTGAACAAATCGCTTCAATCTTCCTGAACGCCAATCATAAGTAAAAAAATTAATCTCCTACGGCCACGGAATCGCCACCGGATCTGTGTAGCCGTGCTTCTCAACCACGTAGATCTTCGCGCTCGAAGGACTTCCACAATTCGTTAGGTCATTGAACGTGT
>CBDTZL010000136.1:0-5958 GCA_965364895.1 uncultured bacterium
GCAGGACCGAATCTAAAACCTTGACAAGATCTGAGATGCCGTCTCCGGTAGCCGCCGATACGCGCACCATCGGGGCATCCGGGAAGCGCGTTTCGCTCAATAGTGTATGGGTGTCCTCTTCGACCAGGTCAATCCATTCCGGTTCCAGAACAAGATCGATGCGTGAATGCGCTACAACCAGGGTTTCAATTTCCAGGAGATCCAATATTGCCAGATGCTCCCGGGTTTGAGGCATAATGCCCTCGTCTGCGGCGATCACCAGCAGGGCCGCGTCGATGCCCCCGACGCCAGCCAACATATTCTCAATAAAATCACGATGGCCCGGGACATCGACAAATCCCAGGCCCTCTCCGCTCGGCAACGTCATCCAGGCGAAACCGAGGTCAATCGTCATCTGCCGATCCTTCTCTTCCTGCAGCCTATCAGGGTCAATCCCTGTCAAAGCTTGTACTAATGTGGATTTCCCATGATCCACGTGACCGGCGGTCCCTATGACATGCACGTTTTATAAGCTCATCTAGCTATCACCGTCTCGAAGCTCCGCCCCCCACTCCTGCACCAGGGCCACGAGGTCTGAGATCCTCCCCTTACTTAATCGGTCTAATTGCTCGAAACCTAATTCGGATGTTTCCATGCGGACCTGAAGTTCACTGAGCTGCTCGGACACGGACTCATGTTTGCGCCCGTGCTCTTTCCACTGCTCCTCTGAGCTCAGCTTGAAGCTGCTCCATCGCTTCTGTATGTCGGCCTGGAAGGTCGACCACTCCTGCTTGAATCTGTCTTCGCTCAATCTTTGAATTTCGCTAACTTCCTCAATCCGTCGGTTGAGCCGCTCAACAACATCATTAAGTTCATCCCTTAACAGTCGTAGGCTGCGGTGAGTCTCCTCATAAGATTCGATCCGTTCCTTCAAATCGTCGGATTGAATTTCAAATTCGGCGAAGCTCTTCTCCCATGCGATCCAGGCTCGCTCAAACTCGGCTAACCTTGCAGCCTGCTGCTCCATCCAGAGATTTTGAGATTGACGGAGCTCCTTTTCACCTAGTTCGACCACTTCGGCTCTGGTTGCAAGCTTTCGGAGCTGATCTTCCGAAGAGTCCACTAAGCTGCGCAGCTCATCCACCCTCTTTGATACCGATGATCCACGATTCTCAAGCTCATTAAGACGCTGATTGTTCTTCTCTCCGGATTCTTTGATTCCAGTAACCGCACGTTGCTCATTTTCGCTAGCGGTAGTAGCTTGGTTTATCTTCGTCTCAATTCCATCCATCGTCCGGCTGATACGCAGCTCTTCCCGTTTGCGCACGTCAAGTGCTTCATCAATTCGGTCCAGAGCTTTAAGTTTGATTCTCAACTCATCGACCTCTTCAGCAACCTTCTTTTGATCGATTGTGCGCAATGATTCCAGCTGCTTCTCGCGCGCGATCCGTCGCTCCTCGTGAGTGTCGAGCTGCTGCAGGATCTCAGAGCGGTGCTTGGCAATCGTTTCATCGTACTGGCGTATTCGAGCTTCAAGTGCGGGGATTCGGGCTACTTCCCCGGCAAGGTCTCGTAGTTGTTGAGATTGCTGTCTGGCAGATTCGTTCAGTGCCTCCAGAAGCTCCTCCAGGCGCGTAACTTCCAGCGCGTCCTTTCGCCGCTGCTCGTCCAGCCATGAAACTCTCTTATCTATCTGCTCAGTTTCCAAACGACCTCCGAGGGTGCTCTCAAAACCTTAAAAGTTGGCACTTTGCGAGTATAGCATGCGGCCCCGCCCCTTCAGATTAAGGGCTCAAATTGGCCAGTCCTGCAGTTGCCAGGGACACCCAAGGGGCTGCTAGCTGCGGGAATATCCCCAAAAGCAAGCAGGCGCCTGCCAATAAAGCAATGGCCACTCGTCCATCTGCATGCGCTTCGAATTCGGCCTCGGTTGAGCCCGTTTCAAACAACACACGGGTCCATCTCATCACAACCCAGAGCACTGCAAACATGCTGATCACCATGAGTATGGCGCCTGTGTTGGAGCTCTCTGACAGCTGCGCCAGCAGTGTCCAACGCCAGGGAAATCCTGCTGTCAATGGTTGGCCCGCCAGGCTCAGCACGCCTAACAAGGCTGCGGCCGTCGGAAGCGGCGCTGCTTGACCGGCACCAGTCGTATACCCACTTTTCGACATAAGGGCCGCCCCGAGCCCCCACAGCGCGAGCCCAAAAACCCTCACACTGGATAGACCGATAGCAATCTCGGTTCCGAATTCAAAGCCGGAGCCGATCGCCAGAAGCGAGACTCCTATATCGGCCACTAGTACATAAACCGCGATCTTGAGAAACGAGACTTGAGCAACAGCCACTATGGTTCCAAAAATGATCATAAGGATGCCGGCGATCTGGATCGCGGATGAAATCAGGGGATCTGCTCGCATCCAGGCAAAGTTATCCAGGAAGCGCAGCAGGAAGAACATTCCGGAACTCTGCAAGATGATTGCAACAAATGCTAACGAATACGGACTTACCTTTTCGACGATGCTCGGGAGCCAGTAGTGGAATGGAGGCACAAACAAGAGAATCGCGAACCCTAAGCCAAGCAACAAAATCACGCGGAGCGCGAGCTCTGGCGTAACACTCGTAACCCCCGCATTTTCCAACAGCCATCCGGTAAATAGAATAGCCATCATCGCCATGGTGTAGAGAACAAGCAGATTGAGTACTCCCCTCTCGCTGCGCGAACCTGGCGGGACCAAGATCAGCACACATGCCATCGCGGCCAGCTCCAAAAATATCGCGGCAAACAGAAAGGGTTGTATGGTCAGTGCTCCCGCCAGTAATCCCAGCGCAATGAGCCCGGCCGGGACAAACGACCGGCCCGGAGCAGCAGCCCAACCCAGACCAAAAAATAAGGCTCCAACCAGAAAGAGAAACCCCACCCCCGCACGGTTTTGGGGATCAAGGCTCAGGGGTCTGCCAAGGATCTCCCAGGTGCTGTCGAGCCTTAGCGGAATGCCCAGCAACGAAATGGCCTCATCTAGCGGGGCAGCGAGAATGAACAATCCTAAGATGGCAGAGGCTCCACTTGCGATTGCAAACGGCAGGGTAGCCCTTCGCCTGAGGGCTAGCGTGACCACCGCAAAAACAGCGAGCAGCATGAAGACTAGCGCGAGCGCGCTCATTCGCCACCCTCCGCTAATCCCGAGGGGTGCGCTACAAGGGTGAGGTAGCTCACCACCATTGCTAGACCGATGTGCATGCTTGCGAGCAGAGCCAAAATTGCCAGGGCTGGTTCAATCACCGCATACGCAATTTCGAATCCGCTGAGCATCGTGATCAGCCCGATACATACTCGCAACGGGGTTCGGAACAAACCCAGCTGAAGCAGACCCATCGACATCAGGATTGTGGCTGCCATGATCGCTTCGGGGCGGATGTCGGGGATCCTCATCCAATTCGCCTGACCGATTCCGATCGCAGCTCCCATGATCAAAATCGCAGCAATGGCTCGAAAGGCCTTGCCCGAACCCGTTTCGCTGCGCGAGCGGCTTCCTGCCACAGTTAGAGCAAGCACCCCGCAGGTGATCATGCCCGCCACCAATTTAACGGCCGCCACCTGAGGCGGCAGCGCCAATGAAGTGAGCCAGGCTACCGATGCGTATTGGGCAGCCAGGATCGCGATCTGAAAACCAGGGCGCTCCACAATCACTAATGCGAATGCGGTGGCAGCAACCAGAGCAAGCGGGACCCAATTCATGCAACCCCTACCCGCAGCCCCACAATTACGATCAACAGCGCGAGCAATATCCAGAGCACCGCGCTATCTCCCTCCAGCACATCGGCGATGATGCGCACTGCGCTTGCCAGGAATTTAGAACCCGCTCGGCTGGTTTGCCTAATTTCAGTGAGCATTGGTCGGATAGGAACCATCGTCTTGGAGAGCGTGGGCCATGCTCGAGCGACTGCATAACCTACAGCCAGCGCGGCCGAAGCCGACAACACTCCCGCTAGATTCGGCCGCCATCCAGCGCCCAGGGAGGCCCATATTGCCCCTCCAACAAGCAGCGCAATCGAGACCCCTTCCACCCGGCTGGGAGGCCAGGGACGGCTGCCAAGAGGCAGCCATCGCGAGACGATCGCAAGGACGACGGTTGCGAACGTCACGAGCACGAGCAAGGCGAGATCCGACACGGTTGACAGAAATGCAGACGGAATAATGGCTACTGCAAACCAGGCAATACGGGAGCCGCCCGCTTGACTGAGACCTAATGTCGCAACCAGCACGGCTGCAAGGCTCGCCCAGGCGACGGCCTGCGCCTCTGGAGGCGCGAATAGTCCGGCCGCAGTTAGGGCCAGCGCAAGCGAACTCAACCGTGGAATATAAAGCAACGATCGAACGAGTACCACGGCAATGGCTCCCACCGCAATCCACAACTGCAAAGAGTCGTCGGGCGAGGATCGACTAATCACAGCCAGCGCCCCGAGTGGAGCGAGTACTGCCAGGCTAAATGGAAACCGTTCTTCTGTGCCGCCGATCGACCGAATCAGCGCCGCGAGAACCAGCAGCATGGAAGCGCCCTCGCCAAGGGCGACCGCGGCCAGAACAGCCGCTACGGCGACAAATTGGACTGTAGCCTTTTGAATCGTCGCGTCGAGTTCAAGGGAGGCTCTGAGTCGGAGCGTACTTTCCAAAAGAATCATGAGCGTCCAAAGAATAGCGATTGCGAGCATGCTTCCGCCCGCGATAGCGGCCAGGGCGATGCCCGAATACAGCAGTCTGATGGCGCTGCGGCCATCCAGAAGTACTTCTGCAAAGACCGCGGCAGAAGCAAGCAGCAGGAACGGCCAAACCAGTTTGTCGATGGAGAAGATGAAGCCGGTGCCAAAAACCTCTATTGGTCTCCACAGCGCGATTGCAGTCTCTGTCGGAGGCAGAACGGAAAACGCCGCCGCAGCCGCGAAGGCAATCGCTCCACTGATCACCGAGATCGCCCGCATCCTTCTTCCGCGTAGAAGAAGGATAATTAGCGCGCCTGAAATGAGTGTGAAGCTGGGGAATAGCGCCAAGACTATCTCTCGAGGCTGAACAAGAATACCATGTGGAAGGGTCGAAAATCCCGGCGTGCTATACTTGGGCGCGTTTTTCTACAGGCGGATGAGCACCGTAACCAATCTCTTTCTCAAACCTAATTCTGGAGCTCCCATGGCGGCCGTAACCACTGTGACAGCCGTCTCAGGCAAGGGCATTCTGGGAGACGCTTCGTACGGCAAGCGCAATCGACAAGTGCTTTTGATCGATTCGGAAACTCTTACTGATTTTCAACTCAACCCCGGCGATGTTAGAGAGAACGTGACGGTTGCAAGTTTCGACTTAACTCAGCTCTCACCCCATGACCAACTGCAATTAGGTGAAATCGTATTGGCGGTGACGGGCCCTTGCGAACCATGCTGGAAGCTTGATGAACTCCAGCCTGGTCTCAGCTCCGATATCAAGGGGAGACGGGGCGTGTTAGCTACCGTTGTTCGCGGAGGAGAGCTGAAGATTGGCGACCCAATTTCTCTTACTCAGGGCGAAACAGCGGCACCTGCGCCACGCTCCGTATAGCTGCAATTTCAGGAGGAACAACCAGGATGGATGACTGGGTAGGCCGCGTCCTTTCAAAGGTGCGGATAGAGAAGCTTATTGGACGGGGCGGGATGGCCGACGTATACGTTGGGCGCCACACCACCCTCAACCGTCCAATGGCCGTGAAGATCCTTCATCCGCACATGACCGTAAACGAGGATCTAAGGCGGCGCTTTCGAGATGAAGCGCAGGCCGTGGCCGCTCTTCGACACCCCAACATCGTCCGCCTCATCGACTCGGGCACGATTCCGGTCAAGCGACCCGTTAGCCGCCTGAAACAGGCGGAGAGCACCACCCGAGGTGCGTCGAGCGACACACCCACCCGTGTCGATACTCCCCCGGAAGGTGGTGCGGTCGAGGACCGTGACGCG